>JACPAX010000038.1 GCA_016180585.1 Candidatus Omnitrophota bacterium | reverse complement strand
ACGATAAAGGGAATGTGCCAAATATTAAGCGCTTGGTGCACGAGCATGAAATTGATCATGTTGTTGTAGCTTTGCGCTTTTTTTCCGTGGTAATCTTCGTAAATGAAGTTCAGGTATTTTTCCTGGCCTATTTGAAAACCACCCAGGAATTTTCGAAAATACATCTGGTGATCTAGATTGGTGAAAAAGGAAAAACACCAGCCTATCAGAAGTACAGTGGAAAAGACTTTTCTTGCCCTCGTCCCAGGCGCCTGTCGGATAAAGAAAAAGGAAGAGGCGAGGAAGATTGTGACCGGAATAAGCGGAACCATGAGATGCCTGGGGTCCGCCTCGCGGGCGGTGCCCAGGGCCGCAAAGTCAGCCAAAAGCCAAAGCCCCGAGAAACTCCAAAGCAGTTGTTTTCTTCGGTCCAGAGATTTCCAGAGGCTGTTTCGTCGCAGAAGCAGATAAAGAAGCGCGAAGACAACGGCCCAGCAAAGAAAAAAGCCAAGAGTTCTCGCGATCGAAAAGGGCAGGCAGGACTTGAACGAAAAAAGCGCGATGTCCGGCTCAGTCTCCCACGCGTTTTTCGTGTTTTGGAGAAGCGACCGGTAAAGCGTGTCCCAATGATAATTGGGCAGGAGCGTATTCTTGACTTCCGCCGTCCGGTTGACGGCTTTAAAGTTTGCGGTAAATGGGACCACAAGGACAAACAAGGATAAAAGCCACGCGGTGAGCGCGATATTTTTTTTCTGCCGAATCCAGCTCGTGAGATTCCGGAGGTTTCTTAAAACAAGAAAGGCCAGGAAAATAAAAGGAAGGATTTTCACCGTCTCATAGGTTTTGATGCCCAGCCACAGGGTAAGAAAGAGTGCCCCGCAGAGCCTGAAAAGTTTTGGCAGCGCAAGTTCTCCCTCCTCGGTTTTCTCAACGATATCCAGGAAAAGGAGTGCGGCCAGCCCTTGGATGAATTGGGCCAGAAGCCCGAAGTCGCTGATAAAGAAAACGCTCATGTAACACGGGAGGGCCGTTGAGTAAAAGAGCGCCGCCAGAGTCGCCATTGTTTTATTCTCTGTCAGGCGCCAGGTGATAAAGAAAATAAGCGCGCTGACAAGCGCCAGATACACCGCCTTGACCAGAAAATAGGCGGCTGGGGCGTAGCCGAAGCAACTGAGCAAAAGTTTCCAAATCAGAAGCTCTATCGGTCTTAAGCCCAGCTGGTTTTGCTCCCCGCCGCCCTGCATCTCGAGCTGATAGCTCCAGGTGGGCGTGAGCGGATTAATCACCCGCGAGATGATTTTCTCGTAGGGGGTTGTCTGCGCCATGTAAAGGAGTGTGGGATCGTCCATGGTACTGAAAGGTAAACCCTGGTTCAGAAACGCCATCCAGAAAAAGGGCAGGGCAAAAGCGAGGAAAAGAAGTTTTTTCATGGGTTCTCCAGTTTGAGGCCTTCGTTGATTCCCCGAGGCGCGTAGCCGAAATCTTTCACCGTTTTCTCAATAGAGTAAGTGCGGCTTCTGTAAATATTCATGAGCTGCGGGCTTCCCCAGCCGATCTCAGGAAGGAAAATGTCGCAGAATTTAGCCGCCAGAAAGTAGAACGGGTAGGGGAGCGGAACGGGTGGTTTGTCGAGCCGTCTTGCCTTCAGGGTTTTCTTGATAAAGTCGTTGATGCTGATCGACTCCGGTCCCGCGAGGAGATACTCACCGGAAATCTCCGAGAAGACGGCCCGCGTGAGGCATTCGACCATGTCCTGGATATGGATGGGCTGAATTTTAGATTTTAGCCCGCCGAAAAGCGGCGCGAAAGGCCACTGTCGGGCCAGGTCCGCCAGTTTCCCGAGCCCGTGCGTATCGCCCGGGCCGTAGACGAAACAGGGACGCAGGATGAGAAAATTTTCGAGCTCTTTGACGATGCGCTCCGCCTGGCGTTTGCTCTCGGGGTAAGCGTCGCGAAGATCCTCGCGCAAGGCGTTCTCGGTGCTGAGAAAAATAAAACGCCTTACCCCGTTTTTTTTGCATGCGTCCACCAGGAGCCTTGTTCCCGTCACGTTGACGCGGTAAATATCGGACGCCTTCGCGCTCCGTAAAAGCGCGGCCAGGTGAATCACCGTTTCGACGCCATCGAGGGATTCTTTTGGGATCGCGGAAGACAAGAGATCCCTCTCTACAATTTCAACGGCGGGGTTGGGCGCGATCTTTGAGCGGGAGGCGGAACGGACCAGGCAACGGATTTTGTGGCATCGCGCGAGCCGCTCAACCAGAGGTTTTCCGATAAAGCCTGTCCCGCCGGTGACAAAAATCATCGAGAAATAGTCACCAGAGTCTCAAACGCAATTTGATCATGTCGAGGAGCATCGACAGGATCAGCTTGAGGCGCAGGCACTGGGATCGGCCGAACCGGCGCGGATAATGGTGCACCCCGATCTCTTTGACGGGAAACCTGAGGCGATTGGCCTGGATCATGGTTTCCGCGTCAATGAGCCCGCTGTTGGTGCGGAATACAAGTTTGTCGAGGAAACGGCGGTGAAGCAGTTTGAAGCTGCAGTCGATGTCGCGATAATGGACGCCAAACAGCAAAAAGACAAGGAAATGAAAACAGCGGCTCGTAAAAACCCGTTTCCAGCCTTCCGCGCGTCTCAGGCGGTAACCGATCACGACATCGTAATCTTTGGCGTGCTGCGCCAGAAGCGGCAGTTCCCGGATATCGTACTGCGCGTCCCCGTCGGTATAGAAGACGTAATCTTTGGCTGCGGCGCGATAACCGGTGATCATCGCCTGCCCGACGCCCAGATTTTCAGGATTGTGGATGACGCGCACCTGTTTGAATTCCGCGGCCAAGCGATCGGCGATTTCCCCCGTGCGGTCAGGGCTCTTGTCGTCGATGATAATGATCTCGAAGTCGTCGGTCAGCGTTTTGGCGACTTCAACGCCCGCCCTTGTGAGCGATTCTATGGTGTTTTCGTCGTAATAGGCGGGAAAAAAGAGGCTCAGACTGGGCAGCAATTTGGACATTCCGCGTATGGTAGCACAAAAGAAAATCAAAAGCAAAAACGGGGGAAAGCGATTGAAAAATTTGTCCGGCTATGGGACAATCGACCCCTCTGAAGGAGAGGTCCCGACGTGATGACCACCTCATGCGTTTGAATCCCGAAGCGATTTTTCATTTCCCATCGTTATACGAGCATAAAAACAAGATGCTTTCCCTCCTGAACGGTCTCGGCCGTTTTCGGGTAAACGACCGGACGAGAGGCAAGCGCGTGCTCGATATCGGCTGCGGCCCTGTGCAATTGTATTATGACCCCGGCCAAACCCGCCAACACGCGGCGGTTGACAATTCCCCGGAAATGGTCGAGGTCTGTAAACGGCGTTACCCGAGCTCCCGATGTCTTGTGGCCTCCGCCGAGGCGCTGCCTTTTGAGGACAAGGCCTTTGACATCGTGACCCTCTTTTTTGTGTTGCATCACATCGATTTTAAAAAGTGGGCCGCCGTTCTCGCGGAGACGCAACGCGTCTCAAAAGAAAAAATTCTGGTCTTGGACCATATCCGGCATGACGGATGGCTGCGGGGGAACCTCCAGCAGAATTACTGGAATCTTTTTGACGGGGGCAAGGCTTATTTGAGAAAAAAAGAATGGGCCTCGACGCTAAAGGGGTTTAGAGTCCCGCAATTTCAGCGAAAAGGGGTTTTTTTCGGCAACGTTTGTTATTTTGAAATTGAACCGCGGGAATGTTGAAGCGCGACACGGACGACATTTAAGAGAACGACGATCAATTTCCAAGGATTCAGTTTGGACTTTCCCAAGTTTCTGTTCTTGAAGAGGATGGGGATCTCGCGAATTTTGTAGTCTCGCGCTTTGCACGCGCAGAGGATTTCCGCGATGATCGAAGGGCCCTCCGAAAACATATCGTGGAGGGGAAGGGACCCCAGGACCTGCCTCCTGAAACAGCGGAACCCGGAGGTGCAGTCCTGGATGGGCAGGCCCAAGAGAGTGCGCGTGAATTGATTGGCCGCCCGGGAGAGGAGGCGGCGGTGAAGGCCCCTGCCGGATTCCCCGCCGCCCGGCACGAAGCGGGAGCCGATCACCACATCAGATTCACGGCTGGCGCCCAAAAAACGCGGAATGTCGTTCGGGTCGTGCGAAAAATCGGCGTCCATTTCCAGAATCGGGTCGAAACCTTCGCGCACGGCGTATTGAAACCCCGTGATGCCGGCCAGCCCGCGTCCACGCTTGCCGCTTCGCGATACGAGATGGACCCGCGGCGAGTCTTGGCTTATCCGACGCACAATTTCGGCCGTGCCGTCGGGCGACTGGTCGTCGACGACCAGGACATGGATAGCGGGATCCATTCCGAGAACCCGGGAGATCAGCGCCTCAATGTTTGGTTTCTCGTTATACGTGGGGACGACGACTATGGGCGGCATGGATTAATCTGAGGATTCTACTAGGCGACTCAGGGGGTGTCAAGTGAAGGGTAAGGCCGGTATTTTATTTTGGGGCATCGTATTCGGCGCGCTGGCCGTCCGGGTCTATCATTTAGACTTGCCGTTCATGGAGCCGTATAACAGCGTCAGCCGGCAAATGACGAGCGCCACGATCGCGCGAAATTTTTATGAGCACGGTTTTCTCTTTTTCTACCCGGAGATCGACGCCAATGGTCCGGGCCCTTATCTGGAGACGGCCGAAGTTCCCATCGTGCCCTATCTCATCGCGTTGAGTTACTGGGTCGTCGGCGGGGTGAAGGAGTGGGCGGCCCGCCTCGTGTCCGTTTTCTTTTCGATGTGGTTCATGATTACGGTTTTTTGTTTCACAAAGAAAACCCACGGAATAGTCGCCGCGGTTGTAGCTTTCGCTTTTCTCGCTTTCTCCCCGGTGAGCGTCGCTTTCAGCCGCTCGATACAACCGGATATGTTTATGCTCCTGTCGATCGTCTCGGGGCTTTATTTTTTCCATCGGTATACCGAAAAGAGAAAGACCGCCTATTTTTTGATCTCGCTCCTTTCCGTGGTGGCGGCTTTGTGGACAAAACCCTACACGCTCTATCTTTTGCCCGTTATTTTTCTGATGGCATGGGAAGCCGAAGGCGCCGCCATTTTTCGAAAGCCGAAATATTATGTCTATTTTCTGACCGCGTTTCTTTCCCTCGCTTGGTACGGGCGGATGTATGGGTTGTCGCAAGGGATGGATCTCAACTATCGGACGATGGTTTACCATCGGGGAGACTCCCCGGTTCATTTTGCCGATTTGTTTTCGCCGCAGCGGCTCCTTCCCGTTTTAAAAATATTTTTCCTTCATTTGTTGACGCCGGTCGGGACGCTGCTTTTCTTTCGCGGTTTTTTCCGTGGGATCGCAGAAAGGAAAAACAGATTTCTCTACGTCTGGTTCTGGGGGATCGCGGTCTTTCTGGCGCTGGTCTGGCCTATTTTTATCATCAACACCTACTACCTGATGGCTTTTTTGCCGGTTTGCGCAATCTTCATCGGGATAGGGACCCGGCGGATCCTGGAGGAGCCCCGGATGCGAAAGCGGGCCGTGAAGCTCTCCGCGTTCCTGGTGTGCATGGCGGTGACCCTGGGGACTTTGTTTTACTATGGCAGGGGACTATGGGCTGTCCCTCAGGAGCGTCTTGATTTGATAGAGGCCGGTGAAAAGATCCGGCAGACGACCCCGGCGAATTCGCTCATCGTGGCGTCTTACGGCTCCACGCACGCGCTGCTTTACTACTGCCACCGGAAAGGCTGGGAATTCAGCGCCTCCAAGCCTTTGGAGCAGTCGGTCCCCCGCCTGAACGGGATGATCCAAAAAGGCGCGGGGTATTTTGTGACGACCCGGGACAATTTGAGGAGCGCCGCGGAGGGTTTTGAGGCTTATTTGAGAGCGCGGTATCGCGCGCAGGATGAGAATGAACGTTACGTTATTTTCAGGCTGAGAGGCTGAAGATGTCCCTGAAAATCAAGGGAGCCGTCGGAGTTCTTCTCGCGCTTATGGCCGGCCAGGTGATCTTGGGTATGCGCACCCAGTCGCCGACGGCCGACGAATTTTCCCATCACGCCGCGAGCGGCTACTCGTCGCTTGTCGCGTTTGGCGACTTTCGGATGAATCCCGCCTCGCCGCCGTTGCCGCGATACCTGAGCGCGATCCCGCTTCTCTTTCTGGGCGCCAGGGCGCCCCTGGATCACCCCTCCTGGGCCGCGGCCGACAGCCCTGAATTTGCCAGGCAGTTTTTTTATCACTACAACTCCAACGCGGACAATCTCATTTTCTGGGCGCGTTTGCCGATAGCGCTGGTGTCGCTGGTTTTCGGTTTTCTTGTATTTATATTCGCCACCGAACTTTTTGGCCCCCGGGCAGGGTTGGCCGCCCTGGTTCTCT
>JACPAX010000015.1 GCA_016180585.1 Candidatus Omnitrophota bacterium | reverse complement strand
GCCTTCCTTATATGTAGGGTATTTGAGGCGCAGGCCCAGACGCTTGATTTTCGCGTTCGAACAGCGCTTGCCTGACGCCAAAGCGCTCCCTCGAGAGTCTATTGACGGCAGGTCATCCACCCCCAGATAAATTTCCCCGACCTTCCCCTTTTTCATCAAAAGCGCTATTCCCGACACGGCATCTTCAACGTGAATCCGGTTCACATAAGCCCCCCGTCGCCCGGCGCTGGAGGGATCGCGCTTGGTGCCAGAGGCCTGCCCGCCGGCTTTGTGGCGGGGGTCAGACCCCTCTGGCACTTTTGTCAAGGCTCGAGCGGCAAGACGGTTCCGCCCGGGGCCATAAATTCCACCCAGCCGAAAAACAATGCAGGAAGAATTTTGGAGCGCCCACCGCTCCGTCTCCAGAAGCCAGCGGCTGTTGTCGTCGGCCTCCCCGCCCGCCCGGGGGTCGGTGTCCTCGTCAACCCACGAGCCGTCGTTTGTCGAATAAACGCGGGTGCTGGACACGAGGATAAAGCGGGGATCCGTCTCTCTCAGGCGGGTGATAAGGTGGCGCGTTCCTTTGTAATAGGTGCCTTCGTAGCTATCCCCCGGCCGGCTGGGCGCCTGACAAAGCACCGCAAAGTCAACCTCCGGCAGCCCCGCAAGCGACTCCGGCCTCAAAAGATCCGCCTCAATTCTTTGCGCCTTGGAGGGAAACGATGCCTTCACACCCCTCCAAGAACGCCGCACCCCCCATACCCGCGCCCCGCCTTCCGCCAGACGCGCCCCAAGCGCCGTCCCCAAATACCCGCAACCAATTATAAGTGTTTTCATACAATTTTAATTATAACACGTCACCCGGTGCCAGAGGGGTCAGACCCCTCTGGCCCTAGGGGCCAAAATTAGCCCTCGGCATGAAACCCTTCTTTGTGGTATACTTACCCATGAAAGACAAAATCATGAGACACCAAATCACCGTTAAAACCCAAATTCCCATTTTTTACCTGAAAGAAGGCAAACATTTTATCTGCTATACCCCCGCCTTTGATCTGGCCGCAAGCGGCGAGACGCTTGAAGACGCCAAAAAATCTTTCGATACTTCCTATCAATTGATCATCGAAGAAACCGTGAAAAACGGCACCGTGGAAGAAATGCTCCAAAACTACGGCTGGACGAAGGTCAAGAATAAGTGGTCCACCCCCCAAGTCGTCGGCCAAGAATCCAAAGACATTCAAATCCCAGTCCACGCGTAAAATATGCCCGGCGTCCGACCCATCCACAGCCGGGAATTTGAAAAATTCCTTCTTGCCGTGGGGTGCGTTTTCGTGCGGCAAAAAGGCGATCATCGGATTTACACGAAAGTCGGGGCTCGCCGCCCGGTCGTCGTTTGTCATGGACGGGAGCTCTCCGCCTTTGAAATCATGTCGAACCTGCGAACCCTCCGAATAGACACCAAAACCTACCTCCAAATTCTCGAAAGTCATCCCCGCGAAGGCGGGGATCAACCTTGGCCCTCGATTAAAGATTTCGAGGGCGACACTTTGTGTCGATTCCCGCCTTCGCGGGAATGACAGGGATGCGAACAGGGATGCGGACAGGGATGCGGATTGACAGGGATGCGGATTGGAAACCGGGGGGACGCTATGTTAGAATGTCTCATTCGCTGGGGAGAAAATATGATCGCGGTCACGGGGGCGGCGGGGTTTATCGGGAGCGTGCTCGTCTGGAAATTAAATCAGATCGGGCTCCGGGATATCCTCGCGGTGGACCAGGAGGCCAAAAACTCGCCGAAGTGGGACAATCTGAAGAAAAAAAACTTCGACGCCTACTACGAGTCCGACGAGTTTATCGGGCGCCTCGAGAAAAAGGAGTTTGACGGCAAGATCCGGGCGGTCTTTCACATGGGCGCCTGCTCCGACACCACCGAGACCGACCGCGCGTTCCTGAGAAAGAACAACTCCGAATACTCCGAGCGCGTCGCCCGCTGGTGCCTCGCCAACGGCGCGGCGCTTTCGTACGCCTCGAGCGCGGCCGTTTACGGCGACGGCGCGGAGGGCTTCTCGGACGGCGACGAGCTCGCCCCCCGTCTCAAGCCGCTCAACCCCTACGGCCAGTCCAAGCTTGATTTTGACCGCTGGGTGCTCGGGCACGGCCACCAAGACCGCGTGACCGGTTTCCGCTTTTTCAACGTCTACGGCCCCAACGAATACCACAAAGGCCCCATGCGCAGTCTCGTGCAAAAGGGATTTGAGCAAATCCGCGACACCGGCACGCTGAGGCTTTTTAAATCCTACAAAACCGAGTACCCCGACGGCGGGCAGAAGAGGGATTTTTTGTACGTGAAAGACGCGGTGGACGCGCTCGTCTGGTTCTACCAAAATCCGAAATGGCGGGGGATTTACAACCTCGGCGCCGGCAGGGCCGAGACCTGGAACGAGCTGGCGAGATCTCTTTTCGAGGCGATGGGCAAGCCCCCGCGGATTGAGTACATCCCGATGCCCGACGCGATCAGGAACCAGTATCAATACTTCACGCAGTCCGATTCCTCGAAGTTGAAAAGCGCCGGCCTCCCCGTCCGCCCCCGCCCTTTGCGGGAAGGAATCGCCGATTACGTCGCAAATTATCTTTCAAAAGACGACGCCCACCTCTAGCGCCCGCGCCTTCACGCGCCTTCGCCGGACTGGACAAAGCGCCCGCCTATCGTCTATGATAGCGGAATGGAAATTAAGATCAGCCCCGACAAAGAGAAAAAAGGCTTCTTTACCGTCTCCCCCGTCGGGACCATCGATTCCGACACCTACCTCGAGTTTCAGAAAAACGTGGGGCCGCTTCTCGTGCCCGCCACGCGCGGCATCCTCCTCGACTTGAAGCGGGTGGATTATATCTCGAGCGCGGGCCTTGGCGTGCTCTTTTCGATGAAGAAATTCCTCTTCGACAACGGCGGAGAGCTCCTCTTCTGCAACCTCAAGCCCCAGATCAAGCGGCTCTTCGACATCGTGAAGGCCTTGCCGAGCGCGACGATTTTCGAAAGTTACGAGGAGGCGGACCGTTATTTTTATAAAATGATGAACGAGGAAATCGAAAGGGGCGGCGGGAAAGAATCGCTTTAGGGTCCCCCGAGTTTTCAGGGATTTAAAAGTTTCTGCATATCCAGTTTCATCCCTTCCCGGCTGTACGCCGCGATATCCAAAATCCTCGTGTCCATGCGTATCGCGTCCTCCGGGCACACCTCGACGCAATACCCGCAGTAAACGCACATCCCCAGGTCCAGATCGAAGGACGCCGGCATCTTCTCGATGTTGGGATCGGGATTTTCTTTGGCGACGATATTGATGCAGCGCGCGGGACAGACGGTCTCGCACATCATGCAGGCGACGCAGCGCGGAGAGCCGTCTTCGCGCTTGGTCAGGCGGTGGCGCGTGCGGGTGCGCTTGGAAAGCGGGCGCTGTTCTTCGGGGTATTGGTAAGTCTCGGCGCCCCGCAGGTTTTTCGCGAACCCGAAAAGATGCAGCGCGTGAACGGCCATGTTCCTGAAAAAGTGCCGGGAGGTGATCCAGAGTCCCAGCCCCACGGCCGGCAGATAGGTCCTGTCCCAAAAGCCGAGTTCTTTGCGCTTAATTATTTTAGTCGCCATAGTTTAACCGCAATGACATTTATCCTTTCATGACTACAATCACGCTCGTGACGATCGTATTCACAAGCGACGCGGGAAACAAAATCTTCCACCCCAGATCCATCAGCTGGTCATAGCGGAAGCGCGGCAGGGTCCAACGGATCGCCATGAAAAGCCAGTTGAAACAAATGACCTTCAGAAAAAAAGCAGTCACGCCCAGAACAATCACGGCCGTATGCGGCAGGGCCACGGCCGCGCCCCAGGGAAAGTGAAACCCGTCCGGCAGAAGATACGGCACCTGCCACCCGCCGAAAAAAAACGTCGTGACCAGACACGCCACAAGCACGGTCTCGACAAGGTCCGTCAGGAAAAACATCCCGAACTTCATCCCGCTGTACTCCACGAAATAGCCGATGATCTCCGACTCCCCCTCCGGCAGGTCAAACGGCACGCGTTTGGTCTCCGCGAGCGCGGCGGTCATAAAAAGGAGAAACGCGAGCGGCTGCGTCGCGAACCCCCAGAGCGCCGACTGGCTGCGCACGATCCCCTGGAGGTCCAGCGTCCCGGCGCACAGGACGACCCCCATGACCGCCAGCCCCATCGTGATCTCGTAGGAAAGCATCTGGGAGGCCGCGCGCATGCCGCCGAGAAGGGCATAATTGTTGTTGGACGAGAAACCCGCCAGGATCACGCCGTACACGCCCAGCGACATCATCGCGAAGACAAAAAGAATCCCGGCGTTCAGTCCGGAGACCTGGAGATTGACGAGGCGCCCGCCGACATGCCAGACGTCGCCGAACGGAACGACCGCGAACGCGGCGAGCGCGAACACGACCGAAATGGCCGGCGCGAGGGTGTGCAAAAAGCGGTCCGCCCCCCTCGGCATGAAGTCTTCCTTTGCGAACATTTTGATCGCGTCCGCGAGCGCGTGGAAAATCCCGAGCGCGTTGAGCGGGCCGAGGATCCAGTTCACCGGCGAAAGCCATTTGGACCCAAACTCAATGCGCGCGCGGTTGGCCCCGATGCGGTCCTGCATCACCGCGCTTTGTTTGCGCTCGACCCACGTCAGAAGCCCCGCGAAGTTGAGCGCGTTGCCCAGGATAAAAAGCGCCAGACCCGCCTTGATCAGGAATTCAGTAAACACCCCTGGTCCCCTATTTTTTTATAATTTAACCCTTTGAAAAATTCGTTTTCGCCCGCAAGGGCCTCGAAGATATCCTCGGGTCCCCGGTGCTTGAGCGACATGCCCAGGAGCCCGGAGAGATTGAGCAGCCAGTCCCAGGTCGCCAGCGACCCGGAAACCGGCTCGAACGCCTTCCGGATCCTCTGGACGCGCCCCTCGAAATTGGTGAACGTTCCCTCCTTCTCGGCGTACGAGGCGGCCGGAAGGACGATGTCCGCCACGGCGGCCGTCGGGTTGTCGTTCGGACCTTCAAAAACAAGCGTTTTCACTTTTTGCCTCACCGTCTCGAGTGTTTGGGGACCGGCGATCCCGGCCAGGTCATGGCCGAAAACCAGGAGGCCCTCGAGCCCGCCCCGCCTGGCCTTCTCGAGGATCGGCGTGATGTCTTCGTCCGGTTTGCCGAGCCGCAAGATGCGCGAGGCGCCGGTGGAATTGGGATTTTTATCCTTCCGGATCAGAAAATCGTCCTCATCCCCTTCCTGCCCCGGCGCATGGAAAGCGACCTGTCCCCATTTCAAATGGTCCAGGAATATCCGTTTGACCAGATACAATTCCTCATTGGTATGCCGGGGGGACGCGAACACCGCCCAGGCGGCGGGGTCCGCTTTTTTGAAAATTCCCGCCAAGTTTTCCAAAACCGAGGTCCATGTAGGGGCGGGCCTTGTGCCCGCCCGATTCATTTGAGCGCCCACCAGGGGCCCTTCTACGAGACGTCCGTGATCAATCGATTTGTACCCATAGCGGCCGGCGTCGCAGATCCACCAGCGGTTCACCGCCTGGTTCTCGCGGGGCTTAAGCCGCATCACCCGCTCTTTTTTCAGGTGGTAGGGCCGGGATTTCTCGTAATGGATTTCGATGTTGCAGCCGCGCGAACAGCCGGGACAGACGGATTTCTGGGAGCCCAGGTACCAGACGCGCATTTTGAAGCGAAAATCGCGGTCGGTCAAAGCGCCCACGGGGCAAATGTCGGCGACGTTGCCGGAATATTTGTTGTCGAGCTCCTTTCCGGGGCACACGTCGATCTCGGAGCGGTCGCCGCGGTTGAAAATGCCGAAGTCGTGGGTCCGGGTGATCTCATCGCCGAAGCGCACGCAGCGCGAGCAAAGAATGCAGCGCTCCTGGTCCAGCATGATCGTCGGCCCGATCGGAAACGCCTTTTTGGTCTTCTTCACTTTCCGGTCGTCAAACTTGGGGTCGTAAAGGCCGACCTCCATGTAATAATCCTGGAGCTTGCACTCGCCGGCCTGGTCGCAGACGGGGCAGTCGAGCGGGTGGTTGGCGAGCAGAAACTCAAGCACCGCCTGCTGGGACTCCCTGGCCTTGGGGGACTTGGTATGAATCACCATGCCCTCGGCGACGCGCGTGTTGCAGGCGATCACGCTGCGCGGAAGCTTCTCGACCTCCACCTGGCAGATGCGGCAGTTGCCGGCAATGGAGAGGCCGGGGTGATAGCAGTAGCGCGGCAGGTCGATCTTCGCCTCATCGATCGCCTGGATGACCGTGATGCCGTCTTTAACGGCGTAAGGTTTACCGTCTATAGTGATGTTGGCCATAAATTTAAATCCGAAATTCGAAGCACGAAATCCGAAAAAAATTCGAATAACCAAAATCTAAATGACAAAAACAATTGTTTTGGATTTTGATCATTAGAATTTCGATATTGTTTCGAATTTCGAAATTCGTGCTTCGTGCTTATTGTTAATATGCTCTTCGAATTCTTTCCTGAACTTCGTGATGTAGCTCTGGATCGGCCAGGCGGCGGCGTCGGCAAAAACGCAGATCGTGCGCCCCTCCATATTTTTGGCGAGCGCAAGCAGCGTGTCGAGGTCCTTGAGACTGCCTTCGCCGCGATAAATGCGCCTGACGATTTTATAGGCCCAGCCCGTGCCCTCCCGGCAGGGCGAGCACTGGCCGCAGGACTCATGCGCGAAAAACTTCGCCGCGTAGTACAACGCCTTGACGATCGAGGCCGTGTCGTCCATCACGATGACGCCCGCCGAGCCCAGCATCGTGCCGGCCGCTTTCAGACTGTCGTAATCCATTTTGACGTCGATCTCGTTCGCCGTGAGAATCTTCGCCGAGATTCCGCCGGGGATCACGGCCTTGAGCGCGCGGCCCCCGCGAAGCCCGCCCGCGTGCGCATAGATAATCTCACGCAGCGGCGTGCCCATCGGCAGCTCATAGACGCCCGGTTTTTTCACATGCCCCGACACGCTGAAAAGACGCGTCCCGCCGTTGCCCGGACTGCCGAGCCCGGCGAACCACCCGGCGCCGTTTTTTAGAATAGGGGGCACACAGGCCAGCGTCTCGACGTTGTTGATGATCGTCGGGCATCCAAAAAGACCGACGACGGCCGGAAACGGCGGCTTGAGCCGCGGATAACCTTTTCCGCCCTCCAGCGAGTTGAGAAGCGCGGTCTCCTCCCCGCAGATGTAAGCGCCGGCGCCGCGGTGCGCGACAATCTCCAGATTGAAACCCGTCCCAAAAATATTTTTTCCCAAATAATTCTTCGCGGCCGCCTCGTCGAGGGCCGACTGAAGACGCCGATAGGGCTCCGCGTACTCGCCGCGAACATACACATAGGCCTTGCGGGACTTGATCGCGAACGCGCTGATGAGGATCCCCTCAATCAACTGGTGGGGATCGCGCTCCAGGATGTAGCGGTCCTTGAACGTGCCGGGCTCGCCTTCGTCGGCGTTGACGACAAGATACACCGGCTTCGGGCTGTCCTTGGGCAGAAACTGCCATTTTTTTCCGGTCGGAAAACCGGCGCCGCCCAGGCCGCGGAGGTTTGACGCGACCACCGCAGCCGTCACGTCCTCCGGTTTCATCGACGTAAGGACTTTCCGGGCGGTCTGGTAAGCGCCGCGCGATTCGGCGACCGGCAGCGTCCAGGCGTCTTTTACATTAAAATTTCTGGAAAGAATGGGTTCCATAAATTAAATTCGAAATCCGTGCTTCACATTCATTTGAGTTGATCGACAATTTCATCTATCTTTTTTTCCGTTAAATTGCCGTGATAGTCGTCGTCCACCTGCATCATCGGCGCCGTTTCGCAGGCGCAGAGGCATTCGGCCTCCTCCAGCGAGATCTTTCCTTCGCCGCCCAGTTTCTTCTTGAGATGGTCCAGGATTTTCTCATGGCCGGCAAGCATGCAGCTGGTGCCGGTGCAAAACCGGATGTGGCGCCTGCCGACGGGCTTTTGGTGGTACATCGAGTAAAACGTCACGACCTCGCGCACGCGCACCGCCGGCACGCCGGTCCATTTCGAGACCCACGCCTCCGCCTCCGGCGTGACCGATCCGATCTTGTCCTGCGCCAGATGAAGCAGCATCAGGGTCGCCGCTCTTTTTTCGTCGTATTTGGCGACGATCTTTTCGGCCTCGGAATCCAGTTGATTTAAAATAGTTGTATGGTTCATAACCTTAGTATAGAGACCAGGGACCAGAGCACCAGGAACCAGTAAATGCTGGTGCTCTGGTCCCTATTTTATCTATCCAACTCTCCCCCGATCATATTCACCGAGCCGAAGGTCGGCACGATGTCGGCCACCATGTCTCCGGTCAGAATTTTCGGCAGGGCCGCCATGATCGGAAAACACGGCGGCCGCACGCGCACGCGGTAGGGCCTCTCGGTCCCGTCGCTCACGACGTAGAAACCGAGCTCGCCGTTGGCGCCCTCCACCGGAAAGTAGGCCTCCCCCCTGGGCGGGCGCATCCCGTGCCCGTGCATCACGAGCTTAAAGTGGTTCATCAGGCCCTCGATGTTCCCGTAGGCGTCTTCCTTGGCGGGAAGCGACACGTTTTTTTCCCTGGCGTACACCGTCGCGTGAAACGGCCTCCCCGTTCCCTCGAGCGTCGGGTCGGCCTCGACCCCGACGGCCTTGAATCCCTGCGTGTGTCCGATCTTGGCCTCGTCGACCATCTCCGCGGCGGGGATCACCTTTTCCTCCCTGTCCACGAGGACCGGGCCGGCGGGCATCTCTTTCAACGCCTGCTCGATAATGCGCATGCTCTGGGCCATCTCCTCCATGCGGACGGCATAACGGTCGAGATTGTCGCCGTGCTCGCCGACCGGCACGTCAAAATCAATCCGGTCATAGACCAGATACGGCTGCGCCTTGCGGACATCGTAATCGGCGCCCGTGGACCGGAGGAAAGGGCCCGTGATGCCGTACGCCAGCGCGTCTTCCCTGGAAATAATCCCGACGTCCTTGAGACGATCGATAAAAATGCGGTTGGCGCCGAGAAGCCCGTCGACTTCTTTCAAAACTTTTCGGGTCCGGCTGATCGCGTCGCGCAGGCGTTCCTCAAAACCCTCCGGCAGGTCCGCCTTCAAACCCCCGACGCGGGCGTAGGAAATCGTCAGGCGCGCGCCGGTCACGCTCTCGATGATTTCATAGAGAAATTCCCGCGCCTTGATCATATAAAGGAAGACCGTGAACGCCCCCAGCTCCATCGCGGTGGCGCCGATGCAGGTCAGGTGATCGGTGATCCGCGAGATCTCGCTCATGATCACGCGGATGTACTGGCAGCGCTCGGTCGTCCGGAGGCCCATGAGCCTCTCGACGGCCAGGCAATAGCCGATGTTGTTGATGAGCGGGGAAACGTAATTCAGGCGGTCGGTGTAGGGGATGGCGTTGTTGTAAGGCCCCTGCTCGCACATCTTCTCGAACGCGCGGTGCAGGTACCCGATCTCGACGTCCGCGCCGAGCACGGTCTCGCCCTCCAGCTCCGCGATGATGCGCACGATCCCGTGCATCGCCGGATGCTGAGGACCCACGTTGAGAAGCATCGAGCGCGTCTCGGTCGCCCGGGCCTCCGAGTTTATAGGCTTGCCCATGGAGTTATAATAGTTTTTGGGTTGCCGGAAGTTCTTCCGAAGATTCCGTGATCAGTCTCAAAATAGCTTCCTTAAGCCGGGGATCGTCCGTCAGGGACAGCGCCCTCACGTAATACTCGGACGCCGCCGTCAAATCCCCTTTTTTCTCATAGGCCAGCGCGGCGCTGATGCAGGCCTTGTAAAATTTCGCGTCAATCTTAAGGCTTTTTTTGTAACACTCGATCGCCTTGTCCCACTCGCGCCGCTTGCCGTGGGCCGCGCCGAGGTCGTACCACGCCACCTCATCGCGCGGGTTGGCCTCGGTCGCGCGGTCGAGGGCCTTCATCGCCTCCGCGGCGTTTCCCATCGCCTCGTGGACATAGGCGATGTTCGAATAGACAAACTCGTTTTTCGGATCGAGACGGACGACCTCTTCGTACGCGGTCAATGCCCGGTCCAAGGATTTTGCTTTGCCGTAAAGATTGCCGAGCGTCAAATAAAGGCCCGCGTCGGACGGGTCCCGGGCGATCCCCTCCCGGTAAGCGGCCTCGGCCTTTTGGTCTTCGCCCAGGCCTTCAAGCGCGAGCCCCAGCGCGTGATAAGCGCCTGCCTGCCGATCGGACGGGCCCGCCTTGACGGCCTCGACGGCGCGCCGGCCGTAATTGGCCGCGTTCTCAAAATCTTTTTTTTCGGTATACGCCAGACAAAGATCAATCAGCGTTTCCACGTTCGCGGGATCCAGCGCGTAGGCCCGCTTCAAATCCTCGACCGCCTTGTCCCATTCCCCTCTCTCGGCCCAGGAGACGCCCCGGCTCACATAGACCGAGGGGCTTGCCCCGAGCGAAGTCGAGGGGTTTTTCCCCTGCCCGCCCTCCGTATCGGCCGGCAGGACGACCCGGTCGGCGCCTTGCGCGGCGGCGCACAGCATGAAAGAAATAAACCCGACGATCCCTCTCTCCGCTCTCAATTCCGCGGGCCGATCAGCGGTTGCCGTTGGTTGTACGCATAATCTTTTCTCAAGGGGTGCCCCCGAAACTCTTCGTACATCAGAATCCGCTTGAGATTGGGATGCCCCCGGAAGACGATGCCGAACATGTCCCACACCTCCCGTTCGTACCAGTCGGCCGCGGGCCATACCCCCGTCACGGTATCCACCGCCGCGTCGGACTCGGGCACGGAGACCTTGATAAAAAGGCGGTGGTTCGCCCGCGAGGAATAAAGGTGGTAGACCACCTCGAAGCGGTCGGCCTTGTCCTCCCAATGCAGGTAATCGACGCCGAAAAGATCGATGAGCATGTCGAAATCCAGCGCGGGATCTTTTTTCAAGCCTTGCGCGAACACGAGGACATTTTCTTTCTTCACCACGACGGTGGCCTCTCCGTGGTTCACGAAGGCCTCTATGACCATTTGCGAGAATCCAGCTTTAATCTGCTCAACAATATTCATGTCTTGCGCAAATCCCCCCGCAATGACATTTAAATCTCCTGCTTCTGCGCCTGAATCTTGTCCTGCAGTTTCATCAGCCCGTCCAGCACGTTCTCCGGACGCGGCGGGCAGCCGGGAATGTACACGTCCACCGGAATGATCGTATCGATCCCCATCACGGTCGCGTAGTTGTCGTAAAAACCGCCGGTGCAGGTGCAGACGCCGAACGCGACGACCCACTTGGGGTCGCACATCTGGTCGTAAATTTTCTTGAGGACCGGCGCCATCTTGTGGCTGATTGTGCCGACGACGAAGAGGACGTCCGATTGGCGCGGCGAGAAGCGCGGAAAACCCGCGCCGAAGCGGTCGACATCGTAATGCGCGCAGGCCGTCGACATGTACTCCATCCCGCAGCAGGCCGTCACGAAGGGGTACTGGAAAATGGAATATTTTCTCGCCCAGCCGATCGCGTCGTTGAGCGTCGTCGTGAGGAGGCTGAATTTCTCAAGGCTGGGTTCGGCTACTTTTCCCATTCCAGCGCCCCCTTTTTCCACGCGTATAAAAATCCGAGAGCGAGCACGAACACGAAAGAAAACATTTCCAGTATCCCCGTCCACCGGAGCTCCCGCAGAATCACGGCCCACGGGAAAAACCAGACGATTTCCACGTCGAAAAGGATGAAGAGCATCGCGACGAGATAAAACTTCACCGACAGGTGCCCCGTCGCCACCGCAAACGGCGCGACGCCGCACTCAAACGGCTCGGCCTTGGCGGCGCTCACCGGCCTCTTCGGTCCCAGGAGCGCGTTGAGCGCGAGGATCAGCCCCGCGATCGCCGCCGCCAGAAGAAAAGTCGCTAAAATACCCAAATACTCGCCGGTGTTTTCCATCGATCGGACCGAATCAAAAAGGTCAGGGGTTCTCGCCGTTGGTGTTCAGAAGCTTGGGAATGGTTTCCTTGAGCGTCGCCTCGAGCGGAAAAGGTTTCTCGAGAAAAATCACGTTGCCCAGCTTCAGGACCTCGGTCTTGAGCTCCGGCGAAGGGTCCCCGGTCATGAAAACCACCGGCATCTTCGGCAGGAGAAACCTTATCTTCTTGACGAAGGTGATTCCGTCAAGCTGGGGCATGCGGATATCGGCGATCACGAGGCTGTACCGCGCGGGGTCGTTGGTGATGGCCTCGAGCGCGTTCAAAGGGTTGGAGAAAAAGTCGGCCTGGTAATGATGCTGGCGCAGAAGCGACGAGAAGACCTGCAGGAGCATTTTCTCATCGTCGACGACGGCTATCCTTACCTTGACTGGCGGGGCATCGGCCATTTCCAATCTCCGTTTGAGGTCATTATAGGGGAAGCGCCAAGCGCTGTCAAATAAAGGGTTTGAGAGATTCCTAAAAAAGACCGCCGCACTGGCTATAGGGCACGACACGGACGCGAGAGCGGACCTGCGTTTCCTCTCCGCCATAAACAAGATATTTCCTTAAGTGCTTACCCCCTGTCAGTTTTTCCAGGAACTCAAGCCCTTTAAAATAATCCTCAGTAATGGTTTGCCCGACCTTGATTTCCACTCCGGTGATCTCCTGGCCCGCGTGCGTGAGCAAATCCACTTCATGCCCGCTCGCATCACGGAAAAAATAAAGATTGGGGCTTTTTCCCTGATTATAACGATGCTTGAGAATATCCAGAATCACCAGATTCTCAAAAAGAGCCCCACGCGCGGGATGAGCCGAAACATGCGATGGGTTTTCAATATCAAGCAGATAGCCGGCCAAGCCCACATCATGAAAATAGAGTTTGGGAGATTTGACAATGCGTTTATTAAAATTTTTAAAGTAAGGCGGCAGGAGAAACACGATAAAACTCGCCTCAAGCACCGAAAGCCATTCCCGGGCCGTGGTATGGGAAACACCGGCTTCCAGGCCCAGGTTGGAAAGATTCAAGAGCTGCCCCACCCGTCCGGCGCAGAGTTTCACGAAACGACGAAAAGGCAAAAGATTTTTGACGTTGACGATCTGCCGAACGTCCCGCTCCACATAGGTTTCAAAATAATTTGCGAGCGCCTCGGTTGGGCTCAGCCTCTCATTGTGGATTCGGGGGAAAAAACCCGTTAAAAGAATCCGGTTTAAATCAGCCTTTTGAAAAAAAGGCCGCGCTTCTTTCAAAGTCAAAGGGAGCAATTTGAATACCGCAAGACGGCCGGCAAGGGTCTGGCTTACCTTTTCAAGAAGCAGAAGATACTGGCTCCCCGTCAGGATGAACAACCCCGGCCTGTTTTTTTCGTCAACAATGCCCTGGAGATAGGAAAGAAGTTGTGGGGCCTTTTGGACTTCGTCCAGCACGGCGCCTTCGGGATATTGCGCTAAAAAACCCCGAGGGTCCTTGACCGCGAATTCCAGGGTATCGGGATTTTCCAATAAGGCATAAGGTTTGTCTCGAAAAAGCTTCTTGCAGAGAAGGGTCTTCCCCGACTGTCTTGGCCCCGTGACTAAAACCACCGGGTACCGGCGGGCCAATTCTTTTAATTTACTTTCTGCCTCTCGAGCAATCATGAGGAAAGGATACCACATGGGTCATGCTAATTGCAAGTTAAAACTTCAATCAGCATAATCGGGAAGGCCAAAAGACGCCACTCTCAGGGCTAAACGTACCGCTCCACCATCTGCTGGATACGGGCGAGGACAGCGTGGGAGGCGATATCAAAAGGCCGGGGGACGGGCAAGTAATGGCGGTAGGCCGAAAGGTCGAGGACGAGAAGGGCTTGTTTGAAACTTGACGGGTCATAGGGGATATTGAAACGGCTGAAGATCATGCCAAAACGCGGGTCCTGGAGGCCTTGAAGAATTGCGGGATCGTTGGGGTTTATTGTGCCGTCTTCTGTCCTGGAGCCTGAGAGACGAACGGTGGTGAGCTTTAAGAGCGCGTACTGGAGCGGCCAGTCCGTCCGGGTAGCTTCGCTTGCGGAGGCAAGCCCCAGATGGAGGAAGCCGTCATTTATGGGGTTGTCCTCCCCCAGGAAGAGCTGAAGTTTCGAGAGATCCCGGGGGGTGGTGCGGGCATCGGCAAGGATCGGGAACTTCCCGAGGACTCTCAAGATATGGGCTTGATAGTCCGGGGGGAGAGCGTCTATGCCAAGGAGAACAAGTTGCATGTCCCGGCTTGAAGCATAGTGGATCTGGGAGAGCTCAAAAGCCATGAGATCGAACTGGGTCCTGAAGACCTCAATATCCTCAATCCCTCTGAAGTGCCTGCCTGCGTCGAACCAGACCTGGGAGGGCGAGGGGGTGGAGAGGACTTGGCTCGGCAGGAGGCTCCTGCGGACTTCGAGGAGACGGTCTTGGGTGGAGTGGACTTGGGAGCGGGCCATGATATCAACTTCTTGAGAATCGTCTTCTCCGGGCCAGGAAATCGTCCTTTGTTTTTTGACGGGTGAAATTGTCGTGAGAATTTCCTCTCGTCCGGTTTTTAAAATAAGCGCGCTTCCCGACTTTGGCGAGGCGGGCGACATCAGCGCCGCGTAGGATGCGGAGTCGTCCGGCCGGATCTCCATCGCATAGGCCGTCTCGAAAAACCGTATCCCGCCGAGCATCGACGCGAGCCGGTTTGTCTCGTCAAGCCCACGGCCCGATCCAAAAATTTCCCGCACCGCGCTCGCGTCCATGGTCTCGGACGGTAATTTCTCCTCTCCGGCCTTCAAGAAATTTTCGGCGGTACCGGTCTCAGTTTTCGATACCTGAGAAATGGACGCTGGTCTTGCCCCTGCCATCGCTGCCCCATAGACACCCCTGACCATTTCCAAGTGCGCCAGGCCGGTCTCGAGACCTCGTTGATACCTCTTTACCATAAGCAACGCTTCCCTTTTTTGGGTATCTTTGGCGCGCAATGATTCTTCGAGACGAGACATAGTGTCCTGCGTTTTTAACCATTTAATGTCTTCGATCGTCTGATCGATTTCGCTCAATGCGGTTTGAATCAAAGAAATAAGCTCTTTCCTGGATATTCCACTCCAGTCCAGTTGATCGCCATTCCAGGGAATCTTGCCGAAAAAATTCGTCGAAATACTCTGATGCCGTTTGTTGATACTTTCCAATCTTTCTAAAATGGGTTGAGCGACTTTTTTTTCTTCTTCGTCTAAATACATTTCCGCCGATCCCCATAACCGCAAAGAGTTCCGAAGCGTGTAATTTAACTGGTCACCGAATAGTCGTGTTAACCCCTGGGCTAATTCATGCAGACGCTCATCATTCATCGGATATAAGTCAAGATCACTTATCAGATTTTTGAGAAGATCTCCTGCGATTAAAAATCTCTCTCTTCCGTTTTCCCGATAGAACAAAGCTTCTTGATTTAAAAATTCCTCGACCGAAATTTTTCCTGATTCAAATGTTTTTCTCGCGCTTTCGGGCTCCTTGTCTCCTATGCTCACGAAGAAAGAGACGAGTTGTCCTGCATTGATTACTTTACCAAATCCTCTCGAGATTTCCTCTTGGGTGAATCCACGGACAAACCGATCCAATGTCTTGTCGGAAAATAGCGTTGCCAACCGCGCGCCCGCCGGAGTTTCGGTGGCAAATCGCGCGCCAAGAATAGAGGGGTCAAGTCTTTTCTTGACTGCATCTTGGGCAAAGCGGGCGCCGTTTTCTAAAGCGACTGGCTGAGGGCGCCGCGAACCCGATGAACCCCCGGGGTTCATTGTACTGCCCCCCGGCGTTTCGGTGGCGGGCCGCACACCGATCGCTTTGCGACCTCTATCTGAGTAAGGAGACACATCCCACACCTGCACCGCGCCGTCCCGGCCGGCTGTGATGATCCGGTTTCCCGTTTCGTCAAAGGCTGCGGAAAGCACGGGCCCTTTATGACCGCCGAATGTTTTGAGAAAATCGCCGGTGGAGACATCCCATAGGGATACCGTTCCGTCGGAATGGCCGAACGTGGCGTAAAGCCCCGAGGAGCTGAAAACGCCGCCGCGCGGCAACTCCGTCATATCGCCTGGCATCTTGAGAAATGCCTCTCCAATCAAATCGCCTCCTTCCCGGCGGCGCTCAAGACGACGCCCCTTCGCCAGAGCGGTCATCACTTCATCGCCTTTGACAAAAGTGGGTGGATTGCCGAAATGGCGCCTCTTGATTCTCCGAATCACCTGGGGCGGTTCCGATTCCGCGTCCCAAATACTGAAGGAATCCTCATTCCACGCATAAAGCCGCTTGCCATCAGCCGATGCACTCAAAGAGAAAAGACGGTCATTTTCCGGATCACGCGCTTCAAAAACTTTTTTCTTCTCCAAGTCATAACCATTTAAAAACGGCCCATACCAAAGCTTTCCGTTAATGCGATGTGCCTCAATCCAAAAAAGCTTTTTCCCATCACGGCTAAAAAGAAATTGCGTCACCGCTGACAGCCCTTGGGTTCTGATCTGGTTTAAAATAGCACCCGTTTGCGAATCAATAAGTCGAATGCGGCCCGTGCTCGGAGATACAGCGATTTCCTTCCCCGAAGGGCTGATGGCAACCGGAGAAAGAAAGAATGTTCTGAGGCCAACCGTTTCAAAAATCGATTTGGCTAAGTCTCTGGCTTTTGGATCCAGCTGAACATAATCAATCGTTCTTAAAACCCGTCCTTCAGCCGGATCCAGAAATTGAAGCGTTCCATCCGCTCCGGCAGAGATAATACCGCCGTCAGGGCCAAAGAGAACCTGATATACCGGAAACCCCCCGCTCTCAAAAAGAAAGAGTCGGTCGCGTGTTTTCTCGGACGTAAGCGCTTGATAGGCCTCGGTGACCTCATTGAATTTCACATCGTTGTTTTGAGAACCCGCGGAGTCCGAATGATACTTTTTCGCCAATTCCCGGTAAGCGCGCTTGATTTCATCCTCGCTCGCGCCTTTCCGAAGATCCAGAACCGCGTAATAGTTCCTGGCCGCCCCCCGCCCCCCGCCCTCGGTCGCCTGTCCTGAGCGGAGTCGAAGGGCTGGGCGGGTGCCGGAGAATGAAAAATCCTGACCTTGACGCTCAACGATTAGGGTGTTATCCTCTGCTTTAGGAGACGAAGATGGATGCCGTGTTGGAGAAGTACCTAAGCGTGAGTCCCGACGTTTGCCGCGGGAAGCCCTGTTTTCGCGGAACTCGGATTCCGGTTTACGTAGTTCTTGAGCTTCTGGAAGGCGGGGTAAAACCTGAGCAGATCGTGGGCGAAGACTACTACCCCAATCTGACGTCCGAACACGTCCGGGCCGCGCTTCATTTCGCCGCTCAGTACGCGAAGAACCAAGAGTATTCTTTCTTTGAACAGTCCGGCTAGAAGGCATGCGCTTTCTGGTTGACGAAGACGTTCCTGAAAAGCTCCTCCGGTTTCTCGCCTCGTCAGCCCATGATGCTGTCCGCGTAAAGCCCCAAACCTCCGACATCAACAACATGCGGAGAGCCAAATCCGAAGGCAGGATGCTCATCACGCTCGATAAAGACTGCGCTAACATCGCGATGGGGTCGGCCGAGTCTTTTGACGTCCTCCACTTTCGCATCCATCCGCCGTACGCGGACTCGCTCATCGACGCATTTAAAAATATGACGGCGAGTCTTCCTCCTTCCGAAATAAAGGGACTTTTGTCCGTTACGCTCCAGGGCCATATACGATACAAATAAGACTGCTCTGTCGCCCCCCGCCCCCCGCCCGCGGGCGTCTGTCCTGAGCGGAATCGAAAGGCTTGCCCTGAGCTAGGCCGAAGGGCAGGGCGGGTGCCGGAGAGAATCGACCGCTCTTGACTTGGCACAAAAACTGAGTTAGTTTTAACGGCGGGAGGTGTTATCAAATGAATGCCTATATCGTCGCCGACAAGGACATTTGCAGCGGACGGCCCTGTTTCAGAGGGACTCGTTTGCCTGTTTCGCTTGTGTTGGGGTTGTTGGGGGGCGGAAAAACGCCCGAGCAGATTTTGAAGGGTTACCCCGGCTTGACCAAAAAACACATCCAAGCCGCCCTCCGGTTCGCTTCCGAAGTCACCGAGAACAACATGAGCTATGCCTCGTTCGTCTGAGTTGAGGATTTTGGCAGATGAGAACATCAACGCGGACGTCGTAAGACCGCTCAAGAAAACCGTCGGCGACATCGCGTATGCCAAAAAAGGATTGAAAAATGGCGAGTTATTCAAGCTTCTTGTCGAGTCTTCGAGGATTCTCGTCACCCACGACGGTGACTTTGCCGACCAGAATAAATACCCCGCCCACAAAACCCAAGGCGTCGTGCTGATCAAAATCGACCCGGCGCTGGACGAAACAATCCTCAAGGCGTTGACTGGCCTCTTCCATAAACTCCCCTTAGAAGATTTTGAGAATAAGCTCGTCGTGTTGGACGTCGACGGATTTACCGTCGAATAATTAAAACTTTTTTCCGCCCCCCGCCCCCCGCCCGCGGGCGTCTGCCACGAACCCGATGAACTCCCGGGGTTCATTGTAAAATCGATCTGTTGGACCTGGTCCGGTTTTGAAGCGAGGGCGGTTATCTGACTCCACCATACGGAGGGGTCGCCGCGCGCCTGGCCAAGGCAACGATAGAAGTAAGCTTTGTAATCCGTTCGGAGAGATTCAAAAAACCAGCTACCGGGCAATTTCATGTCTCGCCCCTGCTTTATTTGCGCATGGATTAGACGTTTGGCCCGTTTGCGAAGCTTCGGGCGAAGCCATGAGCGGTTGGCGTTCAATTCAAGAAAGGCTTCCAAGACAGCGACCTGTGAAGCCAAGACAGGGACCCCGTACTCGCCCTTTCCCCATAGACGGCGCCGACGAAGATCGTGAAAAACCGCTTCCCACGTCCACACGACGGCTTCCCAAAACGCCGCGGGACGTTCGGCCGAACGAGCGGGCTCGCGGGGCAACCATCGCGCACTTAACATCCAGGCCAACGCCGCCGCATGCACCTCGTAAAACTCCTGCGCAATCCGTATGTCGAAAAGCTTATCGGTGTTGTAAAAAACCGAGTAAAGATAGGGTCCCATGTCAAAGCGCGGCACAAGAAGGTTTCGCGCAGAAGCTTCGATCAATGCCGGTGAAATATCCGCTATTTTCTCGGCGGGGCCGAATATTCCCGATGCGATCCCAGGCCGTCCATGGCCAAGGAGGTTTTGCACGACATGTATCTGCTCTTCCAGGAACCATTGGTTCATTCCTCGTTGGGCCGCTCGGTAATCAAGCTGCGTCGGATCGATCACGATTTCTCCTTTTCTCGTCGTATGAATAGGGTGGCCGGGATGCGATCCAATCGTTAATTTCGTCCGGACGGCAAAACCAAACTGCGCTTGGCAGAAATCAGCAAATCGCTGGTTAAGTCCCTCAAGCTCACGCAGAACCTTTAGCGTCCAACCGTTCGCCACCGCGAGTGGCGCGGCACGGGAACTGAGTCCATAGGCCTCGATCAACCGTCCCCTCTCCTCCGGATCAACGCGGGGTTCATGACCAACACGGCCAAGCAGCCAACTCCCTATTTTCAAGGCCGACCACCATCCTCCGCGGTTGTGTACCGGACCCTGTCCCGAGGGGACAGATTGAGATTTATCCGCCGGCGTTTCGGCGGCGGGTCTGCCCTCCGCAGTCGCTGATCGGGCGCCTGAGCTATCCCGTGTAGTGGCTACAGGCCGTGCGGACGACCCTGAATCTTTTACGCTTCCTTGTAGAAAAAGCCTTTCATTGAACGGAACACTTCGTATCAACTCACGGTAATCCTTAAAAAATTTCTGCCCCACGTGCGTCATTCCATGACGAGCCGCAGAGCCTCTGCCGCTCAGAAATTCATAGCCTTCGCCCAAGATGCGCTCCATGGTAATGAGAGGGCTGATGAGTCCGACTTTTTTATCCGGCAGCAACGAAAGCCCTTTTCCCACAACCATTCCGATGTCCTGGCCGGAAGACCGAATCTTATGCCCAGATATCCATTCCCGTTCGAAATTTTTAAGATACGCAGGATTTTCAGGATCGATCTCCAGTCCTTTTAAAATAGCCGGTCCATTGACCTCCGGTACGGGTTCATACCTTTGATTTTGTCTCTCGGCCGGCGTCTCCCAAAGAGATATGCCCATCCAAACGTATTCTTTTTTTCCTGTCTCAACCAATATTTTTAAACCTTCTCTGTCTCTTACGGAGACTATATGGCCCTGTTCGTCTCTTTGAAGAGATTTTTTGTCAAGCCACTCCAGATACTCTTTGTTTTCCGGGCGAGCTCTATAAAGACCCCACAGGATATCCTCATAGACGTTCCGATAATTAATTTTCAAATCGTTGAGGAGCGCAAGCACTTCCCCTAATAATTTTTCATCTTTTAGGTATGGAATGGCTTGAATAGCCCCATGCAGATCTTCGGGTTGATACGACGAATCTCTATCGTTTGAATTTCCCTCATTGTATTTCCGCAAGATATCAAGAACGATGCCGGGCGCTTTTGGATCGCCTAATTTGACAAGAGCCGGAAGGGCTATCGGAGAGACGGCATCTTTGTTGGCTGCATGACCGTTCAGCTCGCTCTCGTCCCAGTAAAGAATCGATTGCTGATATTCGGAATCAAAACGATACGCGCTCCAAAGCGTATCCATGATCTGAGGATCCGACACACCCGCATCTCCCAAAATTTGAATCGCCGCGGATTTAATCCACCAATAAGTCGTGGTCCCGGCACTGGCCAATTGTAGCGCTCGCTTTCGAATGTCTTCGTTACTTTCGGACATTTTTGACAGACTTTTTATCACGGACTGCCTTAAATTGCGGCGAAGACCCGGGTGACTCCCAAAATCTTGCTTTTGGTGAGTTGCCGCGACATTGGCAGAGTAAGGACTAAACCCTAAAAGCTCAAAAAGCCATGGCGAGTACTCCGCCAAGTCATAACGTCCGATCATATCCGCAGCCACCCGCATCAATGGAATAGCCCATTCATGGGACTGCCTTAAGTAATAGTCCGAGGGCAGCCCTGTCGGATGTTCTTTAAAATAGTCATAATCCATAAACCCTGTGCGGTCGATGAGATACTCTCTGGACAAGGGCATGAAGGTTTCAATGATATATTTTGCGACTTCGGGTCTGTCCTCCAGAAAAACGCGGAGCGCGTAAAGAATGGGGCTGCCGTATTCTTCAATGATCGACATGTCCCGGAGCATCAAACAACCGCGCATCATTTTCAGGAGATCTGTGAATGTTTTTTGTTTTGGATCGGCCGGATCCAACTTGCTGCTGATTTCTCCGAGGTACTCTCCCAATCGGTTCATGCGGGACAACACCCGGCGGTCGAGATCGGCCTGCTTTTTGAGTTCGTCTTTGGGAAAAGTGATGGTGATAACCGTATGCGGCAGGATGACGGGCGTGGATCCGGGGTATTTTTGAACAGGCCCTACTTTATTTCGATCGCTCGGCTTCGCAGGCAACGCTTCCATGCGCCCTGCCGGCGGCTTTTTGACCCATCCAAAATAGCCCCTTCTTTCCCAGGTGGCGATCAGATGATTCCTGTTATGCTCTCCCACTGATCTTGTGACGGCTTCTTCAGACCATTCTCCGGGAATAAGCATATCCACATGAAAAGCCGTTTCGGTTTCCCTGACGCTTACTTTCGCCTTGAATGGAAAAAATTTTCGTGCGGGAGAATGCTTGTTAAAATAAATTCCGGTTAAAACTCTTTGAATTCCTTCGGTGAGATGGAATTTTGCGGTGGATCCCAACAGCACACTCAGGTCTGAAGACTTCGGGAATGGCCTTTGACACTTGACATATTCCGGTGAAAAATCCAGTATGAAGTCAAAAGCTGAGGCCTCAAGCGGGTGCTGATCATTCCGGTTGAAATGGATGTTTTGATGAAATGCGTCATATCTTTCATGAAATTTTCTCCATATATAGGCTTCCGGATCTCTCATGAATTCATCGTAGTCTCGATACGCGGAATGATTGGGGTCGGAATAATCATCAAAATCTTTATTGCCCGTTCCATAAAATCTATCGGGGGGTTCTTGACCGCTCGCTTTGTAGAGGTCGTAGTTTGCCCGGCGCATAGGATTTCCCAAGACCTCATAAGCTTCTCCCAGTTCTTTGAAACGTTCCTCGGCTTCTTTGCTGCCGGGGTTTTTGTCGGGATGCCGCTTGACGGCTTGTTTTCTGTAGGCCTTTTTAATCTCATAGGCAGTGGCATTTTTTTGGACTCCCAAGACTTCATAATAATCTTTTTTGGGTGATGCCAGCCGCGCGCCATTTTTAAGCCGACGTTCCAGCGGAATCGGGATCGGCGACGCGGCCGGACGCCCGCCGCCCGCCGCCGCCCGCCACGAACCCGATTAACCCCGGGGGTTCATTGAAGGGTCCAGAAGTGAATTCAGTATGGTGTCCCCATTCCTCGCGCCGAGAGCAGTCAGAGCGGCAAATTGACGGGTCGTAAAAGGTATGATAAACTTTGGACGACTATGGACAAGCCCAAGCCGTTCAACTTCAGCAGAATCACTTTTGATCCCAAGACCCTCGGAGGGACTGCCTGTTTCCGAGGGCTTCGCATACCTGTCCACCTTGTCCTGGATCTTTTGGCCGGCGGAGAGTCTCAAGGCCAGATTCTCAAAGATTATCCCGACCTCACGGCTGAGGATATTCACGAAGCGCTTGAATATGCGGCGTGGCTCTCGCGCGAAGAGTCTTTCCCCATCACCGCTTAACCAGACAAACCAAAAGTGAAATTCCTGATCGACATGCCCGTCTCGCAAAGCACCGCGGGATGGTTGAAGAGCCGGGGTTTTGACGCGATCCACGCCAGAGACATCGGATTTGAGAGGGCTTCCGATGAAGTGGTCCTGAATCGTGCCGCCAAAGAAGGCCGGATTGTTCTGACGATGGGCTTGGATTTTCCGACCATCCTGTCCTTTACTCATGCCCACAAGCCAGGCGTCATCCTTCTCCGAATGTACCGCCCGACTCCGAGATCGATCCAAGAACATCTCGACATTCTTTTTAAAACGCATCCAGAATCTGAACTCGTTTCTTCGATTACGATTGTCGAAGACTCCCGCATCCGGATCCGCAAGCTCCCCCTTCCCTGATATCAAATCATTTCCCGCCCGCCGCAAACCCGATGAACTCCCGGGGTTCATTGAAGGGTTCACCAGACCCTGTCCCGAGGGGACAGATTGAGATTTGTCCGCCGGCGTTTCGGCGGCGGGTCTGCCCTCCGCAGCCGCCCGCCACGAACCCGATGAACTCCCGGAGTTCATTGGGTTCACCTTACCAACCTCGTCGGTTGGTAAGGCTAGATCCGCCAACCGCGCTCCACGCGTCGATTCTTTCGACGTGGAGGGGTCCGCCGCTCCGAACCGTGATCCATACCGCATATGATCGTCGACGCTCTGGTCCGTTACGATTACACTCTCCCCGTCCATACTCAGTTTGAAACCTTCCTGGATCCGAGCAATATTGAGATCTTTTTCCTCCAAACCATACTGTTGCCCTTCGTTTAACTTCATAAAAAACCAATATTCCATGAGTCCTCTGAGATCACCGTTTTTAGCGGCATTAAATACTTCGGCCCGGACCCGATGGCCGTCCGTCCAATAACGGGCAATTCGCCGGGACAGGTCCTCAAGGGGGTCGTATCCCTCCTCTTGCAGTTGCGAGCCACTTTTCCATCGGACATTCCCCGGTCGCAGAGAAAACGAAAGAAAATTCAGGAAATCGATAGACGTCTCAAGATCCGGGATCGTATTTAGAATGGAATATCCTTGTCCCACGAATTGATTTTTTATACGGGCAGGATCTCCCACATGGATCTTCGCCGCACGGCACCAGACCGGAATGATGGAGCGAATCAATTGACCGATCTCATTAAGATCCTTTTTTTGGACCCCGATTCTGAAATCATGTATGGTGTAGAATAAATATTCTCTGGCAATCGCCCGGTAGGTTTCCTCGTCGTTCATGTTAAAACGGTAGAATCTGAGCCGTGCGATAAAATCCGGTCCTGCGACCCGCTCAAAACCGAACTTTACGGCAATTATTTCCATAAAGGGATGGATCGGATGACGAAGGAACTTCCGAACACCGTATTCATCCATAACAACCTTCATCCATTTCGTGTTTAACATCGTCGCAACCCCGCGCTTTTGATAAACCGGACTGACAGCCACCTGTAAAATGATCCCAATCCCTGAATTGCGATCAACGCGCCCCTGGATGTACCCCAGGACTTGTCCGCCCGGTTTATAGACGTACATTACGGACTCCCCGACCAAATTTGTCCCAAGCCTTTGAACCATAGATCTCACGGCGGAAGCATTCTGAAAAACTTTCATACCCGCGGAGGTCCCGATAAATCGGGAGAGCGCATAGACCTGCTCCGCATCTTCCGGTTCTGCGGGTCTGATGCTGTCCCATTGGGTTTGGTCGAACAAAAACTGACGCCCAGATAAGAAAATGCTTACTTTGTTCCGCGGCGAACCCGGCACGTCGGCCATCAACCGTGTCTCTGTCGCCGACCGTGCGCCCGAAGAGTCACGTTTCACCTCTTCCACACCAACCTCGTAGGTTGGCAAGGTTACGGCCTTTTGATACCCGGTCATTTGCGTCCGCAAATTATTTCGGCGCGCCAGCCGATGGGAAACCCATTCCATCCCAATGACAGCGCTGATAAGGACGGTCCCCACCCCAATTACGAATCCGATCGACGGCACAAAAACCAAGGGATAAATACCGATAGTCCATAACCGGCTAACGATGAGAAGAACTAGGACAGGCACTCCGACTGCCCCCAAAAGCCGCGCGCCATTTTTAAGCCGACGTTCCAGCGGAATCGGGATCGGCGACGCGGCCGGACGCCCTCCGCCCGCCGCCGCCCGCCACGAACCCGATGAACCCCGGGGGTTCATTGAAGGGTCCATTGCATCAAAAAGCGGGTCTGATAAGCGGTGAGGGTAAATAGGGCTTGGGACTGAACGGCTGTCCGAAAAATCAACCTCGTGTGTTTCCCGGAAATATCTTGGTATGTCTTCTCCATTCGAAATCAATTCATACGCATCTGGCAACTCAAAAATTTTGGTCGCTCCGGAAGAAGGAAGTGCCAAATGAGCTTTTACGCCCGGACGCACTAAAAGATAACTAATCCTCTCTAACGGGATGGGTTTTGTAAAAAAAGGGAAGCGATAACGGCCATAGGCATTGGCGTGAATAGCCGCACGTTTTGCTAATAGCTCCGAATTAAAAAAAGAACTTCGAATAACAAATATAGCGGCATCATTACCAGCTTCTAAGAGATTCAAGTGAGTTAGAAGATGCACCGCTTCGCTTAAATAATGAGAAACATAGTAGATCCCACGGGTAAATTCGGATGGATCCTCCCACGTGCCGGCTGAGAACTTGCCCTGGGAAGTAAATAGCCCTGACATCAACCCGTTCTTTAATCCACCGGCGATCGCGCGGTACACAAAACCTTCTTCTTGCATTCTCTCTGGAAGGAAATGAACTAGCCTATCCAGCATATCTTGAATTGGCGCATCCCAATTGGGAGTTACTTCTACCGGACCCGAGGGAACGCCTTTGGACTCGCTCCCCAGCCGCCCTCCGCCCGTAGAGGGGTCAAGTCTTTTCTTGACTGCATCTTGGGCAAAGCGGGCGCCGTTTTCTAAAGCGAATGGCTGAGGGCGCCCGCCTGCCAGACGGGCAGGGATGGCCGAAGGAGATTCAATGAGGCTTCCCTGCCGCAAACCCGATGAACTCCCGGGGTTCATTGAAGGGTTCATAGACGGATATGCCTTCGGCGATAAATTGGAAATTCGTTTGACATCATCGTCTGGCGATGATAGATTTGCCCCATGACTAAAGGTAAAACTCCCCAGCCAGGTCCCGAACATTCTCGCGATCGTGAATGGGCTGCTGTACTCGAAGACATTCGCAGTCAATTCCGCGCTTTCGGCGACGGGCTGGAAGGCATGTCGGGTCGATTGGAAAAGCTTGAGACGGATGTCTCTGAGATAAAATCCGAAGTGTCGATCGTTAAATCGGTTGTGATGGCGACCCGCAGGGATCTCGAAAAATTCGATAAGCGACTTACGACTATCGAATCCGCCCGTTAACCCCCTTTCCGGTTTTAAATTCTGATCTTCAAATTTCTCTTTGGCCAGCCGCGTGCCATTTTTAAGCCGACGCTCCAGCGGAATCGGGATCGGCGACGCGGCCGGACGCCCTCCGCCCGCCGCCGCCCGCCACGAACCCGATGAACCCCCGGGGTTCATTGAAAGGTTCACTTGCTTCCTGACGACAAAATGCCGGGAATAAGCTTGTTCTGCCATTTCGCCGAGGTCCTTTTGGACCAGAGGAGAGATGGGATCATGTTCGACGACCGAGGTTAGAAATTGCTTTACTTTCCCTTTGCCCAGCACTTGCTTAAACATCTTTGAAATTAGCCGGGTAAGTTCGTCTATAGATTCGTCGTCCAGAGTGTTCGCCACTACAAAGGCCCTACTGGAGACGTAAGATTCCGGTAGCCACATAGCCCTCAGCGCCGCTTCGGCTTCAACAATGGCACGGGCAACGAGTTCCTGGCGCTTGCCCGAGGCTGCTTCATCCAGTTGTCTCCGCAGTAAAGTTTCTTCTTTTTGAAGCAATGCCCTGGCGATCGAAATTAAATCGTCTGAAATTCCAAGCGTGTTGGCATACTGCAGGGCATCCCAGTGAATGAGTTCTTCGACTAAAATATCTTGCAGTACCGCCCACACAATGGTTGGGAATGATAAATTAAATGAGGAAAGAATAGGCCCAAGCTGTATTTGTAATCGTGTAGGTGAATAATTTTGTCTGCTATAGTAACGGAGATAAATCCAACCTATAGGATTCCGACGGTAATTTTCTCCGGAGATTGACTGCGGTGAGCTGGAATTGCCGCCAAGCTGCGTCCATATTTTATGGGCTCCATCGACGAATTCCATAATTCTGCCGATTCCCCTGCCGGCTAGCAGGAGAACAATTCCATCGAGACTTGCGTGGGCATGTCCAAAGTGGCCGTATTGATCTTCAGCAAAAAATACCGGCGCTTGGCGGCCATCCGGGCTCCTCATAGTCCCTTTTGCGAGCATTCCTACGGGTACCCACGATGTCCCGTTCTGAAGATCTACCAGTTCCAAGAGCCAGTTGTGTCGCAACAAAGCGGGCCGGAGGACATCTCTATGAAGCTTATCAATGAGTTCAAACGTCAGGTTTTCTTCCGGCTTCATCAGCGTCCCCAATAAAAACTCTGGAATTAATTGACATAAAAGCGGGGCTAGCACCTTCGAAACGGTTTGGCCAATAACCGGATTTAATTGTACCTGCTTAATCAGTTTAACAATGGCAGGTGAGATTTCTTCTAACAACTTTCCAACCCGATGCTGGTCTTCACGATTGATTGGCTGTAGAACGAGTGAAGGCGAAGCTGCGGCTACTTCCGCTTGGGTGGTGTTCCTGTCTGCCAGCCGCCCTCCGCCTGTATTTCTGGCAGCGCGGGCGGCGCCGAGGGCGGTGGATTTGAGAAGGGCGAGGTTGGACGCGCTCTCGGGCTCCATGAGCTTGAGCGCGACGATGGTGTCCTTGCCTGCGGCATGGCTGGGAGGGGCAAACCCCGCTCCTCCAATTTGGCGTTTGAGGAGCGGGGCGAGAAGAATTTTTTCATATTTGGCGCGGTTGGTTTCGGAGGTAATACGGGGCGCGAAGACCCGGTACGACCAGCCCTTTTCCCTGAAAAGTCTCGTGAGATTGGCGGTATGATAACCACCGGCGATGAGTACCGCGGTTTTCTGTCGGTGGCCGGCGAGCGCTTTTTCGGTATTTTTTATAAAAGCCTCGTCCCTCCGGGCGGCTGAGTCGTAGAAACGCGCGAGCAAAACCTCCCCTTCCTCAAGACAGGTCTCATAGGGAACGAGGTCTTCGCCATGGCCGCGCTCGGCGAGCCGGCGGTTTAAAAACGCCTGGACCGAAAGCGCGCCGAAGTCGGGGCGATTTTTCTGAAGGGTATTGAATTCAGTCTGGCTGATCTCGATTCGGTAGGCCGACTCCAGAAGCCGGACCCAGCGGTCCACCCCGCGCAGAAGCTTCGGATCCCCCGCCGGAAGCACTGCCTCATAAAGTTTTTTCTCGGCCGTGTTCCACTCGTCCAGCACGGCGCCGAAGTCTATTTTTGAATAACGCTCGAGATAAGCCTCGACCTCTTTCTTATCGGTAATATTAAAAGCCTTTGAGAACCGGGAAAAATTTTCTTCGAGCTCACACAAACGGGGAAATTCCCCGAGGTCCATCCGGTTTTCCTTGGCCAACAGAAAAAATTCTTCGGGGGATTTTTTGAGCTCATAACGCAAAAGCGAGACCGGATAAAGGTCTTGCTTGAGTTTCTGGACAGCGGCCTTTATCTTTTCAAGGGATGCGAGGATTTTTTCTCTTTTGCCGGCAAGCTCCGCGTAACCGGCCAGCCCCTCGAAGTAAAGGGCCTTGTCCTCGATCCCTTGGATCCGCATCGGACGGTCGGAGACGAGGTTGAGATATTCTTCACCGGCGATTTTTCCCTCGATCAGGAATTTTTTGGCGACCCGCTTCCAGACCGCGGGCGGCGCGAGAGGCTTGAGCGGAGTGAGCGAATCGTCCTGACTGCCGCCCTCCACCAAAACAAGGTCGGTCCCGTAACGGCGCATGAGCTCGTCAAGCTCGGCGGCAAGGTTCTCTTGTCCGCCGAGATTGGAGTGCGCGTCCTGGAGATGGATGATCCACACCTCTTTTTCGCCGTGATGGATTTCCTTCCACACCCCGGCCTCAGGGATCGCCAGAGACGCTTCCTGCGTCAAAAAAGTAAAAAGCAAACCTGCCGCGATAGTTTTTATCGCTTTTTTTCGAATCATTTGACTCATGACGAAAACGCCGGGTTTAAAGCTTAAGTGATTTAAGGCGCTAAGGTTAGGATTTTCTAACACCGGTATTATACCCGACAATCCGGGTCTATTTCAAATGACCCCTGAAATTTAAAATGTCCTAACCTATTTGATTTAATTTACTTACAAGAATCCTCAAAAAAAATTTTTGATATT
>JACPAX010000037.1 GCA_016180585.1 Candidatus Omnitrophota bacterium | reverse complement strand
CACGATAAACCGCCATGGAAACCATTTCAACCACATCGCAGAACCCCCCTCTATCCCGCTTCCCGCCTCCTACCTCCCGCCTCATGCCTCATGCTTCCTGTTTCATGCCTCCTGCTTCCTGCCTCATGCCTCATGCTTCCTGTTTCATGCCTCATGTTTCCTGCCTCATGTTTCCTGCTTCCTGTTTCATGCCTCATGTTTCCTGCTTCCTGTTTCAATCTTTCGACATGAACGCAGCTGGCCGCAGGCGGCCTGGATGTCCCGGCCTTTGGAAAAACGCACGGTGGTTTTCACGCCGTTTTCCTGAAGGATTTTCTGGAAACGCACGATCTCCTGATACGGCGGGGCCTCGTGAGGGAACTCCTGAATCGGATTGTAGGGGATCAGGTTGACCTTGCAGAGCATGCCACGCAGGAGCTTGGCCAGTCCCCGCGCGTCTTTCTCGGAGGCGTTGACCCCCCGGATCAGGAGGTACTCAAACGTGATCACGCGTTTGGTTTTTTGAACATAGCGCTTGCAGGCGTCGATGAGCGTCTTCACCGGATACGCGGTGTTGACCGGCATGATCGCCCCGCGCACCAGGTCCGTCGGGCCGTGCAGAGACACCGAGAGCTCCACCTGCAGCCCTTCCCCGCCGAAGGCCCCGATCCTGGGAACGACCCCGCAGGTGGACACCGTCATCTTCCTGGCGCCTATCCCGAGCGCGGCTTTGGAATTGAGGGTCTTCACGGTCCGCAGAAGTTCTTTGTAATTGTCAAACGGCTCGCCGATCCCCATGAAAACGATATGGGTCAATTTTTTGTCTGGCGAAAGGTCCCGCGCCAAGAGCACCTGCGAGAGGATCTCCCCCATCGAGAGATTTCTGAAAAACCCGGCCTGGCCGCTCGCGCAAAAGGCGCAGTGAAATTTGCACCCCACCTGCGAGGACACGCAGACGGTGCGCCGCTCGTCCCGGGGGATGTACACCGTCTCGACGGTGTCCGCGCCGGCGAACTTCAGAAGGAGCTTGGTGCTTCCGTCTTCTTCGGAGCGCTCGCGCGACGCCTCGGCGGGGAGCGCCACCGTGAAGAGACTTTTAAGCCTCCCGCGGAGCTCCAGCGACAGGTTGGTCATGCGGTCAAAATCGTAGACGCCCTTCTCGTAGACCCACCGCAGGACCTGCGCGGCGCGGTAGACCTCGAGCCCCAATTCGACAAACTTTTTGCCAAGCTCCTCGGGAGTCAGGTTTAGAACATTAATCATTCCCCATCCCCACCCTCACCCCCGACCCACAACCCACAACCCACCCCCATCTTCCTTCTCTTCTATCCCCATCCCCACCCTCACTCCCGACTCACCACTCACAACCCACCCCTCCGCCTTTTTTATCAGTCAAATGCCCGGTATCGTTCACGGTTTTGAGACGCACGCGCTTGTCCGTTTCGTCGACCACGGTCAGGGCCGTGTTGTCGATGCGAAAATTAAGAAGCAGGTGATCAAAATCCGCGCCGAGCCAGTCGGAAAGAAGCGCGGTCACCGCGCCTCCGTGCGTCACGACCGCGACGGTGCTGCCGCGGTTGGCCCGCGCGATTTGCCTCACCCGCTCCGTGATGCGTCTCCGAAAATGACTGATCTTTTCGCATCCGGGAATAGGGCAGGCCGAGGGTTTCTTGAGCCACTTCTGATACCCGTTGTCGTAGAGCCTGTCGACTTCCTCAACGGTCATCCCCTCCCACGCGCCGAGCCCAATCTCGCGAAGCCGGGGATCTCTCACCACCGGAATTTTTTTGTAGCGCAGGATCTCGAGCGTCGTCGAGAACGCGCGGCCCAAATCACTCGAGTAGATCTTGTCGATCTTCACGGTCTTGAGGCGCCTGGCCAGCCGGCGGGCCTGCCGCAGACCCCTGGGGGTCAGCAAAGAATCCGTGTGGCCCTGGATGCGGTTTTCAAGGTTGAACGCCGACTCGGCGTGGCGGATGATAATCAGACGCGTCATGGCAAAGGCCGGCGGTTAAACGTATCGGACGCGACGGATGACTTTTTTGGCTTCCAGGTACAGTTTTCGGTCCGAAGTCACGAAAAGGGTTGATTCGGAGAGAATACCCGACGCCAACTGCACGGCATCCATCGTCCTCAAGGCGTGCCGGCGAACAAGCTCGACGGCCTTGTTTTCAAGGTTCTCGTTCCACAGCACCTGCAAAAAATAGGCATAGTCTTTTTTGGCCTCCACGCTCAGCCATTCGGCCTGTTTGATCGAGAGAGACCGGGCGCGAAGACGCCGCCCGATAGCGGCGTTCATCTCGACCCAGGTCACCGGGGAAACCGCGATCTCCGTCGCTTGCGAAAGCAGGCCTTCAAACGCGTCGCTGCCCGGTTCCTCCGCGTATTTTTTGAAAAGGGATGAAGTATCGACAAACATCCTCACCGCTCTTCATCCCGCATCTTGGACACGGTTTCGGCAAACCCCGCGCCTTTGAGCTTTATCTTGGAAAGCGGACGTTTCCAGCCCGGCAAGGCCAGATTGTCGTTGTGCGGAATAAGATCGGCCACCGGGGTCCGCCGGTCCAGAATCACGATGCGCTCCCCGCTTTTGACCGCCTTGAGATAGCCGGAAAAACCATGCGTCAACTGCCGTATCGTCACTTGAGTCATTGGGCCGCCTCCGGATGGAAAAAGTATAACATAACGTCTTACGTTTTGTCAACCATCAGCAACACGATCACCCCTCCTTACGAAGGAGGGGTGCGGGGAGGTTAAACACAGGCATTTTCAACCTAAATGTTTTTTGTAAACACCGGCGAGCGCGCGGTAGCGGGCGGCCCAGGGGAGGTGCCGCGCGGCCTCTTTGGCCGTGAGACGGCGGACCACCTTCGCCGGCACGCCGAGCACGAGCGAATGATCGGGAATCACGGCGTCTTCGAGCACGACGGCCCCGGCGCCGATCAGACTGAAACGGCCGATCTTCGCGCCGCTCAAAATCCGCGCGCCGATGCCGACGAGCGCCCCGTCTCCCACCTCGCAGGCGTGCACCACCGCCTGGTGGCCGATGACCACGCCACGGCCGACGACGCAGGGCTTGTCATGGTCCACGTGCAGCACCGCGCCGTCCTGAATGTTGGTGTCCTGCCCGACGCGAATCGCGTGGATATCCCCGCGAAGCACCGCCGCAAACCAGACGCTCGCTCCTTTCGCCAGCGTGACGTCGCCGATCACCTGCGCCCCCGGCGCGACAAACACCGTCGGATGAATCCTGGGCCTTTTATTCTTAAACGGCAAAATCATAAAATCTTTCTTATTCCCTTTTATTCTCTCTTATTCCCTTTTATTCTCTCTTATTCCCTTTTCCTCAATTTCGCCGACGATTTCCTCGAGAAGGTCCTCCAGCGTCACCAGCCCCACGGCCCTCTGGGAGACGTCCCGCACGATCGCGATCTGGATTTTCTGGCGCTGGAATTCCTTGAGGAGCTCGGCGACCCTGCGGTCCGGCGGGACAAAAAAAGGCGCGCTCAAAAGATCCCTCAGATGAATCAGCATGCGGTTCTTAAAAAGATAGAGGAGGTCGCGCACGTAAAGGATCCCGATCACGTTGTCCCTCGTGAGATGGTAAACCGGGATGCGGTTGTGCCCCTCCTCGAGGATCACCTTCTCAAGCTCCTCTTCGCCGACGTCGATCGGGACGGCCGTGACCTTTGCCATCGGCGTCATTACGTCGCGGACCTCGATCTCGTCGAAATGAAATATCCGCTCGAGCATTTTTCTTTCGTTGTCTCCGTAAAACCCCTCCTCCTTGCCGATGTGGATCATCATCTTGATCTCTTCCTCGGTCACGAGCGGCGAGCGGGCATGCGGATTTCCCCCGATGAGGCGGATGAACCCGTTGCTGGCCAGGGTCAGGACATACGCCAGCGGCCCGAAGAGGCGGATAAAAAAGGAGACGGCATGCCGGACCGTGAACGCGACCCCCTCGGGATGATTGGTCGCGAGGATCTTGGGCGTCAGCTCGGCGAAGAGGATGAGAATCACCGAGATCACGATCGTTCCGATGATGACGCCTGCCCTTTCGCCGAACCAGTGGGTGAAAATGAGCGTCCCGATCGCCGCGATCGCGGTATTGACGAGGTTGTTGCCGACGAGAATCGTCGCGATGAGCTTGTCCATGCGCGAGACAAGCCCGTAGACGCGCCCGGCGCCTCTTTTTTTGTTCTCCAGCATGTGCCGGAGCCGCACTTTGTTGAGCGCGATGAGCGCGGCCTCGGACGCCGAGAAGAAGGCGGAGAAGCACACGAGGACAAGAAGGACTACCAGCAGGCCGGAGATGGGAAGCATAGGCGCTATCTTAACTTAAAACGCAGGGCACTTCAATCCACAAGCTGTACATCCACAAGCTGTATGTCTTCAGCCGCTTTGGTACACCTGGCCCGGATTTGAGTTGACGGTCTGATCCGGAGTTTGGGTCAGATTTAGTTTTAAGTTATGCGCCTTCCTACTTCACAAGCCCATGCTCCAATGCTGTGGTTCTCAAAAGCTCGAAGAGCAACTTAAGATCCTGCCGCCCATAGCCCTGGGCATCCCAAACCCTGCCCTTGAGCGACATCACAAGAGGTTGACGTTGTTTGTTAAATCGGGTGAGGTTCGCATTGATTCTTTATTTACAAATCACCCCCGATTAATTCCCGATCAATTCGGGTATTTTCTTGAGAAGCGCCGCGATGTTTAAGGGCTTTGGAACGTGCGCGTCGACTTTTACGGTCTTAAGTTGGTCGTCGTACTCACCGCCGAAACCTGAGACCACGATGATTTTGACATTCGGAAAGCGTTTGTTCATGACCGCGGCCACTTCAATCCCGTCCATGCCGGGCATGTTGAGATCGAGCGTTACGGCGTCGATGTGATTTCTTTCCAGGATCGAGATCGCCTCCTCCCCCGAGTTCGCCACAAAAACCTGATACCCGCGGCTGCCGAACGTATTGGCCAAAATGCGGGTCATTTCCGGTTCGTCGTCAATAAAAAGCGCTGTTTTAGGCATTCTCTTCCCCTTCTTTTGCTTGTGGCAGTGAGATTGTAAAGGTCGTTCCCTTTAAGTGTTCAGATTCTACGGATACCTTGCCGCCTTGAAGCTCGATCATCGTTTTAAGAATCGAGAGGCCGAGGCCCGTGCCTTTGACTTTGGTTGTGAAAAAAGGCACGAATATTTGACCGAGTTCGTCTTTTGTCATGCCAATGCCGTTGTCCTGGATCGTAATAACGGCCATGGCGCCGGCGGTGCGCGCGGATATAATCACTTTCGGAGAATAAGACTCGATTTTAAGCTCGCCTTTTTTGATCGATTCTTTTTTCTTCTCCTGCGCGGCGCAGGCGTTCCGGAGCATGTTACCAACGGCGTTTTCAAGCGAGAACACTTCTCCCAAAAGCTTTGGAAAACCGTCCGGGATTTTTATTTCAAGGCCGTATTCCTCTCGCGGGACGATCTTCGCGACATCGCCGGTTTTTTCTTTGAGATGGGTGACGAGTAAAAGCGAATTCTCGATAAGAGGAACAAGACTCAAAACCTCGATCTTCGCCTGGCGCGACTGCTGACGGAACCGCTCGACGGTTTCCCCGCCCGCCATCGCGTGGTGCTCGATTATTTTAATGTTTTCAATTAAACGCTCTATGAGAGCGCCTAGATCTTTCTCGTTGGAATGGTTTTTAAAGAATTCTTTTATCGCCGGGATGATCGCATCGAATATCTCGAAGGTCTGTATCACGATTCCGTTGAAGCGGTTATTCAGGTCATGGCACATATTCGAGGCCATGTTGCCGAGATATTTTAATTTGTGTTCTTGGAGTTCTTGCGCGAGAGATCTCCCCTGCGCTTCGTAAAAGATGGCGTTCTCAATGGCGAGGGCGGCTTGGTTAGCGAGGGCTTCGAATACGTTCAAGTCGTCCTGTGTATACATGCGTCCGTCGCTTTTTTCGCCGAGAGTCATGAAGCCAAGGAGTGAGTCTTGAACGAAAGACGGGATTATGAGAGCGATTCCGTAACGCTGCATCAGGGATGAGATCGCTTCAAGGTCCCTTTCGCTGTCTTTCCGGGATTTGCCCGCCACGAGCTCCTCGCGAATAATCGGAGACCGGTGCTCGGCGAGGTATTTTATGATCGGGTCCTTGCCCGAGAATCGAAGATCCTTCGGGAAGCCGTTCTCGTGCCCCAGCGTTTTAAGGACATACTGGCCGGTCTTGTCGTCAACGAACAAACAAACATCTTTAATGCCGACAAGGCCCTTAACTTTCTGGACGATCAGGTCAAGAAGCTTATCTAGTTCTTTTATCAGCGTCATCGTTTCGGAGATTTGGATTAGGGCTTGTTGGTAGCGACGCTGTTCTTTAAAAAAGATGGCCTCGGCTTTATTTTTAATGGTGAAGTAAACAAAAAGACCCGCCGGAGCCAAGAGCGATGAGGCTAAGACCGGCAGCATCCACCAGTTAGGCCCGGCGATGC
>JACPAX010000036.1 GCA_016180585.1 Candidatus Omnitrophota bacterium | reverse complement strand
AGTCTGATCAAAAAGCCCAAGATGCGAGGCGCGAGGAAGCGAGCGCGGAGGCGCTATGGGAATAGCGCCGCACAAGCGAGCGACCGAGCAACGAAGCAGGTTGGGCTTTTTCATCAGACTGTTAATTGAATAAACTGCTCACCGATTCCTCATCGTGGATCCTGCGGATCGCCTCTCCCAAAAGCGGCGCCACCGAAAGCACCCTGAAGACCGGGTCCTTTTTCTCCGGAGACAGCGGAATGCTGTCCGAAATAATGAACTCCTCGATCGCCGACTTTTTGATCCGCTCGAGCGCCGGGCCCGACAGGATCGGATGGGACACCGCCGCGCAAATCTTGAGGGCGCCCGCTTTTTTGAGCGCCGAGGCGGCCTCGCAGATGGAGCCGGCGGTCGCCACGAGGTCGTCCACGATCACGATGTTTTTTTTCCGGACCTCTCCGAGGATGTTCATCACCTCCGCGCGGCGGTCGTCGATGCGCCGCTTGTCCACGACGACGAGCTCCGCGTTGAGCTTCTTCGCGTAGGCGCGGGCCATCTTGATGCCGCCGACGTCCGGCGAGGCCACCACGAGATCTTTAATCCTCTTTTTTCTGAAATAATCCACGACCGGGTTCACCGCGAAGAGATGGTCGAGCGGGATGTCAAAAAATCCCTGGATCTGGCTCGCGTGCAGGTCCATCGTGAGGATCCGGTCGGCCCCGGCGACGACGAGGAGATTGGCGACGAGCTTGGCCGTGATCGGCACGCGCGGCTGGTCCTTGCGGTCCTGGCGGGCGTAGCCGAAATAGGGCATCACCGCCGTGATCCGCCGGGCCGAGGCGCGCTTCACCGCGTCGATCATCACCAAAAGCTCCATGAGGTTGTTGTTGCTCGGCGGACAGGTCGGCTGGATGATAAACACGTCGCGGCCGCGCACGTCCTCGTTGATCTTCACGCGGACCTCGCCCTCGCTGAACGTCGTCACGAGCGCGTCCCCGAGCGGCGTCTTGAGATAACGCGTGATCCTGTGCGCGAGCTCAGGATTGGCGTTTCCGGTAAAAACTTTCAGTTGGCCGTTCATAGTTTCCTCTAAGTCATGCCCGGGCGACGGGTCCTGTCGCCTGCGGGACTCCGACGTGCTCGTGTCAATTTGCACTCCGCGCGTCGGAGGCCTCCCCTTCGGCGCCACCCGTCGCTGGGTAAGGTGACGAGCTAATGTTTCCCGAGAAATCTGGCCGGGACACCAGCCACCACTTGGCCGGCGGGGACGTTTTTGCCTTTGGGGATCACGGAGCCGGCGCCGGTCTTGGCGGCGCGGCCCACGGTCACGGGCGCCACAAGGATCGTGCCGCTTCCGATCTGGGCCTTGTCTTTGATTACGGTCTTATGCTTTTTCTTTCCGTCAAAATTGGCGGTGATGGCGCCGGCGCCGACGTTGACCCCCGCGCCGATCCGGGCATCGCCGATATAGCTCAAGTGCTTGATCTGCGTCTTTTCCCCGACGACCGACCGGACGACCTCGACAAAATTTCCGATCACGCAGCCGTCGCCGATCTTCGAGCCCCCCCGGATCCGCGCGAACGGGCCGATCACGCAATTTTTGCCGATCACGCAACTGTCCTCAATCACGGTATGGGGGAGGATCACGGTATCATGCCCTATTTCCACACCGGCGTCAATGGTTGTGGACCGGGGGTCGCGGAGGCGTACCCCGCGGTCGATCCACCGGTCCAGGATCTTTTGCTGCATCAGATTTTCGGCCGTCATGAGGTCCCTCTGCGTGTTGATCCCGAGCGTTTCCGCCGTGTCGTCGACCGGCACCGCGGCGACTTTCCCCGACGCGGCAAGAATCCCGACCGCGTCGGTCAGGTAATACTCTTTCTTCACCGGATTTCGGGATACCCGCGCCAGCGCCGCAAAGAGCGCTTCGCTCCGGAATACGTAGCAGCCGACGTTCACTTCCCGCAGGGCCTTTTGGGCCGCGCCGGCGTCGGTCTCCTCGACGATCCTCCGGACAAAACCCCGTCCGTCCTTTTCAACCCGCCCATACCCGGCCGGATCTTCCGGGCGCGCCGAAAGAAGCGCCGCCTCGCAGGCGTTCCGGCGGTAGGCGCCGATCAGTTTCCCGAGCGTCGCGGACGAGACCAGCGGCGTATCGCAGTAAAGAACGAGCACCGCCCCGCGAAACCCCGGGAGCGCCTTCGCGGCCTGCCGCACCGCATGCCCGCTGCCGAGAAGACGCCGTTGCCGGACCACGACCGCGCGGGACCCTGCTTCCCCGCGCACGAGGCCGCTCTGGTAACCGGCGACGACGACAATTTTTTTGGCGCCCGCTTCCCCGGCCGCCGCCAGCAGGTGGCCGAGCATCGTCCGGCCGCAAACGCGGTGAAGGGCCTTCGGCCGTTCCGAGCGCATGCGCGTCCCCCGCCCCGCCGCGAGAATGATCGCCGCCAGGCTCATGCGATCTTTTTATTCTCGTTTTTCCTGTCGACGAGCAGCGGCCGCTCGCGGCCCGTTACCGTGGACCTGCCGATCACGCACTCGCCGACCTCCTCCATCGACGGGAGGTCGTACATCACATCCAGCATGACCTCCTCGAGGATCGCGCGCAGCCCCCGCGCCCCCGTGTTTTTCTTCGAGGCCTCGTTGACGATCTCCTCGAGCGCCTGCTCGGTGAACGTGAGGGTCACACCTTCCATTTCGAAAAACTTCTGGAACTGGCGGACCAGCGCGTTTTTCGGCTTGACGAGAATGTCCAAAAGATCTTTTTTGTCGAGCGGCTCGAGGGTCGTGACCACCGGAAAACGCCCGACAAATTCCGGGATCAATCCGAACCTCACGAGGTCTTCGGTCTCGAGCGAAGAAACGACGGCGCCCTTCTTGGCGTGCGGGCGCAGGCCCTCCTCCTCCGCACGGCCCAGCCCGGAAGAGAAACCGATCCGGCGCTTGCCGAGGCGCCGCTCGATGATCTCGCCGAGAAGGTTGAACGTGCCTCCGCAGATAAAAAGGATGTTCGTCGTGTTCACCTGCACGTATTCCGCCTGGGGGTGTTTCCGCCCGCCCTGCGGGGGAATATTCGCGACGGTGCCCTCGAGAATTTTGAGCAGCGCTTGCTGCACGCCCTCGCCCGAGACGTCGCGCGTGATCGAGACGTTTTCCGAGGTCTTGCCGATTTTGTCTATCTCGTCGATGTAAACGATGCCCCGTTCGGCGCGCTGGACGTTGAAGTCCGCGTCCTGCATGAGCCTCAGGATCACGTTCTCGACGTCCTCGCCGACGTAACCGGCCTGAGTAAGCGTGGTCGCGTCGCAGATCGCGAAAGGCACTTTGAGGATTCTCGCCAGCGTCCTCGCCAGGAGCGTCTTTCCGGACCCCGTCGGGCCGATCAAGAGCACGTTGGACTTTTCAAGCTCGACCCCGTCGCACGAGGGGGTCGTCCGGTCGAATGACCGGACGGCGGCCGGGACGGCGCTTTGAAAGTAGACCCGCTTGTAATGGTTGTAGACGCTGACCGAGAGCTGTTTTTTCGCCTGCTCCTGGCCGATCACGTACTCATCAAGGACTTTTTTGATTTCGTAGGGCTTCGGCAGGCTCCTTAAATCTTCGGGCTCTTTCTTCTCGTCCGGTTTCTCGCGCGAGAGGATCTGGTGGCAAAACCGGACGCAGTCCTCGCAGATCGTGACGTCGGGACCCGAAAAAAGCTTTTCGTCGCCGCGGAGGAGTTTCTGGCAAAACGAGCATTTTTGCGCGGGGGCGGGTCTCATCAATTCTTCATGTCCCTTTTGTCTCCCTTAGAATCTTCGTCACCTGTCTTTTCAACAGCGGCAGCTTGTGTTTGATGACATCCCATAAGACTTTCAAATCCACCCCAAAATACTCGTGAGCCAAGACATCTCTCAGACCTGAAATTTTTCTCCACTCGACATCCCGATATTTTTCTTTCACATGTTTGGGGATATTCTTGGCCGCCTCTCCGATGATTTCCAGATTTCGAACAGCCGCATCAACCGTTAAGCCGTCCTTTCTCAGTTCTCCAAACGTCATCCCATCAACGTATTTTTCGACCCTGTTCGCGGCTTCCAACATGTCGTCCAAATAAAGCCTGGGGTCACGCATATTCCACATCGGAAAGAACACGGTTTCTAATCCTCGACTTCAAAGCCCCCTTCATCACGAGATCCACTTTGCGATGAAACAGCCTCTCCAGATAAAATTTGAGTTCCATATAGTTATCGAAGGTGCTATTTTCCTTCGCGAACTCCACAAGAATGTCTATGTCGCTTTTGCCGGTCTGGGTTGCGTTCACAAAGGAACCAAAAATGCCTATTTTCCCGACGCCATACTTTTTTAACTGGTCCGTATTCCGTTGAATGGTCTTCAGGATCCCCGTTTTTGTCAGCATACTATCCTCAAATTACCTTGAAAATCCGTCCTTGACGCTGTTATAGTGTCTTAAAATCTTTCGTTTTGCCCTGTGGTGTAATGGTAGCACACCGCCCTTTGGAGGCGTGAGTCATGGTTCGAATCCATGCGGGGCAGTTTTTTTAAAAAGTCGAGACGGCAAACGCCCGCCATTGTTTGTTTTTCCCCAGAAAACGCGCCGCGCGGATAGCCTGGGCTCTGGAGGCAAAAACCCCAAACACCGAAGAGCCGCTTCCGGACAGGAGGGTCGCCGCCGCTCCCTGTCGCGTCAGCTCTTTTTTAATTTTTAGAATTTCTATAACCCTTTTACCTAGAACGGCTTCCAAACTGTTAACGAGGAGCTTCGGGAAGCGCTCCAGCCGGCCGTTTCGAATCGCGCGGAGAAGTATTTTAACATCGGCCTGGGGGGGTGTCAACTTCACCTTTTTCAGGCCTTCATAGGCTTTTCGGGTTGAAATGGAAAACCCGGGCTTCACCAGGCAATGCCATAGTTTTCGGCGGGGCGCCTTTATTTTCCTCAACCGCTCCCCGCGGCCCCGTCCCACCGCGAACGGCGACTCCAAAATAAAAAACGGCACGTCGCTTCCCAGTGACGCCCCCAGCCTGAGGAGTTCTTTGCGGGAAAGGCGAAGCCTCCAGAGCCGGTTGAGCCCCAGGAGCACGGTGGCGGCGTTGGAAGAGCCCCCGCCGAGGCCGGCCGCCACGGGAATCCGTTTGCGAATCCCGATCCGCACGCCTTGCTTCGCCGCGTATTTTTCCTGAAGGATCCGCGCGGCGCGCCAGGCGAGGTTCGAGGGCCCGTCCGGGACCCCGGGACAGTCCGTCCGCAGGAGGATCTTCCCGTCTTTCAGGGGGGCGAGCCGGATCTCATCGCAAAGCGAGATCCGCTCAAAAACCGTCTCGATCTCGTGGGCGCCGTCGGGACGCCGCCGAAGAACGCTGAGGAAAAGATTGATCTTGGCTGGTGAGACCAACCGCAGCGCGCCCGTTGCCACTAGGGGGTGGGCGACGCGGAAGCGCTTGCCGCGGAATCTTGAGGGATGGTGAATCCAAAAAGTTTGAAGACCTCCTGGATCGAGGCGGATTCGACGAGGTATCTTTCAAAAATTTCCTCGGCGGTGATCGCCTTTTTCTGGTAGGCCTCAAGCGTCTCTTTGTCGATCACCAGTTTCTGCCGGTTCAAATAGTCCTGGATTTCCAGCCCGTCGAAGTCCCGGTACCGGTAACCCTCGAGAACGGCGTTCGCGGTCTTAAACACTTCCAAAAGCGTCGCCTTGGGGTCGGCGGACTTCAGGGACAGGATGGAAAAACGGAACGTCCTTAGGCCGCCGGTCCCGTGAAAACTGCCGTCCGCGAGAACCGCCGACTGGATGGCCGCTTCTTCCGGCATGGCCTCCTCCGGGCCCTGCGCCTCTTTTGCGAAATTGAAGCGGATGCGTTGCACGATCTGCTCCGTCAGAAAATCCGCGAGGGTGATGTCTTTGAGCGCGAACGACTCCGTGCCGGGGGCCGCCTTCCCCTGCCCGAACACCGTCCGGTTCATGGACTCCTCCATCCCCAGCGCTTCGGCGTTGGCGCGCTTGGTGTCGTCCAGAGAGCGGGTAATCACAAGCTCGTGACCCTGACTTTTGTCGCGCACGACCACCGTGCAGAAATCAAGCGGCAGGTCCGTGGAGAGCGCCACGCGGGTGACGGCCTGGAGGACCTGCCCCATTTTTTCGTGAATTTCCTTGGGAATCTGCCCGTTTGAATCGGGGCGAAAATCCGCCAGAAGCAGGGCGCCCACCGTTTTGCCGGCGACTCTCGCCTGCGCGTCGATCTTGTATTCTTTGCGGCAGATTTTCTCGATGGACTCGGGGACTTTTCCGGCCGGATAAGTGTAACGGGGACCGCAGCCGGAAAGAAAAGATACAAGAAACATGAGGCATGAGACATGAAGCATGAAGCATGAGGCATGAGGTATGAGGTATGAGACATGAGACATGAGGCATGAGGCATGAGGCATGATAAAAAAACTGTTTTTTCCTGCTTCGTGCCTCGTGCTTCGTGCCTCGTGCTTCGTGCCTCGTGCTTCCTGCTTCGTGCTTCGTGCTTCGTGCTTCGTGCTTGACGACGTGAAGGCGCTCGTGCTCAGGGCGCTCGCGCTCGGGTGGTCCGAAAAGTGGCGGAGTCAATAATCCAACTCCTGCCGCTCGACAAGTTCCTTGGCGAAACGTTCAAAGAGAACGCGCTCGTTTTTCAAAAGCTCTTCGACCTCTCTCAGGCAATCCTGGATGATCTGGTGCGTCTCGGCGTTCAATTTTTGCTTGATGCTGTCGGAGATCTGGTCCGGCGGAATGCTCGCATAGTCTCCGAGGGACTCGGACTGGCCCATTCCCAGACGCCACACCATCGCGTGCGCCATGCGCATCGCCTGCTGGAAATCGGACGAAACGCCGCTCGAGGTCACGCCAAACTGGATCTTCTCGGCCACATACCCCGCCACGGCCACCTTGATATTCGCCAAAAACTCGTCGCGGTTGGTGAAATGCTTTTCCTCCGACGGCAGGTGATAGACGACGCCCCCCGCCGGACCGCGAGGGATGATCGACGCCTTAAACACGTCGTCGGTCGGATGGGTCAGATACAGCACGATGAGATGCCCCGTTTCGTGGTAAGCGGTCATCTCTTTTTCCTTCTGGCCGATCTTGGTGCTGCGCTTGAGGCCGAGGTCGATTCTCTCCATCGCCTCGGACAGGTGATCGGCCGACACGCGGTCATGCTTGCCGCGGGTGGCGATGAGCGCGGCCTCTTTCGTCAGATTCGCGATGTCCGCCGGGCTTTTGCCGACCGCCTTGCGGGCAAACCTGGCGACGTCGAGACTGTCCTCATACTTGATCTTGGAAAGATAATAATGAAAGAGGTCTTCCCTCTCCTGGAGGTCCGGTTTGTCGACGTAAATCTTGCGGTCAAAGCGGCCCGGCCGCAAAAGCGCGACGTCCAGCGTCTCCTCGGCGGCGTTGGTCGCGCCGATCACGATCACGTTCTCGGCCTTGTCGCCCAAGCCGTCCATCTCGGCCAAAAGCTGGTTCTGCGTCGAGTTGGTCTCCTCGGAGCCGCCGCCGATGGCGAAGGCGCGGCGCCGCCCGATCGCGTCGACCTCATCCAAGAAAACGATACAGCCGCCGTGGGCGTAGGCCAGGCGGCGGGCCTTCTGAAAAAGCTGTCTGACTCTTGAAGCGCCGACGCCGACGAAGACCTCCACGAACTCGGCGCCCGACATCGAGATAAACGGCATCCCCGCCTCGGTCGCGATCGCCTTGGCCAGATACGTCTTGCCGCAGCCCGGGGGCCCCATCATCAGCATCCCGCGGATGATGTTGCCGCCTATCTTTTTCACGCGGGCGTGGTCTTTGATGAGCTCGACGATCTCCCTGGCCTCCAGCTTCGCCCCCTCCATCCCGATCACGTCGGTCCAGTGCACGTCCACGCTTTCGGTCTTGAGCTGTTTTTTCTTGAAACCGGTGAACCCGCGGGTCAAAAACTTGGCGTACAGCACGACAAAGATCACGGCGCTGATCGTCGACTGCAGCCCCAGCATGGAGAGCCACGCCACCATATAGGAACGCTGATAGGAGTCGATGGAGCCGAGCGCCTGGATGGGCCACCAGAAAATAAAAATGATCCAGGCGAGAATACCGATCTTGATGGAATGGTTCCACCAGAATAATCTAAGCTTTTTCAAAAACACCGGAAACCTCGTTTCTGAGTTGTGAGGCCAAGCGGCGACTCGCCGCTTGACTCACGGCTTTACCCTTAACCCCCTACCGATTTACCGTTCCCGCTTCTTGTGCCTGTCGCGACGCCGTCTCTTTTTTCTTTTATGGACGGCCATCTTATGGCGCTTTCTTTTTCTGCCGCAGGGCATTCTTTCGTTCCTCCTCTTACAGTTAAATCCGAAATCCGAAGCACGAAATCCGAAACAAATCCGAATGCTCCAAATTCCAATGACCGAAAGGGTTGTTTTGGATTTTGGTCATTTGAATTTTGGTCCTTGTTTCGGATTTCGTGCTTCGGATTTCGAATTTCATGTCAATAGATGACCTTGTTTAAGGGGTACTCGATGATCCCCTCCGCCCCCGCTTCTTTCAGCTTGGGGATCAGGTCGCGGACGATTTTCTCGTCGATGATCGTGTCGACCGCGTTCCACCCTCCGCCGGCCAGGCTCGACACCGTCGGGTTCTTCATCGCGGGAAGAAGCGCCACCACCCGTTTCAAATTTTTTTCTTCGACGTTCATCTTGATCCCGACCTTGGCCTCGGCGTTGATCGCCCCCTGAAGCAGCATCGCGATATGCCGCATCTTCTGCTTCTTTCGCGCGTCGGCCCAGGCCTTTTTATTGGTGATGAACTGGGTCGTCGACCGGCAAAGCGTCTCGACGATTCTGAGACTATTGGCCCGCAGCGACGAGCCGGTCTCGGTCAGCTCGACGATCGCGTCGACGAGGCCGGAGCCGACCTTGACCTCGGTCGCCCCCCAGCTGAACTCGACGTCGGCCTTCACGCCCTTTCCCTTCAGATACTTTTCCGTGAAGCCTTTGAGCTCGGTCGCGATCCGCTTGCCCTGCAAATCCTTTACGTCCTTGATCGGGGAGGCGTTCGGCACCGCCAGCACCCAGCGAACGGGATTCATGCCGGTCTTCGCGTAGACCAGCTCATGCACCCGCACGACGTCCGATCCGTTTTCCTGTATCCAGTCCTCGCCGGTGATCCCGCAGTCCAGCGCCCCGTCCTCGACGTAGCGCGACATCTCCTGCGCCCGGATCAGCACCGCCTCGATCTCGGGGTCGTCCACGTAGGGGAAATAGGAGCGCGAGCCGACCGTCACGTGGAAGCCCGCTTTTTTGAACATCTTGAAAGTGGCTTCCTGGAGGCTCCCTTTCGGCAGACCCAACTTTATTTTGAACGACGACTCCGACGACACGGCCACCTTCTCCCGATTGGGTTTGAGAAAATTGTAATAGGTTCAGAGGTTCAGAATGAATGAGTTGGAAAAAGCAGAGTATAACACGGTTAAAAAAAGTTGTCAAAGCCGCGGGCCGCGGGTATAATGCCGCCAATTCCATGCTCAAACTCCTTCGTCACAAAGACACCCAGAAAAAAATCTATATCTTCCTCGCCGTCGCGGTGGTCGTGACCTTCGTCGTGTCGGGCGTGATCATCGGCGAGACCGGAAACGAGAGCCGCTCCCCGCTCGGCACAATTGACGGGCGGAAGATCTCGCTTCAGGACTACTTGGCCAGCTACAAGGCCTCCCAGCATCAGGCGGCCTGGGCCTACGGCGAGCGCTACCACCAGGTGCGGCGGTTGATCAATTTCCGGAGCGAGGCCTGGGACAGGCTCCTTCTCCTTCACCACGCCCGGAAGGAGAATATCCGGGTCTCCGACAGGGAGGTCGTGGACTGGCTGGCCTCGCAGAGCGGCTTCTCCAACAAGGGCGTGTTTGACACGGGCTTCTACCGCCGGTATGTGAAGGACTACCTGCGCATGGACCCCCGGCAGTTTGAGGAGGAAGTCCGGCAGATGCTCCAGATCCGCAAGATCTCGGAAAAACTGCGCTCGGATGTCACCTGCACGGATGAGGCGCTGAAGGCCCTCTACGCCGAGGAAAACGCCGAACGGGACATTTCCTACGGGATCCTCCCCTGGGAAACGGAAAAACCAGGCGTCCCCGCGCCGGACGACAAAACACTCGAGGACTTTTACCCCGCGGTTCAGGACGAGCTGACGGATCCCGAACGCGTAAAGATCAAGTACCTGGAGGTGCCCAAGGAACGGGCCGAGGCGTTCCAAGAGCTTCTTTCCGCGAAAACGGAGGACACCCTGGAGGCGCTGTCCACAAAATACGGCCTCCCCGTCCAGGCGACGGGACTTTTCTCCAAAGACGACCCGGAGATCGCCAAGCGCCTCCCCGTGGAAATCGTCGGATTCTGCTTCATGATCCCCGAGCAAAAAGAAACCGGCTGGATCACGATCGACCAGGGGAGCTTCAAAATCTTCGTCGAGGCAAAGGAGCCCGCGCGTCCGATCGCGTTTGCCCAGGCCGGGGCCAGACTCAAGGATCTCTGGGTGAAGCGAAAGGCCTCGGAGACCGCGGTGAAAAAACTGGACGAGGCCCGGCAGAAATCCGGGGCGGACTTCGGGGCCTTGCTCAAAAACGCCGGCATAGCCGAGACGCGAAGACTGGAGCAATTCGGAAAAGGCCGGTCCCTGCCGACACCCGCCGCTTCCGACGCCTTCGAACAAGCGGTCGCGCCCCTGAAACCCGGAGAGATCAGCGCGGCCTTCGCGGTGCCGGAAGGCGCGGCGATCCTGACACTGGAGAAAATCTCAAGCCCCGACGATAAAAAATTCTCGGAAGAAAAAGAGGCGTTCAAAAAACGGCTGGTCGACCAAAAAACGCAGGAGGCATTCAACGCCCTGCTGGAAACGCTTCGCGCAAAACTCACGGTGGATCTGGAAACCATGAAAAAAATCTTCAACGAGGAACCCTAGCAAAACCCCCCGTTTTATCCCCTCTTCCCCCTCCCCCTCATCCCCACCCCCGACTCACAACCCACAACTCACAACTCACCCTTATTCCCCTCTCCTCTTCCTCCCCCACCCTCACCCCCACCCCCCGACCCACAACTCACCCCTATTCCCCTCTCCTCTTCCTCCCCCACCACTCACCCCTATTTCTCATTCCCTTTTACTTAAAAGCTCTTTCAATTCCTTCATGAAGTGATTGATGTCCTTGAACTGCCGGTACACCGAGGCGAACCGCACGTAGGCCACTTCGTCCAGCTTGTGCAGGTGGTCCATCACCAGCTCCCCCACCGCCTGCGCCTTCACTTCTTTATCAAAGCTCTTCTGCAGCTCCTTTTCCACCTTGTCGACCACCGCCTCGATCTTTTCCATGCTGACCGGGCGCTTCTCGCAGGCCTTGCGTATCCCGGAGATGATTTTATTCCGGTCAAAGTCTTCCCGCCG
>JACPAX010000014.1 GCA_016180585.1 Candidatus Omnitrophota bacterium | reverse complement strand
ACGGGTACCGGGAGATCGCCGCGCCTGTCCGCCCGGCAAAGGCATGGAGGATCTCAAAGTACTCCGTGACGGGAAGCTCGCCTTTCCCGTATTTTTCATAATGGCCGACGAAGGCCGAGAGAGCGGGGCCGTAGATCCGGGGCTTCAAGACCTCGATCGTCGTCCGGATCTTCGAGAGGTAGGCCTGGAATCTTTCCCGGTCCCGGGCCACGGCCCTGTAGTCCCCGAGGGCCTTCCGGTAGAGATCGATGTCTTCCACTCCCCAGATGGTGAAATCGCGGTCCGAGGTGAGGTCCAGGTACTCCTCGCCGTGGAGCTCTCCCGATCGAAGATACCGCTCGGCGATTTGTTTTCTCTGGTCCCGGGCGCCGTATTGCCGGAAAGAGGAGAGCGAGTTGTCGTCCAGTCCGGCCTCTACAAAGACGTGCTTGAGGTTCTTGTCGTGCGCAAGAAGACGATCCAGCGTTTTCGAGAGATTAAATTGTCCCGAGGGATTGGTGTGGGCGTCTTGGAGGAGAATAATCGTCGTGGGTCGTGGGGAACGAGCGGCTTTCCAGGCGTCTTCGAGGGTGGCCACGGACGCCGGAATATTCGGAAGCACGGACCTGGCCCAGGCCTTGTCATCGCCCCTTGGATCCCAGGAAACGGGCCTGATATCCGGAGCGGCGAAGCCGAGCTCCTGGAGAAAAAAAACCTGAAGGAGAACGAAAGCGACAGCCCTCAGGATGGGGCGATTTTCTTTCATCGATAAACTCGTTGGGAAGAAACCCGTGCCATGGGACCTTTTCGTGTTATGGGGGAAGTCTACACGATGAATCCCAGAATGACAAGAGATCGGGCGAAAAAATATGAAAAATATTTTCCAAGCATTCGTATCAAATACTATTTATACTTCGCAAATCTTAAGCGCTTTTAAGCGGACCCGCCTGTTGTGTCTTTTAGGTGCTTGCCACTTTTTGGATGTTGGAACTTTCTATGGGAGCAGAAATATGCACGCTCGCTTTTTCCATGGGCAGTTTCTTCCTAAAAATCGCCAAGTTCACGAAGCTTCCCTTGATTATTTTCTCAATATTGACAAAAGCCTCCACGTGGAAGCGGGCGATTGCGTCATTCATCTCCTTATCATCCTTCGCCAAATCGGTCAATTGACCCAATAAACGCTTAATTTTAAAAGCATGATACTTGATCATGTCGACTATTCGCATCGACGGGTGCCTGTAACCCAGTTCAAGCTTGAGATTCATGGCCTTCCCGTAATCCAGCAAATCCTGCACAGAAAGCTCATGATTGTAGGCGCTTTCAATTTTTGAAACCTTGCTTTGCGTGCATCCAATCTTTTCGGCAATCTGTTTTTGCGTAAGATTGTTTTTGCAACGTAAATAAAAAAGGAACTTCGCTATCCGTTTTTCATCTATCTCTTTGGACAGCCTACTTTCAAACGAAGCGTCCTTGGAAATATCGCGCGCCATTTCCTTGACGCTTTTATACAGTTTTCGCATCCCGCCCCTCCTTGAGTTTTTTAACAAAACCGCGACACGCCTCGATATCGCTTTTTTGCGCGGTTTTATCCCCTATCGCTAAAACGTGCAATACCGTCATCTTGGTATCCGGATAGACGTACAATCTTTCAATTTGCTTAATGCTTTGAAGTAGGTGTCTAAGTTGTCTAACACGGCGGCCAATTCATCGGGTCGCTTTTTTTTAAAATAAGCATAATCCCTCAAATACTTGTCCGTGTGCTCTAATTGCCAATCAGCCATTATATGGACACCACACCCATTGAACTAAATATTCCTGTTAGGAATATTACCCTACCGGGCTCCCAATGTCAAGCCTTGAACTACTCGCACTACAACTATTTTTTCAGCTTGGTGAACTTGGTGCCTTCCAGGGTCAGGTTGTACATCAGGCCCTTTTGCCCGATCACGAACCCGAGGATGGGCTGATTGGTCTTTTGGGTATCGATGGACCCGTCCGCGCCGACGGTCACTAAAGTCACGGAGGCGTCCGCGCCGACCTTCCAGTTGGAGCTTGAGCGAAGACGGTCGAGCACGTCCTTCTCCATGAAAAGAAGGAGGATCGATTTTTTCTCGACCCCGATTTGAAGGCCGATCGAACCCATGACGGTGCTGTAATAATCGACGGTCTTGCCCCCGATCCTCAGAGCGCCTTCGCCAAACGAGCCGCCGATTCCAAGCCCTGCCTTATAAACGCTCGGAAAAACAAGCACGCCCTTGGCGTCCTGGACGAGTTTCCTCCCGTCCCTCGCCTCGCCGTAAAAGCGCTCGAGAGTCCTGTCCACGCGGGCGTCGATCTCCGCGGCCGTCGCGGCCCAGGCCTCCTTGGTCGTCATGCCTGAAAACGCCAAACAAAGCGCCGCCCCCGCCAAAACCCCCAGGACCTTCATTCCGGATCCGCTCATCGGGTCTCCTCCTTGATTTATTTAAACCTTTTTTATTATTTTATCACAGGGAAAATAAAACCGTTCACTGACCCCAGATTTTGTGCTTGTGCTCTTGGGGTAATTTTTCTTTTTCGCCTATTTGCGTGGGGATTCGCATAGTTGCATTATTATACGAGTCTACAGAGGTTACGACAATCAAACTTCGTAAAGTCCATTCGGCTACTTTCGTTTGATTTCGTCTGGTGGAGGCAGCGACTGTATCCCAATTGTATCCCAAATTGGAAAGATGCCGTCCAAGAGTTTCATTCCTCGCTCGTGTTCTTTAGGGAGAACGTGATGGTAGGTATCGCCCGTAATCGCAACTCCTGAGTGCCCGAGATGCTTTGAGACATAGGCGAGATTGACCCCCTCCGCCAGCAGCCATGTCGCGTTTGTGTGCCGCAGGTCATGCAGTCGAACATGTTTCAACCCGGCGGCTTTCGTAATAGAGACAAGTTTCACCCTTAACGTTGAGCGATCATAGGGCTCGCCGAACTTCGTAGAGAATACAAGGCCATGCTGATTGCCTCCGCTCTGCTCACAATGCCTGACCAGCGCGGTTTTGAGCGCTGGAATCATAAAGACCTTGCGCGTTGATTCCTTCGATTTCGGGGTTCCAAATATCCACGACTTGTCTCCCATGCCGTACTTCCCTTTCGGCGCGTGAAACACATTGCGCTGAATCGTGATCAGATTGTTCTTAAAATCCACGTCCGTCCATTTTAGAGCCGATATTTCTCCGATCCTTGCGCCAGTGCAGAGTAGAGCAAATAAAATCGTTCGATACGGCTCGGTCGCGTATCTCAGCAGAATTGCGGCCTCCTCTTTCGTGAGAGTTCGGCCCGGCCCCCTTTCGATGCCGTACTTTTTGACCAACTGCGCGGGATTGGATTTACAAAACCCGAGCGTCCATCCATATTTTAGAATCGTGCCTATCTCAACCAGAACTTGGTTAGTTGATCGAGCCCTTAGTTTTTCACGGACTTTTTGTTTTATGGTCTCAATATCGTAAGCGGTGATCTGATTAACGACCTTATGACCCATGAGTGGCAATATGTGGTGAGTGAGCCGAGAATCATACGCCCAAATTGTCCCAGGTTTCGGATTGGCGCTCTGACGATGGTTATTAAGCCACTTCTCGGCGAGCTCTTTGAAGAGAATAGGCTTTATTTGTTCAAACGTACCACCGGAGGCAATCTCTGATTTGATTTTGGTCAGAAAACGCTCCGCCTCCCTCTTGTTCGGCCCAAAGGTCTTAAAAATCTGTTTGCTGCCGACAAGAAATTTTACGGCCCAGGTCGCTTCTTTGTGGGTGCATTTTAAGCCTTGCGCACTATACCGAGCGCCCTGCTTTCTGCAAACCGAACAGCGCCTGATTAAGCCCATATTCTCGCCCCCTTGCTAAGAGAATCTACCTTTGTTTGGGCTTCATCCTTCGGCTTAAAGCGCTCCATAACTTCGACAGGATTGAAACGAACGAGCCGCCGCAACTTTTTGTGCGGTATTATTTTCATGTTTTGCCGTATCCACCCCTGTTTCACCCCCAAGATCTCAGCCAACTTTTTCGCGTCTACCCACTTTTGATTGTCTTGACCGTCCATGTTTGCCCGCCCTCAACCGGGTAGGCACACGATGCCTAGCCCGGATTTGTTCCAGGTTAGGCCCCTACTGGCGCGACTCAGCTCGGCTTGTTTATCCCCGGTGCGCTTTGACTACCCGCTAAGGCAGACCAAAGTCAGAACTTATTGCATCAACGGAACGGAGACGCTAATCCCCGCTATTCCGGCCGCTCGTTGGCCGGTACTAACCGGGCGATACGATAAACTAAAATAGGCTTTGAATAACTTCTTTCATTTGTACCTCGGTATTGCTTCCTAAATGCTATGAAACGGCTTTACCCTTTGTTTTTCCAACCACCCCAAAATCTCAGCCTCATCAAAACGTACAAGTCGGCCGATCTTGACGTGCGGAATCCTTTTCTGGCTGACCCATCCGTAAATCGTCCAAGACGATACGCCTAAGAATTTCGCCAGATCCTTGCACGATAATAACCGATTATTTTCATCCATTGACCTATCCTCCTGAAACTGTGCTACACGTCAAAAAATCTTCGGAATGACCCCTTATTTCCTCCAAGCTCAAACCCCTAAACCCGCTAAATAGCGCCTACGCCAGCGGTCTTTTTTGCCTCATTTCGCTATACGGTAAACGCTATTTTCAGTCGAGTGGATGTACGCCTCGTTCCTGACCGACGTACGGCGGTGCTCTGTACGTTTTCAGCGTATGTTTCTCCAAATCTGTACAGAAGCGTGTCGTACGGCCGCCCCTTATCGCCCCCACCACCCCTTTTTTACCCACTTATCGGTTAATTTCTGTACATTCGTTTCCCACACAACCGTTTGGGCGTTCGGAGAACCCCTTTGGTAATCGCCCTCCGCTTCTAAGCAAAGGTTGCCAAGCCAGACCACACCCCAAGCACCTCACCACGAACGGATCTTGACTTACGATTTCTACTTTTTGACGTATCAAACGTGCCCTACTTATCATGACACTCCCCCTTTGTTAAATTAAGCACCTATGGATGGCATAATATATAAAGACTGTATTTTTTAACGGGTCGATTTTGATCGCTCTATAGCACGACTCAGCATTATTTACTGAGTGGAGCATTTCCAATCATCGCCGACACCGTAAAAAGTGCACACTGACACTGTAAAATATAGCGCTGTTTTTTATTGCCGCAACCAAACACAATCTTTCACAGTCGCGTCGTATTTACCGGTCAAACGTATATCATTTACCCAGCGATGCTCTCCCCCGATTTTCTCGCGGCAGATCCAACCCTTGGCTTCCAGTTGCTTAAATGCTCTGCTTATCGTCTTGTCGGCCATCATGCCTTTTAGCTCGCTGTAATAAAGGCGTATTTGTCCATTGTTACTGCCGGTGTGTTTGGCTTTAATCTGCATATACAGAACTTTGGCAGACGATCCTAAATCTCTCCACTCCGGAGAGTGAAGAAGCATTCGTTTATCTAGTGGGACAAATGGTGGAAGTCGGTAGCTTTTATGGCGGCCCATTTTTTTATCCTCATCTTTTTCTCCTATCTCTCAAAAATGAAATCCTTTAAGGTTCTATACGAATCTGCGTAGTCCTTAGCGGGCACCTTGGACCCGTTATAGAAACCAAGAGCCTCTTGTTGTACGTTTTCCCCTTCAAAGAGAATAACGACCTTAGCTCCTTCTCGTCGCTTGCCAGCCAGTTTGAATCCCTTGCAGAGGCAGAAAGCAGCCTCATACAGGTTCTGGGTTGAATACTGTGACTCACTCATTGGAAGCCCTTTCTTTTGAGAAATCTCTCGACACAACGGTGGGATTTTTCTGGAATAGGTGCTTATTCGGAGCGATACCCTTCCTGCGGGGGTTCTTGCCAAAGCGATAGATATGCAGGGGGCACTCGGTGTCAGAGCAAAGCTTTACAGATTTGGGGGAACCACTACAGCAGTCTAGGCAGGTCTTACGGATAGCTTTAATTGGTGTGAGCTGTCTCATTTTTCTCTCCTTGTCTTTTCTATGCAATAAAAATAGGCCCGCAGGAAACCCCGCAGGCCCTAAAATGAAACGGCCCAAACAAGGGTATACTTCACCTGCTTGGGCTCATCTTTATTGCGTTAAAGACAGCTCAATTATGCCTAGCATTTAAGCGCGTCCGCTCGCCCTACTTTCGCTATTCGGGCCGACATTGAATTGCTTGGCTCAACATCGTTGACCAGCCGTTTACAACTGGCTACTTCGGCAATTTTGAGAGCACCACAACCTAACAGATTGTCTCTCTCAATTTTTATTATATCACACGATTCTCTGTGGTCAAGTTACGAGCACCAAAAATAGCCAGTAAAAAGATATTTTGATGTGTTCTAGATTATATTTCATCACGGAGAATCCGCTCCATTTCTTCCATCGCCATGCAAAGTCCGCCAATTTGGGAAGCGTACTCGGGATGCTCCACAGCTACGCGTTCCCAAATTCTTCCTTTTGGGCTGTCTGATAAATATCCTCCCTCATCGTCAAACATTTCTGGATGTCGTCGCACCAATGCGCCCATGCACCGAGTGTGATGCGCATTAAACTCCTGTTGATCGGCAATTTTTTTCTGATACATCAAATCTTTTTCATGATCGAATTGGCGCTGTTGGAGTTCGAGGTCCTGCCGGTGCTGTAACTCCATGAGCGCCGCCTTATCCCCTAATTGCGCCATCGCCTCTCGGCTTTTGCGTTTATCTTCTGTAATTCTCTTGAGATATTCTTTCGTAACACTGGTACTCTCAGCCATATCGAAAGAAGAATAGAGGGCTGAAAAAACTAACGCAATGGTGAGAACTTTAACTAAGCGATTCATCTAATAGAGTGCTTGGTTTTTATACTATCTCTGACCTGCACTGCGTCATAAATGATCGTGGGTAAATTCTCAGGCTTTTCTTTAAAGCACTTGATCATATTAGAGGTACTCGGCCTAGAATAAACATACGTGCCGCCACCGTAATTGATGGTGTTGCCGATCATGCTTCCTGAATAGGTCGCTGGATATATCGAGCCCGACGCCATCGTGGTCGAGTAGCTGGGCATATCTACTGACGTCTTTTGCACATCAGATTTTTGTTCGAGAATCACGAAGTATTTATAGCCGTTCTGAATTGCGACATCCGCCGATCGAAGTAATGCAAAATCCTCTGCTGTTTCAGGACTAACAAATTGATTCTCAGAATACGCTACCTTGAATAAGTCATCTTGGATCTTAACCTCACTAAAACCACCGGCAGCCCCTTGGTACTTGTAGTAATAAGAACCAGTGGCACAGCCACTACAGCAAAGTACTGCCATTAAGAGAGTAAAAAGTCTGACTTTGTTTTTCTGCATCCCCATACCTACCCTACCTTTGACCTCAATCGTCCCAACTGGAAGATCCGCTTCCGATGCCCGTTGAAGGACTACTCCATACCCCAGTTGAGGGACTTTCCCAAACCCCCGTTGATGAATTGCCCGAAAAGGTCGTAGCCGGGTTGCTCCAGCCTCTTGACGGACTAGACCCAAAATAAGGACTCGAAGGGCTATTCCGATAATAATTCGTTCCTATCGCGCCAGTATAAGGATTGACATTACCTTTGAATGAATAATTATCAGTAACGGTGCTATTGGAGTTTGATCGGTGATAACCGCTGACGTAGGAACCATTCTTTCGATAGTGTCCACGAACATATTCAGCTAAGGCTGTGTCAGAAATTGATAAAGCGACAATCAGGGAAAGGAAAAATAAAGATACCAGTTTTTTCATGGGCGGCTCCTCTTAATAACTTAATTATACACCGTCTATAGCCGGTTTATACAAGAGAAGAATTACCACATAATGGCCCTTAATGGCCACCTCCCAAATCAACATTAAGTTGGCAAAACGTATAAAAAGTCTACGGACTAAGAAGGGCTTAACTCAACTCGAATTGTCAGAACTTTCAGGGTTGGATTATAAACACGTGCAAAACTTGGAAAGTCGGAAGCCTGACGATATTTGCCTATCAAGTATAGAAAAGCTCGCCAAAGCTTTTAAAGTTCCTGCCTGGAAACTTTTGCAGTTCAAAGACTAGCCAAATACCTTTCTAAAATTTTATCATCGTTCGTATTCATCCAGTTCACTTCTTGTATCGCGGATGCCTTCTAGGCACATCTTGTCAATTAGGTCGAGACATCGAGGAGCCCATTGATCGCGTTGATGTTGATGATAAGTTCGGAATATCAGTTTGGCAACAGTATGAACATCCCCGGCGCGAGAAGTTTGGATGTCTTTTGCTTCATCACTAAAACGCATGAGAAACTTCTCGCACACGACATGTGTGATACCCGGCAAGCGGAGCAACGAATCCTCCAGCACGTGAAGAACTGGAAATGAACCCTCTTGGTAGGCCAAGCTGTCACAAAATGCCCTGATAAGGTTCTCGTAGTTCTCCAAAGGTTCGCTCTTAAGATGATGAAAACATGATGTGGCTTCGCGACGGACCTTGTTATCGTCATCATTAAAAAGTACCAATAAACAATTTTCGCACCACGTTCGACAATCTGCACGAGCGATATTGGCTGACGCTACCTGGACAACCCCGAGTCGCTGCGAAGGACTTCCGGACATTGCTTTATTTACCAAATCTGCAGCATCTTCGTGATAGAGAGCCGCCACACCGGCGAGCCGAGCGCCAACTTCACTCACTTTAGGTTCTTTTGACCGCAGCATCCGCTCCACATAAGGCCGGACTTGGATGAAATTCTTGTGCAAGCTGTAGTAGATAAAGCGGTCCACATAAGGAGTTGCGAGTAAACGGTCGTCTGCTTCGGCGAGCTTCTTGAAAAGCTCTAACGCCAAAGGTGTGTTATGTCGAGCGACAGCGAGCAACGTCGAAGCAGCGCACGAGCGTACTGAAAGGTTCTCATCACTAACAAGGTGGTTGAGTGTAGATCCAAAACGTGCGACATATCCAACATCGGTGCGGATAAGATTGTGAATTGCTTCGGCGGCTCTCCCACGTGTCGTATTGATACCGTGGCTGTGGATATCTCCACCATAGTAGGGTTTACCTGCTGTGGCTTCTACGTTCCATAAATCTTTTTCTGGATCAGAGTGCTGAGTAGCTATCCAATCGAGCATCTGAACAGCGTCTTCCGGTAGCGATTCCTGGATGCCTCCAAGTAGGTCGGAAATTGCCCTTCCACATTCCTCACGAGATTCACTATAAGCTTTACGACAGACGGCGAGCTTCAGCTTGGTAGACACATTGGTACCTTTTAACCCGTCGATCACTCGATCAATGTAGACTGGATTGGTACCATCGGGAAATCGTAAACTCAGTTGAGAAAAACGTTCCGGTTCATTGTGAACAAAATCACGCAGCATCCTGGCAAGTTCTCTGGCGCCACCCTTCAAGAAATCATTCCAACGATCCTCACGTTCTTCTGAATCATATTTTGCAATTGCCTTCAACCACTGTTCATCAGTCATTTGTTCGGCTGCTTCTTTCTTAATTGGGGATCCAACGAACCCACCATGAACTCCAAGTGGCGGGCCGTCTGGTTTCCCGAACTTTCGTTCGAGCTCTTTGTAGCGTGCTTGAGCGTGACCACTGCGATATTCTGGTGTAATAGCGGACAGCAACGCAAAGGAGGCTCTTCCCGCGATTTTGTGCCCTTTGGCGCTGCGTTCGTAATCCGGAGAATAACTCATGATCGTTTTTTCCAATTTCGTCCGGTTTTCCGGCGAACAGATTGAAACAACTGCCTTAATAAGCTGCATCGCAATCCAGTGAGGGCTTTCTGAAAATCCACAGTAAAAACGCCACGGCTGGTCACACAAAAGGGTAACAGCTGGATCGGCAAAATGCGCCGCTCCAGCAGCGAAGAGATTTAAAAGGAGGAAGTTTGCCATATAAGTATCACGACGTTGAAGTTCGGCTACAACATCGCTGAGTTTTTTTGGCTTATCTTTTGCAACCGTCTGCAATGCGGTGGCAAGCGTATTTCTGCAAGCATCTTCAGCCGATTCATACTCATTATCGAATAGCGCTATCGACCAGACGGCATCTCGCTTCGGTGAATTATTTTCACTATAGATGGTGGCATCTGAAATTTCTAAGACAACGGGGAGAACGTGATCAACGAACGCTCCCGGTGCTTTGGTTGCAGCATCATGTAAATGATCTTTTCCAAATTCGTCGTTGTTGAAAAGGTCGTGCCAATTCGGCTCCTCACCTTCTACCGTCGGATGTGAAACCAACACAAACCTTCTGCGAAGCCAATGTGCAAGAATTTCCGCTACCCATGCGGCCTGTGTCTTTGCCAGTCCATGAAACATGCTCCAGAATGTACTATTGACTGCTATCGGCCCGCGTGCATTGTCGAGAGTTCCATCATCAATGAGCCGCAAAAATAAATCAAAAAATCTGCGACTGTCCCCCAAATCGGCCCATTGCATCACGAAACGAAGTCGTTGCGGCCAATCACCAGTCTGCCCAATATAGGGTTCTAGCAATTCTGCCACCGTATCGGCTGCATGTCGCTGGTGAAGTCGCAGGTAATTCACTGCCATATCGATGAGGCTCTTCTTTCCAGATCCAAGCCAGTTCTTAATGAAGCCTCGCCTTTCAATAAAATAAAACCAAGAGACCGAAGGAAAGAAATGTTGCCACACCATGGAAGAAAGCTTGTCTGGGCTCTTCTGGCTATTCTCAAAAATCGCAAGGTTGGAATTCAACCACGGCTCTAGTACAGCCCATTCATCATCGCCAGGATCAGGCGCGGCTACGACCAAAGCGATGGCAAGGTCTTTGATATGAGCACGAATTCGGCTGTCTGCTAAAAGTTCACGTAGCTCCTTGCAGTAGCGATCTCGGTCAGCATCCCGTAGGTAGGTAAGAACTTGCCTCACTTGCGCCCGCCTGAAGAGGTGCTGCTCAGAAGCGGTGAGAAATTCGGTCAGCGGTTTTTCTTTAGGGATGAAAGCACGCGCAAAGCAATAATCGAAAAAACTTTCATGACCAAATCCATATCTCTGATTCTCGAAAGTTAGTACGCCTTCCGAAGCCATTGCCGCGATGTAATCGCTATCAAATTGATCAAGACTCTCGCGCGAGGCGAAAAGCTGTTGAGTTTGGGTCATTTTTTCACAAATGAACCCAATCACTTCCGCCCACTGTTCTTGTGAATAATTAGCCCGCGCTTTGACTGCTCGGCGTTTCTCGTCCCAATACCGGTCAAAAAGTTCTTTTGCAGTGTTGAACGTTGGCGCTCCAGCTTTCGCAAAACTTGCTTCAAGAAACAACGAGAGGTTTTGTGGAAGTCTGAGCAACTCTAACTGATTCTTTTGGAGAAGTTCCGTACGGAAACCATCGGCGGAAAGAACGGCTTTCACTTCATCAATCGAAAACTCGACAACTTCCACTTTGGTTTGTTGCTCTGAAAGCAGTCGACGTAACCTATGGTCGTTTTCCCAATCAAATGCTCTACAAACAACAACAACGTGCAGCTTTAGTTTGTCGCGCAAGCCACGAGTTTCAGCCAAGATTCCCTCCACGGCTTCAAGGAAATCTGAACTTCGCCCCGAAGCAGTGCTCACCGCGTCAAGCTGATCGACTACTAAGACAGCTTCCCGGCCTGCAGCCATAGCGGCAAGCACGAGCGCAGGTGATTCCTCAAGCCCAAGCTGTTGCCCTAACTCCACTGTTGTTGAAACTAGTTTGAGACGGTCGAGTCGAAAAGCCAAGACGGGGATATTGCGCGCTCGCAGCGCCTCGACCAACTCAATCACGCAACCTGTTTTGCCAACACCTGCTCTACCAGTTAGCGCCAGATCACGTCCATGTGCAGCCCCTATAAGTTGTTCAAGAAGTGTCTGCGTTGCCGCTCGGGGAATCAGTGACTTCCGGATTAGTTTCTTTCGTACGACGGCGAGATAACGCTCTGTAGCTTCACCAACCAAGGCTGCGGCCGAGTCAAGCTTAGCGAGACGACGCAGCATAAAACCGCGCTGAGCAAGACGCTCAATAAGTGCTTCGCGCGTGATGGTCTGATGAATAGAATCTTCTGCAATACATCGTAACTCGGCACATACAATGTTGGGATCAGCGAGAAATAAAGCTCGAATACCCCAATGAACCTGCTCTTCAAGACTCTTCTCATCAACCGTCTTAACCTCGATTCGTCGTAGAATCTCGTAGGCAGTTGTCGTGTCAGTATTTTTCCAGTATTTCTTCTTCAGCGTATCAAACCTAACCTTCTGAATCTCTGCCTCAAGAAACTTTGATTCGAATTCCTCCACGGTTTCTGCCTTTTCGGCACGGTGCGCAAGCTCTTTTAGCTCCTCAGCAGCACTGCCGGACACGAAAACGAATCGATTATCATTCCCCAAAAGCTGGTCGAACATACCCTGCAGAAGTTGCATATCGGAGCTAGCGAGAGAAGCATTGCTCCATTTGCCGCTCTGGTGACTTCGCTTGGCTTGATGAAGTTCCCGGTGCCCATTATGAACTATCACAAACTCCGCTTTTGTTACGTTTGGGTCTTCAATACGTATTCTCTCTGCTTTTCCATGAAGCATACGAACAAATTGAAGAACCGTCCACCAGAGTTCGTAACGGTTCCCCAACTTATCGGCTGGTCCACCTGTGAGCGGCATTAGTCAGCCCCCTTGGTCGGCTCAGGTTTAGGGTTTTCAGCTACAACGTCAGGCCCGTCGAGCTTTTGTTTGAAAAACTCGGCCAGGATGGGCTCCATACATTTTTTTAATAGATAGTCAGACCGAACCTTACGAAAGACCTCGCTCCATATCCAGCCCTTTCCATCTGCAGTTTTTTCTAAGCACTTCGCAGCCAATAAAGGCTCAAACGCCATCAAATCAGCTTCATCATCGTCCGTCAGCTTATAATAACCGTCCTCCTGCAATTGAAGTTTCAATAAGTGCGGGAAAAGAAACGATGCTAACAAGAGATGCTCCATACTGGCCCAGACAAGCGGGCCGCGGGGTAGCCGTTTACCATGAGCGTTTTCACCTCTAAGCTTAAAAAAATCTGAAATCCATGCTTCGGTTACGGTTGATGCCTTGACCTTGTAGTGGGTGAAGTTCTGGATTTTTTCACAATTTTCTATTTCTAAGTGGATGAACGGGTTGAGCACCTTTGTGAGCCGAGCCGTAAGGTCATCCTCCCCGCTAGCAGTGCAACGTAATAAACGTTGAAACGCCCCTATCAACATGACGGCTTCCTCGGCTTCCGTCCTTTGATCGCTGTCGGTATTAGCCTGATTAAAGTTAGAGATCGCGTCATAGTATTCGTGCCAGACGGGGCTCTTGTCTTTCGCGGCCAACAAAGCCGTTACTAGATTTCGATCAAAATCGATACCTACGTTTGCGCTAACTTGAAAGGGCCGACGAAAAAAATAGTCCTCGCGGGTCATGTGATGGGTGGTCTTTCCATCGCGACGACGGGATGTTACAGCGATAGAGCCGTGGGGATCGACAAAGTTTTGTATCACCATTTCAAAATGACCAGAGTTCCAGTAGGGAAAGCCAAAACCAAAAAACTCGCGCTTCCCGAGAGATGAGCAGGCCACAATATCCCGGAAAACAAAGTATTCCCCCGCCGCTTCCTGGCTGACATCGCCAAAAAAAACGCCACCGTGCTCAAGCAAAGTTGCTTTTTGAACAGGGTGCTTTCCATCATGGTATGGCTCAAGAACACCGTCGCAAGTGCTTTGATCTGGAGAACCGGCTCCAAAAGGCGACTTATTGCGCTCAAAGGGAGTAAGTGCTAAATCGCCAAACTGGATGCGGCTTTTGACTTCCAACCAGGGAAAGAAAGCAAGACAAGACATAATTTACCTAACTCTTAGTTCGTCTTAATTTTTTGGACATTATACCGCTTTTTGGCAGTGCAATCCACGCATCCTTCCAACCATCTAAAAACATGGGCAAAACCGTGTTTCTGGGCTGCCCGACTTCGCGTCAAACTACTATGGAGGTGATGGTGGGTAGGGGTATCTGTGGGGGCCTCAAGGGGGGGTCGTCGCTTGAGATTTTTTCTACCTATTCCTCAGCGCAACAAGCGCGGAGAAATCTTTCCAGCTTAAAGCGTGGGTTGAGCCGGTGACACGCCTTTGCTACGGCATAAGCCGCAGTTATCCTCATAGATAGATCAGGTATTAACGCAATCTGTTCCGCAAGTGCTCTAAAGTGCTTTCGTGACATGGTAATGTCCTCCTCTTAGGCACACTACCTTTCACACACGCTATCAGCTTTTTAAACCAATGTTTTATTGACTGTTCTTGCGGTTCATTCAGTCTGTTGAGTGGTTTGAATGATACGACCGCGTCTCCCCTTATCTCCATTAGCGCATACGGCGCATATCGAACATTCCCAATAACGATAATTGGATATTTCATCGGCACCTCCTTGTTGCCGACAGTACCTAGAGGACAAGAGCAAGCCCTTGGCACGAAAATCTTAGGGATTATATATAAGCTTTACGGGTTCGGAAAAATGGCTAGAGTGTTTTGGACTGTATCCCAGTTGTATCCGAAGCTGTTTTTCGACACTTTCAAGGAGGGCTTGCCTATTGAAAACAAACGACTTAGCTTACCGTACACCCCAGATTTTGTGCATCTGGGGGATGACGCGGACGTCGAGGAGTTTTTGGCTGGCGATGGCGAAAAGCTCTTTTTCGATCAGCGCGAGGGACCGGCCGTTGATGCCGAAGGGCTCGCTGAGCGGCTGGAAGATAAAGGGGATTTTGGGGTTCACGGCCGCCACAAGGTCCACGCACTCCCCTATCTCCCGGGCCAAGGTGTCCGGCGTGATCACGACCTTCACGAAGAGCTCTTTTTGGATCGCGACTTTGAGAAAGGCCTCGTGCTCCTTCAGAAACGCGCGGTCTCCGGCGCTCGAGGCGGGCTTCATGTCCATCGCGATCACGTCGCACCACTTGATCACCTGCGCCAGCTCGCGCGGGAGCGTCCCGTTGGTCTCGAGATACGCCGAGAGCCCTTTTTCCTTGAGCCTCGGCAGGAAATTTCCCAGAAAACACGCATAAAAGAGCGGCTCGCCGCCGGTGAGCGAGACCGAATGGTGCGGGCCCTTCTCCGCCTCAAGCCGGTCCACTTCGCCGATAAGTTTTTCCAGGGGATAAACCGAGAAGCTCTCCTCCTTCATCTTCTCGATCTCGTCGCAGTAGCCGCAGCGCATGTTGCAGCGGCCGAAACGCACGAAAATCTGCTTCACGCCGAGATACGGCCCCTCCCCCTGCAGCGAAGAAAAAACTTCACTGACCTCCGTCTCAAGATTTTTATCCGATAATTTCAACCGGACCCCCTTCCCCGCTAACAGACAAACGCCACTAACGTAGGGCGGACTTCAGTCCGCCTAAATCTCGTCGCCTACAAAAATCCCGTGATGGAGAGCGAAACAAGACCCGCGAATAAGCTCACCGGTTCGGATAATAGCTTGCACAGGCGTCGGGGGTCTCGCAGACGGTGACCTTGACGAGCCGCGCGGTTTTGGATTTAAAGTTTACCTTCAGCCGATCGTGAATCAGCTTGGCGATGTTTTCCGTGGACGGGTTTTTCCTGCCGCCTTTGAATTCCGGGTGATCGTTGAAGCAGATGTGCGCGAACTCGGAGAGGACTTTTTTCAAATTCGGCTTCAGGGCCTCGAAATCCACCACCACCTCCATCGAATCAAGCGTGTCGGACCGGACAACCACGGAGACCTTCCAGTTGTGCCCGTGCCGGCGCTCCCAGCTTCCGTCGTAGAGCTTCAAAAAATGTGCCGCAGAAAATTCATCCTCGATGCTAATCTCATACATTGTCTGGTCCTGACTTATAGGAATTCTCTCGTAACGATGACTTCATACATACGAGAAGCAGTCCCCCACTTTCGCGACGGACTGGATGGATTGCCCCAAAAACCGTTCCCCAAGCATGCGAAACTGCTCGGGTTCGTCGGAGACATAAAAGGTGGTGGACTGCTGGTCTTTTCGGCGGCGCATTTTTTGAAGCTCTACCTGCTGGTCTTTTCGGCGGTCCGAGAGACCCAGCCTGTCGAGCATCACGCGGGTTTGCCGGGCGGTCTCCTCCGCCGAGTTGACAAGCCTGACCCTCGGGCCGATGGTTTTCTGGATGGTCTCGGCCAGAAGCGGGTAATGCGTGCACCCCAGGATCAGGGTATCAATCTTAAAAGACTTGAGCTGGTCCAGGTACACATGGGCGACCTTCGAGACCACGGGGCCATCGAGCCATCCCTCCTCCACCAACGGCACAAAGAGCGGGCAGGCGCCGCTGAACACCTTCACCGACGGGTCGAGCTGTTTCAAGCAGGCCTCGTAGGAGCCGCTGTGGATCGTCGCCTTGGTCCCGATCACGCCAACGCGACCGTTTTTGGTCGTCTCGAGCGCGCGCTTGGCGCCCGGCTCAATCACGCCGATGATGGGGATCGAAAACATCGCCTTGAGGGCGTCCAAACTGAGCGAGGAGGCCGTATTGCAGGCGACAACCACGGCCTTCACCTCAAAGGTCTGCAAGAACTTCACATTTTCGACGGAAAACTTTGTGATGGTCTCTTTGGACTTCGTCCCATAGGGGACGTGCGCGGTATCGCCGAAATAGACGATGTCTTCCTTCGGGACTTCCCGGCGCACCTGGCGAAGCACCGTCAGGCCCCCGATCCCCGAGTCAAAAATTCCGATCGGTTTTTCTTTCATAAGCATAGTTTATCAAACCTTCGGCGACGGCCTTAATTAATTTTTTCCGGTAAACGGAGTGCTTGAGCTTTTTCTCCTCCCGGCGATTGGTGAGGTAGCCGATCTCGACGAGCACTGCCGGACACTCGGTCCACTTGAGCACATAGAACCGCGCGCCGCGGATCCGGAAGGGAGAGCCGCTCCCGATCGCCTGGCGCACACTCTCCACCACCTCCTTGGCCAAACGGAGGGATTGGCGGCGGTTGTCCGCCTGCCGCAGGTCCCAATAAATGGCCCGCGTCTGGCGGGAAGCGCCGGACCACAGAAAGGCCTCCTCGCCGGGGATTGGTTTGTCGGCGCGGCCGTCAGCCAAAAGATAATCATCCGTTTCGGGGGACAAATAATAAACCTCAAAACCCTCGAGCGATCGCGTGGCCGAGGCGTTGGCGTGGACGCTGACGAAGAGGTCCGGCCTGCTCCGGTTGACGAGCGAGACCCGGTCGGCGAGCGTGAGGGCGCTGTCGGAATTGCGCGTGAGCCGCACCCGCACGCCGTTGGCTTTGAGTTCCGAGGCCAGGTCCCGCGCAACCTGGAGCGTAATTTCTTTTTCGCGCGACGCGCCGGTGATGGCGCCAAAGTCCCGACCGCCATGCCCCGGGTCAATCATCACGCGCAGAGGTTTTGACAGACCCTTGAGCGTCGTCAAGGCCTCCCGCGGAGCGAGCACCTCCCCCCCTGAGAAAAGGACCTTTTCCGGAAGCCGTTGAAGTCTCCCTTCACTTAAAAAATATTCGCTCCCGGCATGAAAACGCGCGAAACCCAGCGGGCCCGAGAGCGTGGCGTTGCGCGCGACGGGGTCCCAGACGAAATCCAGGCCCCGGTCCGTCGCAAGTTGCCGGAGAGAAAAATACGGGCCCTGGGCGCTCTCCCGGGGAAAGGCCGTCGTCGCGAAAACCACCACAAGCGACGCCGCAAAACCTGTCGTCGCCAAACCCCAAAAGCGCCTCATGATGGGCTTTTATACCACATTTTCCGCTTCCATGACAAATGGCGTGGGGTATAATACCCCGATGGAATACGACCCTTTTCAAAAAAAATCCATCGAGGCGATTGACCTTGAAAAATCCGTGCTCGTCTCGGCGCCCACCGGATCCGGCAAGACCGCGATCGCCGAGTACGCGATCGACAAAGCGCTTTCGCGGCAGGAGCGCGTGATCTACACCGCCCCGATCAAGGCGCTCAGCAATCAGAAATACCGGGACTTTTCGGCGCGTTACCCCGGGCAGGTGGGACTTCTGACCGGGGACGTGAGCCTCAACCCCCATGCCCCCGTCGTCATCATGACCACCGAGATCTACCGGAACCAGCTCTTTGAGGACCCCGCGCGCCTCAAAAACACCTCCTGGGTGATCTTTGACGAAGTCCACTACCTGGACGACATCGAGCGCGGCACCGTGTGGGAGGAGGCCATCATGTTTTCGCCGGCGCATGTGCGGTTCCTCGCGCTCTCGGCTACGGCCCCCAATATCGAGGAGCTCGCCCAGTGGATACGCGGGATCCTGGACCACCCGATCGAGGTCATCATCGAGACCCACCGTCCCGTGCCGCTTGTCCACTTGTTTCAATGCCAGGGAAACGTCCTGGCCGACATGCGGCTTCTCAAAAAAGACGGCTACCTGGACCGCGAGCACTGGCCCTCCGGCGACAACCGTTTTCACCGCGGACGCCGCGAACGTTTCTCAAGGCAGTCCTACGGCCGCTTCCTTCGGGCCAAACCGAACCGCACGGACGATCTCGTCCGGCACCTCGTCGCCGAAAAACGTCTGCCCTGCATTTATTTCGCGTTCGGCCGCAAACGCGCGGAAGAGCTGGCGTGGGAACAGGAAAAATTCGATCTCTTGGCCCCGGAGGAGAAAAACCAAGTCGCGACGCTTTACACGAACCTCTGCAGGCGCTTTGACCTGGCCCACGAGTCCGCCGCGGTCGAGATGAAAAGGCTTGTGCTGCGCGGGATCGCGTTTCACCACGCGGGGATGCTGCCCACTCTAAAGGAGGTGATCGAGCAACTTTTTACCTCCAAGCTCATCAAGCTCATTTTTACGACCGAGACCTTCGCATTGGGAATCAACATGCCTGCCAAGACGGTCGTCTTCGACGAGCTGCGGAAATTTTACGGGACGCATTTCGCATTCCTGAGAACGCGGGATTATTTCCAGATGGCCGGCCGCGCGGGACGACGCGGGATGGACAAAGAGGGGTACGTGTACTGCCGGGTCAATCCCCATCAGGTCTCTTATCCGACCGTCCAGCGGATGATTCACGGCAGCCCCGAACCGATCGAGAGCCAGTTCAACTCCTGCTACGCGACGCTTCTGAATCTCTACGCGCAGTTCGGCTCAAAACTCATGGAGATCTACCCGAGGTCCTTCCATTACTTTCAGTCCAACAAAAAAGGGCGCGAAAAAGGGGCCTGGGCGATCGAGAAAAAGCTGAATCTCCTAAAAGAGCTGGGATATCTCGGCGAGCAAGGCCTCACGGCCAAGGGCGAATTCGCCTCCTGGATGTACGGGTATGAGCTGCTTCTCTCCGAGATGTTCGAGGACAGAACGCTGAACTCGCTGAACGGGACTTCCCTTTCCGTCCTTTTGTCGGCGCTGGTGTTTGAGCCGCGGCGAAACGAGCTCGCCAAAGAGCTGCCGTCTCACCTGGTTTGGATTGAGAGAAAGGCCTCCAAGACCCTCCGGATCATCCAGGCCAAAGAGGCCGGCCATAAGATCTATCCCCCGACCAAGCCTGCGTACTTTCACCTGGCGCGCGCAATGGAGGCCTGGATCGGCGGATGCGCGTTCGGCGATCTCGGGCGGCATACCGGCGCCGACGAGGGCGAGATCATCCGTTATTTCCGGATGGTGGTGCAGCTTCTAAGGCAGCTCAAACAAGCGCCGCAGGTCCCCGACCGGCTGAGGCAGACCGCCGCCGGCGCGGCGCAGAAAATCAACCGCGACCTCGTCGACGCCGAACGCCAGTTGAGAAACAGGTAAGGCGCGAAGCCCCCTCAGGCAGATCTTAGGAGCTCCCGGAGCTGGCCGTTCTCGTGCATCTCGTGCACCAGATCGCAACCGCCGACCAGCTTGCCGTCGATGAATACCTGCGGAAACGTCGGCCAGTTGGAGATCTGCGGAAGCGTCCTTCGGATGTCGGGGTTGGCGATCACGTCGACCGTGTGAAAAGGGACGTCGAGCTTTCTGAAAAGCTCCATCGTCGACGCCGAGAACCCGCACTGAGGCGCCTCCGGGGTGCCCTTCACAAACAGCACGACCTTGTGCGACTTGATTTCCTTTTCGATCCGCTCCGTCGTCGGGTTTTCCATCGGGGTCTCCTCTTTTTCCTAAAGTGGTTTGGTCTTGAGCTGCACGGCGTGAATCCGGCGGTCCATTTCATCGCCGAGAAGCGAGAAAACCATCCGGTGCTGCTCGACAAGCGTCTTGCCTTTGAACCCGGCCGAGCTCACCGTGATCTCAAAGTGGTCGCCGGTCCCCGTCATGTCTCGGACCTCGACCCGGGCATCCGGAAGGCCGGCCGCGATCATTTGTCTGACTTCATCGGGCGTCATCATGAAAGAAACGCTACCCTCCCGGTCTCTGTTTGGTTAAAATAAGGCCATGAAAAAATTGTTGGCCATCCTTATTTTCTCATGTCTGGGAGCCCTTGTAAACGGCCCTGCGTGGGTCGCGGAAGAAGGCCCCTCCCCCAACGAGGCGCTCCTCAAAACTCTGGCGATCAACCGCTCGCTTCTGGCCGAATACGAGCTCGAGCTCATGAAACTCAAACAGGACTCGGCGGCCCGGATGACCGACGCCCTTGCCCGGCAATTGGAAAACTCCCGCTACAAAATCAAAGCGCTCAGCGAAGAATCCAAAAAGCTCCGGGCGGCGCTCACGGCGCGGGAAGAGGCGCAGGAATTCATCAAAGACCTGCTTCTGAAGACAACGGTCGAACAGGTCGCCAAAAGACGGATAGCGCCACCGCCACGGCGGGTTTCTCCGCCGGCCATCGCCACGGCTCTTGCGGCGCCTTCGCCCTCTCCCGCGCCGATTTCCGTCGATCGGCCCGCCCCGAAACAACCGCCGCTCCCGCCCCCGGTCGCGGAGACCCCGGACCGGATGCACGAGCGGGCCCTCCGGCTGGTCGCCGAGCAGAAACTCGACAAGGCCGTCAAGATCTACGAGGACCTCGTGCTCTCGAACCCCGATGACGACCAGGCCTATGTGATCATGGGGCACTGCTATCTTTTAAGCGGCCGGTACGAAAAGGCGGAGCAGGCCTTCCAAAACGCCGTCCACATCGACCCTCAAAACGCCGAGGAGATCACGCCATTTTATCAAAACATCGTGTTTCGAAATCCCGACGATGACAGGGCCCACGGCAATCTGGGATACGCCTATCTCATCATCGGGGACGTGCTGAAGGCCCAAGAGGCCTACCGGGACGCGCTGGCGATCAATCCGAAAAACGAACGGGCCCTCGAAGGAATGCGCCTGATCGCGGAGCTCAAGTCGGACTCCCCCGGAAATCAGTAACAGTCTGCTGAAAAAGCCTCACCTGCTGCGTTGCTCGGTCGCTCGCTTGTGCGGCGCTATTCCCATAGCGCCTCCGCGCTCGCTTCCTAGGCACCTTGCATCTGATGCTTTTTCAGCAGACTGTCAATCCTCTCTCACCTTGCCGCGCCAGATCTTTTTCTCCGAGCGGCGATGCTTTTCCTCCAGCATCTTTTCCTTGGCGCGCCTCGACCTTTTTCTTTTTTGACGGCGGATTTTCTCGATACGGCGGCGCTCCTCGGAGGCCTTGCCGAGAAAAAGCGTCTCAATCTTCTCCACGAGGATCCGCCTGGCAAGATACCGGTTGAGCGCCTGAGAGCGCTCGCGCCGGCACTTGACCTCCAGCCCCGTCGGACGGTGCCTCAGCGCCACGCAGCTTGAAACTTTATTGACATTCTGCCCGCCGGCGCCCGGGGATCGCACGAACGTCTCCTCAAAATCAGACTCGCGCAGGCCGAGCTTTTCCATTTTTTGTCTGAGCGCAAGGACCTTTTTTTCGGAGACGGGATAGAGCGTCACGACGCTGGCGCGGCGGCGGGGACAAACACCTTTTCGCGGTAGTGTCGAAGCTCCTCGATCGACTCGAGGATATCGTTCATCACGCGATGCGTCTGGCGCTTGGCGCGGGGCATCTTGTGGTCGCCGGCATACCATCGCCCGACAAGCTCCTTCACGGAGCTGACGTCAATCATGCGGTAATGCAGATAACCTTCGAGCCGGGGCATATACTTCACGAGAAACCGCCGATCCTGCCAAATCGTGTTGCCGCAAAGCGGGGCCGTTCTTTCTTTGCAGTGAGCTTTGATAAACGCAAGCGTCCGCTCCTCGGCTTGCTTGAGCGAGACCTTTGACGCCCGGCACTCCTCGGTCAGCCCGGACTTCTGATGGTGATACCGGCTCCATTCCTCCATCGAGGACAAAACCTTTTCGCCGTGATGAATCGCGATGACGGGTCCTTCGGCGATAATGTCCAGGCGGTTGTCCGTCACCACGGTCCCGATCTCAAGAATCGTGCAGGCCTTCGGATCCAGACCCGTCATCTCCAGGTCAAGCCAGACCAGCCTGTCGCGTTTTTGTTTCATATTAGTCTTTTCTTGGAGAACGCAATTCCTGATCCTGATTTTAAGTATTTTTCAAATTTCAAATACGCTCCAACACACACGCCAAAGGAGCTTCGGAGGCCACTCCTTCGCCCGCTTTTTTTTATAGCGGGCGAAGGAGTGGAGGCGGCGGGAATTGAACCCGCGTCTCCAACCTTTGAGGTCTGTAGCCTCTACATGCTTAGTCCGTTTTTTGTTTTCCCCTTTTAAACTTGAGCGGACACAATTTTAAAGGGTAAGCCTTCTGTCGCTCTCGTCAAACCCGCCAAAGGCGCGCGGATAAGACCAGTCTGCATTCGACGCCCGGCCTCATCCCGCAGACTAGAGATGAGCGGACGGTAGCCGTGTTTAGGCGGCTAACGGTAACGCCATATACCCCGCGAAGGGCACATGCACATTGTTCGTGTGTTTGGCGTTTGATTTGTGCCAGGTGTTTAAGGAGGCCTCCTGACCACCTCCGCATGCCACTAGCAGATCAAGGGCTGGATCGATGCCTGTCGCCCCCAATTTGTCAGCGTTCACTTCCTGTTTCTATTCTTGATCGCGCGGTCTATCTCGCGCCGGACGGAGAGCTTCTTGATGTCCGAACGCTTGTCGTGAAACTTTTTTCCCTTGCCGACGCCGAGCTCCACCTTCGCGATTCCCCGGTCGCTGAAATACATCTTCAGCGGAATGAGCACCAGACCCTTTTCATCGGTCTTGGCCTTGAGTTTGTGGATCTGCGACCGGTGCAGGAGAAGCTTTCTTTTGCGCCGGGGGTCCGGACTCTCTCGGCCGCCCATGGTGTAGGGAGGAATGTAGAGATTATACAGGAAGACTTCTCCCCCTTCAACCCGCGCGAAACTCCCGGCAAGGCTGGCCTGGCCCTCCCGAAGGGACTTCACCTCGCAGCCCACCAGCGCGATCCCGGCCTCGAAGCTCTCGAGGATGAGATAATCCCGCCTTGCCTGGCGGTGAGTGACAACCGGCGGCGCTTCTTTTTTCTCTTTCACGGTGCTAATATAGCACAAGCCTTCGACTTATGAAACCGGCGCCCATTCTTCTTTTTGTTTTTCTGGCGATCGCCGTCCTGCCCTCCGCTTCCCCGGCGGCGGAAGAAGCTCCGTCCCCGGACGGAAGCTGGACCTCCGCAGACCAAACAAAGATCGAGACCCTCAGCCGGCTTCACAAGCAGGCGGAGGAGTTCATCGTCCTCAACCGGTTCCGCAGCGCCGTCGAGACCTATTCCGAGATCATTCTCCTTGAACCCGACGACGATATCGCCTATTCCAACATGGGACACGCTTACATGATCCTCGGGGATTTGGGCCGGGCCGAAAATGCCTTTCTCAACGCGCTCGACATCAACCCCTCCAACGAAACGGCCTTTCTTGGAATTCAGAGAATCAGGGACCCCGACAGCGCTCCGGCGGCGATCCCGGATGAGGAGGTAGCCGCGCCCGCGCCTTCCCGAGCGGCGGTGGGCGCAGAAAAAATCCAGACCGCCCTCAAAAACGCGGGACTCTACACGGGACGCGTCGACGGAAAAATCGGGCCGGCCACGCTTGCGGCCATCCGAACGTTTCAGGCTTCACGCGGCCTGGAGGTGGACGGAAAAGTAGGGCTCGGCACTTGGGCGGCGCTGGAGCCCTATCTCGGACTCGAAGAGAAGAAATAATAAATATGCGGAAGGAGGGAGTCGAACCCTCAAGCCTTGCGGCACAGGCTTCTGAGACCTGCGCGTATGCCAATTCCGCCACTTCCGCTGATTCTTTATATCATCTTGCAGCGAGTCCGACGCGATGTTTGGCGGACCGCCGCTTCCGCTTGAAACTATTTTAAAATATATGCTTAGCGCTTTCCGATGGGCAGGTAAGGCCGCTGGGGCGCGCCGGTATACTGGGAGACCGGGCGTATCAACCGGTTGTCCTTGTACTGCTCGAGAATATGGGCCGCCCACCCGGCGGTCCGGCTCACGGCGAACATCGGCGTAAAAAGGTCGGTGGGGATGCCGACGGTGTAGAGAACCGACGCGGAATAAAAATCGACGTTGCAGTTCAGTTTTTTCTTCTCCCAGACGGCCTGCTCAAGCTTTTCCGAGATGGCGTACCACTTCGCCTGCGCGGGAAAGGCGTCGGCGAGGGCCTTGGACATCCGCTTGAGATCATGCGCGCGAGGATCGGGTCCCTTGTAAACCCGGTGGCCGAAGCCCATGAATTTTTTCTTCTGCCCGATGGCCTCTTCGACGAATTTCTCGACGTTGCGCGCATCCCCGATCGCCAGAAGGCTCTCCATCGTGCGCGTATTCGCCGATCCGTGGAGATCGCCTTTCAGCGTGCCGATCGCGGCCGTCATCGCCGAGTAGATGTCGGAGAGCGTGGAGGCGGCGGTCCGCGCCGCAAAAGTGGACGCGTTGAGGTCGTGCTCGGTGAGAAGAATAAAGTAGCGGTCGAGCATCCGACTCTCCAGGGGCGCGGCCTCTTTTCCCTTCAGCAGATAAAGGAAATTCTCGGCGGTCGAGACCGAGGCCTCTTGTTTGGCGGGGAGGATTTCCCACCCCTTCCGGACCCTCTCAAAGGCGGCGACGATGAGCGGGACCTTGGCGATCAGGCGAAACGCCTTGCGCACATTGGCCTCGGGAGACTTGTCATCCGCCTCGGGATCGAACAAGGCCAGGCAGGACACCGCCGTGCGGAGCACGGTCATCGGGTTGGCCTCTTTGGGCGCCAACCGGATCAGATCCAGCACGCCGCGCGGAAGCTCTCTCTCCGCGGCGACTTTTCTCTTGAAATCCGCCAGCTCATCCGCTTTCGGCAGCTCGCCAAAGAGAAGCAGGTACGTCGTTTCTTCAAAATTGGAATTCTCGACCAGATCGTGGATCTCATACCCACGGTACAAAAGCTTGGAATTCTTGCCGTCAATCGAGCAGATGGAGCTTTCCGCCGCGACGATGTCCTCGAGCCCTTTTGAAAACACGCTTTGTTCGACCATTTGCCCGGTCCTTTTGCCTTTCTTTTAGCGCTTTATTCTGCCATCATTGCTTTTTAAAATCAACGCCCGCCTATTTTCCTGGAATGCCCGGTTCCGTCATCTTAAAAGGGTCCATGATCCGGCGGATCTCGTTTTCCGGAAGAATGTTCTTTTCGCGGACCACCTCAATAATGGTCTTGCCCGAAGCCAGCGCCTCTTTGGCGACCTCGGCGGCCTTCGCGTATCCGATAAACGCGTTGAGCGCGGTCGCAAGCCCCATGCTGCTCTCGGCGTAAAACCGGCACTGTTTCTCGTCGGCGGTGATCCCGCTTACGCACTTCTCGTCAAGGACGCGGAGCGCGTTTCCCAGAACCGTCACCGTAAAATTCAGATTGAACGCCATCACCGGCATCATCACATTAAGCTCCAGCTGTCCCGCCTGCACGGCGAGCGCCACGGTCGTATCCATCCCGATCACCTGGTAGGCCACCATGTTGACCATTTCCAAAATGGAGGGGTTGACTTTGCCGGGCATGATCGAAGAGCCTGGGGCCGAGGCGGGAAGCCGGATCTCCGCAAGCCCCGTTTTCGGACCGGAAGACAAGAGTCTCAGGTCGTTGACAATCCGCGTGATTTCAAGCGCCAGATTTCGGAGCGCGGCGGAGACTTCGGCGAGCGGCCTCTGGCTCTGCATCGCCTCCCGCAAATCTTTCGCCGATACCAGCTCAAGTCCCGTGAGCGCGCGAAGCTCGCGGATTACCCGCTCGCGGTAGCCGGGTGCGGTGTTCAGGCCGGTGCCGGCCGCGCTGCCGCCGATCCCGATCTCCGCCAGCGATTCCCCGGCCCGGCGGAGGCCAAGCGTCGACCGGTGTATCGCCTCCCCGTACGCGGCGAATTCCTGTCCGAGGCGTATCGGGACCGCGTCCTGCAGGTGGGTCCTCGCCGACTTCAAGACGCGGTCGAATTCCCTTCCCTTCGCGGCGAAGGTTTTGTGAAGGCCCTCGAGCGGCGCGTACAGGTTTTCTTTCAGAATCAGAAGCAGGGCGATCCGGACGGCGGTGGGAAATGTGTCGTTGGTCGACTGGCCCATGTTGACGTGGTCATTGGGATGGATCGGCCGGTAAACGCCTTTTTTTCCTCCCAGGAGCTCATTGGCCCGGTTGGCCAGCACCTCGTTCACGTTCATGTTAAACGCCGTGCCCGCGCCCATCTGGAACACATCCACGGGGAACTGGTCTCTTAAGGCGCCTGCCAGTATTTCCTCGCAGGCCCGGACCAGCGCGTCCGCAAGCTCTTTCGGGAGCTCCCCCGACTCGCGGTTGGCGACGGCTGCCGCCTTTTTGATATAAAGGTAGGCGTCCACAAGACGCGGATGCGCGCGAAGCCCGCTGATCGGAAAATTTTCCACCGCCCGGTCGGTCTGCGCCCCGTAGTAGACGTCCTCCGGAATCCGGCGAGGGCCCAGAGAGTCTTTCTCCGTGCGGGTTTTCATAGCGGCCGGCGCGGAAGGAACATTACTTGAGATCGGAATCCGGGATCTGTGGCCTTGAGGCGGGCCTGTTTCTCTCTTCGAGCTCGGCGAGCGCCGCGCCCAGTTTTTCGGATAACCGGCGACGCTCATTCTCCGCCTGCATCCGGGCGGCGGATTCTTCCCTGGTCTCGTTCTTGAGTTTCTCGATCTCCTCGTCCTTCTGGGAAATCAACCCCTGGAGCGCGGTCACCTTCGAATTCAACGCGTCGATATCCGCCTGATAATCCCTGCCCGTCGCGCAACCGGCGGCCGTCAAAGCGCCTGCCACGAGAAGCCATCCCCAGACATTTCTAGACATCTTGAAGAACCCTCCTTGTTTTAAGATTTTTACGATAACGACGCGTACACCCTGTAGTCGATTTCGGGAAAAATATTATCCCCCGATTCTATGCTTTCGAGAGCGGAGCTGTCTATAGAATTTTTGCCGATTTGATCCCACAGCCGGCCAAACCGCTCCAGATGGTCTTTGGTGCGCTTGACCGCGTAGGACGTGTGAGTGCCGGTCTTCATGATAAAGGCCCAGTCGCTGGACTGGGCGAGCAAGAGCTCCCGCGCCATCTGGTTGAGCGCCCTCCTCTGAATTCCTTCCGCCTCCGGATGCGCGTTGGCCGCCCCGATCATCCGCTCGGCGGCCTTGTGGAGATGGCGGTAAATCCAGTGGTTGGATGGGTTGAGCCAGACCTCGGAATATCCCTCATACCCCCAACTCGACATCGAAGGCGTGACGGTCTGGTTCCATGGAAATTTTTCCAAATATTCGGCGGGCGTGATCGTCTTCAAAGTGTCCTGGTCGAAATGGATCTTTCGCAGCAAAAACTCAAGCCAGAGCGGCCCCTCAAACCACCAGTGTCCGAAAAGCTCGGCGTCGTACGGGGAAACCACCAGCGGGGGGCGGTCGAAAAAGCCGGCCAGATACTCGATTTGTTTCTGGCGGTTAAACATAAAGTTGCCGGCGTGCTCGGCCGCCTTTTGCCGGCCGCGCTCCTCCTCATAAGGCTGTTTGTGGACACCCTGCCCGGTGATACGGTAATACTTGATCCCCGTATTGATCCGGGTCCCGTCCCCGTTCAGATAGGGGCGGATGTACCCATAGTCCAGATCAAATCCGATGTCCCGGTAAAATTCCCTGTACCAATAATCGCCGGGGTAGCCTTCGACCGAACTCCAGACGTTTTTGGAGGACTCGCCGTCGCGGCCGAACGCGGCGACTCCCGACGGACAATGCACCGGCGCAAAAACGCCGTACTTGGGCCGCGGCGAACCGAAAAGAACCCCGTGAGTGTCCAAAATAAAAAAACGGATTCCCTCGTCGCGCAGGATTTCGTCGAGACCCGGGATATAGCCGCATTCCGGCAACCAGATCCCCCTCGGTTTTCTTCCGAGGATCCGGGTATGCGTCTCGACCGCCACGCGGATCTGGGCCCGGATCGCTTCCCGCTGGACCGCGAGCAGAGGAAGATACCCGTGCGTGGCCGCGCAGGTGATAATCTCGAGCTTGCCCGCATCCTGAAATTCCTTGAAGGCGCGTGTCAGATCGTTTTGATAGCGATCACGGAGGATCCCGCGCGCCTCCGTAAAGAACCCGTGGTACATCCGCGCCAGGCAATGAAACGCGCCGTCATGCCTGGTCCGCTCGATCTCCGCCTCCGAGAGCCGGATCAGGCGGTCCAGATGCTCCGCGCAGCGGGACTGGAGCAGAGGGTCGCGCATCATCGAAAGGAGCGTCGGCGTCAGCGACATCGTCAGCCGGAAATCGACGCCGTCCCTGACGAGCGCGGTGAAGACCTTGATCAGGGGGACGTAGGTCTCGGTGACAGCCTCGTAAAACCACTCCTCTTCCAGAAAACGCGCGTGCTCGGGATGACGGACATAAGGCAGGTGGGCGTGCAGGATGATCGAGAGATATCCTTTGGGCATGTTCTTCTACGCCGATCCGCGACTTTGAAAACTCGAAGGGCCTTCGCCTTTCAAGAGAAGCTGTTTTTTTTGGAGCGCGGCCGATTCCTGCCAGGATTCGATGACGACCGCGCGGACGTCATAGGAGCTCGCCCCCGCGCCGATCCGGCCGGACGCGCGATAAATCTTCCAGAAAAGTTCGCTGGAAAACGACCACTCCTCATCCACGACGTCCGAGACCCCAAACCGCGGGGTCCGGACCGCCTCCGACCCGACCAAAGCGAAAAAACGCCCGTTGTCGGCCACGAATCCAAGCTCGGTCATCCAGCATTTATCGGGCTGCCCGACATCGATGAACCAGTCGCCCGTCGTGGATCCGACGAGGATGTCGAAAAACGAAACCCGTTCCGCGGCGCGGGAATCCGTCGCGAGCTCATAGACTCTCAAAACAGTTCTCTGCACGGCGAGTCCAAGACCGCGTATCGCCTCCCTCGCCTTGTCGGGCTCCGCCACTTCCCAATAGGCATAAAGCCACCAGGGGTCTTTCGCGAACAAGGCGATTTTTGTATCACCGTAATCCGGGGGAAGCTCAAACCCCGGGGCCTTCGGGGCTGTTCCCGGATAGACCGCCGGCTGTTCGAGAAAAATAGCGCGGGGAGGCTCCGGGTTGAGCCCGTTTTGTCCGGCGGGATCGACGAAGGGCAGGGGGGATTTTTTCAAACGGGCACGCGGACGTCTCGACGCCGTTTTTTTGACGGCCGTCTTTTTCATCTTTCGAGGCGTCCTTTTTACCCGTTTCCGCATAAGAAATATTATAAACCACAAGAGAATTACGGCAAAGGCCAAAAGACCTGGCCGGGAGGGCGACAAACGGGGGTCTAACCCGCCGGAAAACGCTTAAAAAAGAAAGACGCCGGCCGCGACGACAGTCGTATAACCCCCCTTTTCCACGATGGCCGACTGAGTCACATTGGTGGTCTTGACGATTTTATCGGAAATTCTGAAAATTTCTTCTTTCTCGTCCCAGCTTTTGTCCTCATCCAGCTCAATGCCCAGCGTGGAGGCCAGCATCGCCGCCGCCAGATCTTCGGCCGTGTCCCCGGCCTCTTTCTCCGTCTCACCGTACGCGTAATACTCGCTCAGGTAGCCATAAGTGCTGGAATCCGAAGGGATCGCGCAGCCGATCGACGCCGCGATCAGGCGGCGCGCCTCGCTCGAAGAGGTGCGGGCCGTCACCGCGAACGTGATCATCCCCGGAGTGATGTACTTTTGGCCCTCATTTCTCGAAATCAATTCGCAGTTGGGGGGGAAGATGCTCGAGACGTGCACGATGTTGCATTTCTCGATGCCGGCGTCACGAAGCGACAGCTCAAACGAGCGCAGCTCGTGTTTGTGGGAGCCGACGCCTTTGGTGAAAAACATTTTCTTGGGGACAAGAAGCGGTTGGCCCGTGTTCAGACGGTCCTGAAGCGACGCAACGCCGTTTTGAACTCCGCCCGGTTGCTGCTGTGGGGAAACCATCAATCCTCTCCGCTCAAAAACCAAATAAAATACGCAAAATTCAACAACACAATCTTAATATACGCACCCGCAATTTCAAAGTCAACGTAAATATGGCTTTTATGGCTTTTGGTAGCTTTTCTATGGCTTTCTAACCTCGCTCAAGCGCTTCGGCCAAAAGCCGCGCGATCAGACGATGTCCGGCGCTTAAAAGATGCATGTGGTCAAGACGCGTATACAGTTTTTGGCGCGAATTCGATTGCTGATAATCTTTCACGTTACGGAGCACTTCCACGTATTGGCCACCGTTTCTTTCGACAAGTTTTTGAATGAAAGGCTGAGGCATCGGATCATCAAAACCGGGGAAGATCTGCTCGTTCAACGGATAAACGAAAAAATAAACCGGAACTTTTCTCGCTTCGCAGGCACGGATAATCGATTGGATATATGCCTCATTCTTGATCCACGCCTCGGGATTCCGATACTCGGGGATATAGTTGACCACAAGCTTCATGAATGAAGCGAGCGGGAGATGCTTTTGTCTGGAAAAATCGCGCAGCGCTTTTTTTTTTCCATCCGTGATCCCCTTCAAAGCCCCAAGCTTCCGCGTGGCTTGATCTTCAACCTTTTCTGACCCGCCAAACGTGTAGCGAGGATTCAAAGACGGGACTATGTCTCGCAAGTATTCCAAGAAATGCGACTTGAAAAGATTGGCATATCGTTCCCTCAGACGGCCTCTGGGATCATTTTTGTCCTCCATCTTGAGATCTTCAGCGCCTCGAATGTAGTAGTCGTTGAGACACAAGCCCACCAACACCAAATCGGGCGAGAACAAAAACGCTTTTTTCTCAAGCAGTATCGAATACTCCCTCAACCCAAAACTGGCCACGCCAAAATTCAACACCTCGTATTTTCTGCCGTCCTGCCTATCACCCAAAAATAGCCCAAGATAATCCGCCGTGGTCTGCCCTTGGGACACATTGCCTCCGTGCGCCACCGAATCGCCGATAAACGCAATTCGAAAGATTCCCGGCGGTTTTTCAAACGTTGTTGCGGATCCCCTCATGCCGAACGAATTATGTTCGTAATAATTCAGACCCGCTTCCGGGTCATATCTCCAAAATCGCGCGTCCGGCGTATTTTCATAGGGAAGGCCGGCAATCGGCGTTGGACCAGCTTGGCTGGGCTGCAGCCAGGCAAGAGTTTTGAAAATAAATTCCAAAAAGAGAAAACAAAATAAAATCGAGATGAGGACAAGAAAAATTCTTTGAACCCATTCCTTCATATGGTTATACTATCTTTAGCTTATGAAATGCGACACCTGCGGCAAAGAAGTCCGGGAAGTCCGGCGCGTCGTCGTCGACAAAGACTACGACCGCACGCTCGCCAAGCCTCTTTACAACTGTCCCGATTGTTACCAAAAAAAAGAAGCCGCGAAAGCCCGCGCTAAACAAACGAAGCCTTAACAGTCTGCCGAAAAACCCAGCCCAAACAGTCTGATCAAAAAGCCTCAGATGCAAGGCGCATGCAAGCGACCGCGGAGGCGCTATGGGAATAGCGCCGCACAAGGGAGCGCAGCGTGCAACGCAGCAGATGAGGCTTTTTCATCAGACTGTTAGCGGTTGATAGGCCCACTCGGGAGAGGCGTACCGTTCTTCCGCGCGCTGCTCCGCCCGGAGCAGTTCCTCGTCGCTTAGAGGAATTTCTCGGAAGAAAATCCCCCATTGTTTCTCAAAACCACGAGAGATCCGGTCAATCATTGTTTCTCTGTCGAGATCAAAAAAAAGCGAGGCCTGATGGAGCACTGCGCCGTCTTTACGACGCTGGCTGGATCCGACCACCTTTTTTCTCCCGAGCAACAGGTCGTAACAACTTGGCGCCTCAAAACACACGCGCTCGCCGTCGGCCCTTCCCGAGGGAACGTCTTTACAGCTGGCGTAATCAATCTCCGGCAGAAGCTCCGCCAGCCCCGACCTTAGCGCCTCATTAATCCGAAGGTAAGAGCCTTTGACCTCCCTCGGCAGGAAAGGCGCCGTGGATTTGAGCGTCAGGGAAAAAGTGAGGTCCTTGCCGTGAAGCACCATCCCGCCTCCGGTGATCCGCCGGACAACGGGAATATTTTTCCCCGCGGCGCGACGACGCGCGGCGACCTCTCTGACGTCCTGAAAGTAGCCGAGGGAGTACGCCGGAGACGACCAGGAATAAAATCTCAGCGAGGGTAACGCGGCGGGGGTTTTCTGCGCATCCATCAGGATCTCGTCGATGGCCATGTTCAGCGCGGCCGGCCGCGGCGGATCGATAATCAGGCGGAAAACGGAAGACGCGCTCTCCATCAAAGACCCGCGCCGGCCTTCCCTTCGGGACGATAACGCAGATTCGGCTGTCGCGCGGCGGTGACCTCGTCAATCCGGCTTACCGGAGTCGTGTGCGGCGCCCCCAATACTTTTTCGGGGTCCTCTTCGATTTCCCTGTCGATGGCCTCGAGCGCCCGGACAAACTCATCCAGGGTCTCTTTGGATTCGGTCTCGGTGGGCTCAATCATCATCGCCTCCTCGACGATCAGCGGAAAATAAACCGTCGGCGCGTGAATCCCGAAATCCAGAAGACGCTTGGCGATGTCGATCGCTCGTACCCCTTTTTTCTTCTGCCTGGCGGCGGACATCACGAACTCGTGCATGCAAAGACCGTCATAAGGCACCTCAAAAGAATCCTTGAGCCGCGCCTTGAGGTAATTGGCGTTTAAGATCGCGTGCTCGGCCGCCGCGCGCAGCCCCTCTCCGCCCAGCGCCTTGATGTAGCCGTAGGAGCGGATGATCGCGCCGAAATTGCCGTAGTACGCGCGAAGTTTTCCGATGGAGCAAGGAAGGTTTTTCTCCCAACGGTAGCCGTCGCCTTTTTTGACAAGCCGCGGCGACGGCAGAAACGGGACGAGCTCTTTTTTTACGCCGACGGGGCCGGAGCCCGGCCCGCCGGACCCGTGCGGCACCGCGAAGGTCTTGTGGAGATTCAGATGCACGACATCAAAACCCATGTCCCCCGGCCGGCAGATTCCGAGGAGGGCGTTCATGTTGGCGCCGTCGTAATAGACGAGCGCCCCGGCCTCATGCGCCGACCGGGCGATACCGAGAATCTCCTCCTCAAAAAGACCGAGCGTGTTGGGGTTGGTCATCATCAGACACGCGACCGAACCGTCCAGTTTGGATTTTAAATCCGCGACATCCACGTGGCCTTTTGCATCGGTGCGGATCTGCGCCACCTCGTACCCGCAGAGCGCGGCCGACGCGGGATTGGTGCCGTGGGCCGAGTCCGGGATCAAGACCTTCGTCCTTTTTTGCTTCTTCGAACGGTGATACGCGCCGATCATCAGAAGCCCGCAAAGTTCGCCGTGCGCGCCGGCGGCCGGCTCGAGCGTAAAGTCATCCATCCCGGTGATCTCGGACAAAAAAGACTGCATCTCATAAAGGACCTTCAGCGCGCCCTGCGCGTCCTCTTCCTCCTGATAAGGATGGATCAGCGAGAATGAGTCGATCGCCGCGATGGCGTCGAGGGCTTTTGGGTTGTATTTCATCGTGCAGGACCCGAGCGGATAAAAATTGACGTCCACGCAAAAGTTTTTTTGGGAAAGACGGGTAAAATGTCTCACGACGTCCAGCTCGGAAAGAGAGGGCAGCTCGGGACCCTTTTGGCGAAGGACGTCTTTGGGCAGCAGCGCCAGCGTTTTTTCCTCGGGTTCCCCGAGATCGGGGAGCCACGACGCCTCGTTCAGGGAATGCCTTTCAAAGAGAAGCCCGCTCACGACGACTCCAGCGCCCCGGCCAAGCGCGCCAGGTCCTCCGGCGTCCTGTTTTCGGTTACGGCAAAAAGGTAGGCCGATGGAAACTCGGGATAAAATTCTTTGAGGGCCAGCGGCCCGAGGATCCTGTTTTCTCGCAGTTTCTTTCTCAGGGTCGCGGGGTCTCTGTCCACCTTCAGCGCGAATTCGTTGAAAAAAGGTTTCTTCGAAAATTCCCTGACCCCGGGAATCTGAAGAAGCCTCTCGTGGGTGTCGTGGGCATTTTTGAGGTTGAGAAGCGCGAGCTTCCTTATCCCCTTTTTGCCCAGGAGGCTCAGATAAATCGCGCCCTTTAGAGCGCAGAGGGAGTGATTGGTGCAGATATTGGAGGTCGCTTTTTCGCGGCGGATATGCTGCTCGCGGGCCTGAAGCGTCAGCACAAACGAACGACGGCCGACCTTGTCGAGGGCCATCCCCGCGATGCGGCCCGGAATTCTCCTCAGGAATTCCGCCTTCACCGTGAAAAAGCCGAAATGCGGCCCGCCGAACGACGCGGGGTTGCCGAGCGGCTGTCCCTCCCCGACCGCGATATCGGCGCCGTATTCCCCCGGCGGCTCCAGGATCCCGAGCGAAATAGGATTCACGCAGGCGATGACCAGCGCCCCGGCCTCGCGCGCCATCGAGGAGACCCGGCGTGTCTCCTCAAACAATCCGAAAAAATTCGGGTGCTGCACGACCACGGCGGCCGTCCCGGCGTCCAACAGGCGACCCAGGGCCGCCTCATCGATCACGCCCTCCTTCATCGGAACCGTGACCGTCTCCGCGTCAAGGCATGAAAGATAGGTTTGGACGACGCGCCGGTATTCCGGATGAAGGGTCGCGGGGAGAAGAATTTTTTTTCGGCCGCTGGAACGCAGGGCCAAAAGCGCGGCCTCCGCCAGACTGGACGCGCCGTCATACATGGACGCGTTGGAATAATCCATCGCTGTCAATTCGCAGACGAGGCTCTGGTACTCGTAAATACTCTGAAGCGTGCCCTGGCTGGCCTCGCCCTGATAAGGGGTGTAGGCGGTGAGGAATTCCCCGCGGCCCGCGAGTTGTCCGACGACGCCGGGAATGAAGTGGTCGTAGTTTCCGGCGCCCAGATACGAGGCAAAATGGTGAAAATGCCTGTTCTGGCGGCCCAGCTCCACCATCTGGCGCATCAGCTCGAGCTCCGAGATTCCCTGCGGAATTTTCCAATCGAAGCGCTTGAGCCCCGGAGGGACGGACGCCGTCAGGCGATCGAACGAGGACACGCCGATGGCCTTTAGCATTTCGGCCTTGTCGCTTTCGGCGTTGGAGAGGTACTGCATCGCGCGTCGAAAGGCCTTTAGTGCCCTGCCGCGTGCCCGAGGCTCTTGTAGCGGGACTCGTCCATCAGGGCCTCCGCTTCTTTCAGGTCCGAACATTCCACCTGAAAAAGCCAGCCCTCGCCGTAGGGAGACCGGTTCACGAGATCCGGCTTGGTCTTGAGGGTTTCGTTCACCCGGATCACCTTGCCCGACATCGGCGCGTAGATATCAAAGGCGGCCTTGACGGATTCGATGACCAGGACGCTTTCTTTTTGCTTCACCGTCCTGTCGGGCTTCGGAAGCTCCACGAAGACCACATCGGAGATTTCTTTTTGCGCGTGATCGCTGATGCCGACCGTCGCGATTTTTCCTTCCAGGCGGACCCATTCGTGCGTCTCAAGATATCTCAACCCCGTTGAATCGCTCATGGCTTAAAACCTCTCCTGCTGGAATGTTATTTCTTGTGTTGGGAAGGCACGAACGGGAGCTTCGCGATTTCGGCCCTGACGGACCTCCCGTGCACCTCGATTTCAATCCCCGTCCCGCGAACCGCCGACTGCGCCTCCACGAACCCGAGTCCGATATTGTAGCCGGCACTTGGCCCGTAAGAACCGCTGGTCACCACGCCAATCTTTCTGCCTGCTTTGAAAATAGGATACCCTTCTCTGGCGATCGGCTTGTCGAGCATCTTGAACCCGACGAGGCGGCGTCGGGGGCCGTGTTCTTTCTGTTTGAGAAGCCCGTCGCGGCCGACAAAGCGGCCCTTGTCGAACGAGACGGCCCAGCCAAGCCCGGCCTCGAGCGGGGTCGTGGCGCGATCCATGTCGCTGCCATAAAGGGCGTTTCCCGCCTCCAGGCGGAGCGTGTTTCTGGCCCCCAAACCGGCCGGCAGCGTTCCCAAGGAACGGCCCTCCCCGATCAGTTTGTCCCAGATCTGCCCCACGGCCGCCGGCTCCGAAAAGATTTCGAACCCATCCTCGCCGGTGTAACCGCTTCGGGAAATCCAGACGGGCCGCCCCGCAAGCGTTTCTTTCCCGAAATGATAATAACGCAGGCCCTCAAGACGAAAACCGAAGAGACGTTCGAGAATTCCCTCGGACCGCGGACCCTGGATCGCCACGCAGGCCGTCGAATCGCTGCGGTCGACAAGCGACACCGACGCCGGCGCGTAGCGGGAGAGCGCCTCATAGTCGCGCCCGATATTGGCGGCGTTTACGATGAGGTAAAAATCCTCCGCTCCGGAACGATAGGCCAGCACGTCATCCAGCGCGAAACCGCCCTCGTCGCAGAGAAGGTTGTAGAGGATTTGGCCGTCGTTGATTTTATTCAGATCGTTCGTGAGGCGATACTGGAGAAAGTCAAGGGCCCCGGGTCCTTTGACCTGGATCTCCCCGAGGTGGGAGACGTCAAACACCCCGCAGGACTTGCGCGTCCAGAGGTGCTCGGCGATAATCCCCGTGTAATAAACGGGCATGAGCCATCCGGCAAAGTCCACCATCTTGCCGCCGAGCGCGACATGCCGGTCGTAGAGCGGGGTTTTTTGTAACGAATGCGCTTCCTGCAAAAGGGCCATTCGGGCTTCAAAATCGTCCGGAAATCGGGTCAAAACCATTCCGCCAACAGTCTGATGAAAAAGCCCAATGCCTCTTGGGCTTTTTGATCGGACGGTTCGGCTTATAAGTTTTTCAGCAGAGTGCTAATCTAACACAGAATTTTTCCGAGCGCTACATGTTTCAGGAACGCTTTTCGGGCGCGGTCCGCCGAACTGTTTTTCATAAACGGAAAAACGCCGAGCGAGCGCACTCCCGACCGGTCAAAGACGACCGCGGGACTGGTTTTTTCCGGAACCGAAAGCGGCCCGCCGCTCAGGCGGTTATAGACGACCCCGACCGGCTCAATCCCTCTCTTTTTCAGGGCCTCGATGCTCAAGAGCGAATGGTTGATCGTCCCGAGTCCGGACCGCGAGACCAGAATGGTTCGGGAGCGGGTGAGAGCGATCAGGTCTATTACATAGAGCCTGTCGGTGACCGGGACCAGCAGGCCGCCGCAGCCTTCGATCAAAAGATAATCACAGCGCTTTTCGAAATACTCCAGCGAATCGCCTATCGCCTCCAGGCTGATTTTTCGCCTCTCCATCTTTGCCGCGACATTGGGAGAAAACGGGCGCTTCAAAACGATCGGCGCGGCCTTCTCCATCGGCTCACGCGCCCCCGCGCGTTCCATCAGAAACCGGACATCCTCAAGGCCCCCGCAGGAAACCGGCTTCATCACGCCGACGCGCAGACCCTTAAACCTCATCGCCGCCGCCAACGCCCCGGCCACCGTCGTCTTCCCCACCCCCGTGTCCGTTCCGGCCACAAAAATCGATTTCATCATTCCGTGGTTTCCCGAATGCACCTGCCCACGACGCGGCAAAGCCTGAGGATCTGGTCTTTCGTGATCGACAGCGGCGGCATGAGGACCACGACGTTTCCGAGCGGCCGCAGCATCACGCCGTATGTTCTGGCCAGAGACGTGACGCGGTATCCCCGCTTTTCCTCCGTCGGGTAGGGCGCTTGGGTCTCCCTGTCCTTCACAAGCTCTATCCCGACCATGAGCCCCGTCTGCCGCACGTCGCCGACATGCTCCAGCCCGCGGATCTTCCCGAGCGCTTCGGCGAGCAGCCTGATCTTCGGCTGTAATTTCCGGATGACTTTTTCTTTTTCAAAAATTTCGAGATTCGCGAGCGCCGCGGCGCAGGCCAGCGGATTGGCCGAATACGTATGCCCATGAAAAAAAGCTTTGAGCTCGCCGTACTCTCCCCAAAAAGCCCGGTAGACTTTCTCCGTGGTCAGCGTCGCCGAAAGCGGCAGATAACCCCCGGTGATCCCTTTGGCCAGACAAAGAAAATCGGGGGTGACCCCCTCCCACTCGCAGGCGAACATCCTCCCGGTGCGTCCAAAACCCGTCGCCACTTCATCGGCGATAAAAAGCGCCCCGTACTTTTTTGCGAGCCGTCTCACCCGGGCCAGATAACCCGGGGGCTGGTTCAGCATCCCGGCCGCGCCCTGCATCAGGGGTTCTACGATAACCGCCGCGATCCGGGAGTGATGTTTCTTCAGGACCGACTCCACCTTTTGGGCGCAAAAGCGCGCGTACCCGCCCGGGTTTCCCCGGAATCCGTCCCTGTAGAAATAGGGGGCGTCGACCCGGTAGGTCTTGAAGAGGAGCGGCCTGAAAATTTCGTGAAAAAGATCGATCCCGCCGACGCTCACCGATCCCAGCGTGTCCCCGTGGTAGGCGTTTTTCAGGTTCAAGAAGGTGTTTTTTTTGCGGCGGCCCCCAAGCCGCCAATACTGAAACGCCATCTTCATGGCCACCTCCACCGCCGCGGATCCGGAATCGGAATAAAAAACTTTGGTCAGGCCTTTCGGGGCTATTTCGACGAGCTTCTTCGCCAGCCGGACGGCGGGGACGCTGGAGAGCCCCAGAAACGTCGAATGCGCGATCAGGCCGAGTTGTCTTTCAAGCGCCCGGTCGATTTTGGCGACCCGATGGCCGTGGACGTTGCACCAGAGCGAGGAGACGCCGTCGAGATAGCGGCGGCCGTCGGTGTCCACAAGGGCATTGCCCTTTCCCTTCTCGATCACGGCGATCGGCTGGCCGTCCGCGCCCCGTCCCCATTCCTTCATCTGAGTGAAGGGGTGCCAGACGTATTTTTTGTCCCAGGCGATCAGTTTTTTTGTCCGGGCCCGCGTCAAAGGCGTTTCCTCATTTTTTGGAGCGCCGCGATCAGACGGCCAAGGTCCTCCTCCGTGTGGGCGGCGGTGAGGGACAGGCGAATCCGGTCCGTCCGATTCGGCACCGTCGGCGGGCGGATCGCCGGCGCGAAAATCCCGTGTCTCCTCAGGAATGCCGCGGCGCGGACCGCGCGCGCCGTGTCCCCGATAAGGACCGGGACGACCGGTCCTTCGGAATCCATCAGGTCGAAACCCAGCGCCTCCAGGGACCCGCGTGTCCGCCGGATCTTCTCCCAGTAACGCTCCCGTATTTCCGGGTGCTTTTCAATCACGCCGATCGCCCCATAAGCGGCCCCGGAGGCCGCCGGAGACGGCGCGGTCGTGTAAATGAACTGGCGCGATCGGGTGACCAGATACCGCTTCAGCACGGCCTTTCCGGCCACGTATCCGCCGACACTCGCCAGGGCTTTGCTCAAAGTGCCCATCACGACGTCTATCGTGCCCGTCAGACCGAAATGCTCGGTAAGCCCGCTCCCCCTTTTTCCGAAGACCCCGGTCGCGTGCGCCTCGTCCACCATCAGAAGCGCCCCGCGCCGGCGGCAGACCTCCGCGATCCGTCCGAGCGGGGCGATGTCTCCGTCCATGCTGAAATAAGAATCGGTGACCACCAGGCGCCGTCGGTATCCCTTGGCCCTCCCGAGGAGATCGTCGAGAGCCGCCGCGTCACGGTGCGGATACACCCAAAACTTGGCCCTGGAGAGCCTGGCCGCATCGATGAGGCTGGCGTGATTCAGTCGGTCGACGAGCACCGCGTCTTTTTCCCCGACAAGCGAGGTCACCGCTCCGAGAGCGGCCATATACCCCGAAGAAAAAACAGCCGCCGCCTCTTCGCCTTTGAACGCGGCGATCTTCGCCTCCAGATCTTCGTGAATCTTGAGATTTCCCGAAAGCAGGCGGGACGCCCCGCTCCCGGTTCCCCATCGCCGGATCGCGAGGGCGGATTCCCGCAAGACGCGGGGATGGGCGGTCAAACCCAGATAGTTATTGGAGGAAAAGTCGAGAAGCCGGTCCCCGGCGGCGCGGATCCGCGCCGGACCCGAGCAAGCGACCGTCTCAAGGAGGCGGCAAATCTTTTTGCGTTTCAGTTCGTCAAGCTCGTTCTGAAGAAATTCCAACCGGAGACGTCACCTCGAAACCCAGGTCTTTGAGCATCTGAATGTCCTGTTCCGGGCTTCTTCCCATCGTCGTGAGATAGTTCCCCAGGATCAGCCCGTTGGCCCCCGCCTGCATGGCCATCGCCTGCAGATCGCGCAGGTTCACTTCCCGGCCGCCGGCGATCTTCAAGGTGCTCTTCGGCAGGATCAGGCGGTAGATGGCGACGGTCTTGATGATTTCCATCGGCGGGATTGGCCCCACCTCCCCCAGCGGGGTCCCTCGCCTCGGGTTGAGGACATTCACCGGCACGCAGTCGACGTGGAGTCTTTTGAGTTCAAAGGCGAGGTCGACCCTGTCTTTTGGGCTCTCGCCCATTCCCAAGATCCCGCCGGAGCAGGGATGGACCCCCGCGTCCGCGGCCATCCGCACGTGGTTGACGCGATTTTGATAGGGATGCGTCGTGCAGACCTTGCCGAAATAATCCCTGGACGCCTCCAGATTGTGGTTGTTGCGGTAAAGCCCCGCGTCTTTGAGCGCCTTCATCTGCCCGTCGGTCATGAACCCCAGCGAGCAGTCCGCAAAAAGACCGGTCTCGGTCGAGATCCGGCGCACGGCCTCGAGCACGGTCTGAAATTCCTTGTCGCTGGTCACTCCCCAGCCGCTCGAGACAAGACAAAATTCGGTGGCGCCCATCGCCTCGGCGGCCTTCGCCTGCGCCACGATCTCCTCGACGCCGATCTGAGGATAAACGGGGCTGTCGGTCTTGTAATGTGCGGACTGGGCGCAAAACTTGCAGTCCTCGCTGCAGCCGCCGCTCTTGATATTGGAAAGGGCGCAGGATTCGACGCGGGATCCCGCGAACTTACGGCGCACCTCATTGGCGACGGCGGCCAGATACGGGATCTCCTCCGGGGAGGCCTCCGTCAGCGTGAGCGCCTCCTCGTAAGCGATCTCACCCCCCGACAAAATAGTTTCCCTGACTTTCAAAATCAGATCAAGCATGGCCCCTCGTCTTTGGAAGGATTATAACATAACCCCACCGTCAACCAAACAAACGTCTTTTGGTTTACAATTGCGGGGGCGGCGCCGGCGGCGGGCTGGGGGGTTTTTTGACGGAGACCTTCTTTGTTTCGCGGTAACGGCGCATGTATTCCTTCATGTACCGGCGGTATTCCGCTTGATGGGTGTGACGGTAGAGCTTGATTTTTTCGGGATTTTTCTCGCGCCAAACCCTGGATCTTTTGCGCTGGGTTTCGAGCCAGACCGGGCCCTTGGACTCGTCGTATTTGAAATAATTCGGATTTTTCTGGCGCCAGGCGCGCATGCTCTCCTGCTGTCTCTTTTTCTGGCAGACGGGGCTGGAGCAGACTTTCTGGCGAGTGGAGTACTTGTTCGGCAGAAACGAGATACTGCAATAAATACAAACGCGCGTTTCCATTTACAGTAAGCGGAGATTGGGCTTTTTCATCGGATGGCTAAGCGCTGATGAAATAGTTTTGCGCGACGAGCGCAGCCGCGCCCAGCGGCACCCCGTTCTCGCCGAGCGCCGAGGGGATGATGCGCAGCTTTTCGGTGGCCTCCGGCGCGGCCATCTGCTTGACGACTTCCTTGACCGCATCCATAAAGGGCACGCCGGCGGCCTCGACCCCCCCGCCGATGATGATGATTTCCGGATCGATCAAATTCACCAGCAGCGCGGTTTTTCTCCCCAGCCGCGCGCCGGCCTCCCTCAGCAGGCGGTTGGCCAGCGCGTCGCCCGCCTCCGCCGCTTTGATGACGGTGAAGAGCGTGATTTTCTTGACGTCGCCATGGACCAGCTCATAGATCCGTGAATCGGGGTTTTCCCTGTGCAACACCTGGGCCGTCAGCGCGATGCCCATGTCGTTCTCCCAATTCCCCGAGTTGTAGGACTCGATGAGCGCCGGCAGGAGGTCGTCCTCTTTCCTGTCAAAAATCCATTCTCCGGCCGAGCCGTTGGCGCCGCGGTAGATCTGGCCGTTGATGATAAACCCGCATCCGCACGCCGAATACAGGTAAATCGCGTGCTGCACGCCGAGTCCTTTGCTGTACCATTCCTCGCCGAATACCGCCGCGTTCGCGTCGTTGTCGACGATCGTGGGGATCTTGAACTTTTCCTCGAAGATCCCATGGATGGAGACCGAAATGGAGAGCGGCCCCTTCGAAGGGGTGGTGTGAAGGAACCCCGAGGGCCAGCGCACGGAGCTGGCGTCGCGGCTAAAAATACCCGGGCTCCCGATCCCGATCCCGTGGACTTTTGTGACGTCGACCTTGGATTTTTGGATCAGCTCCTCGACGAGCGACACCATCGCCATCACCAGCCCCTCGCCGGACTGGAGCGGGCGATCCTTTCGCACGCGAAAAACGACATCTCCCTTGAGATTGCACAGCACCGCGATCATGTCCACGAGATTGAGACCGACGCCGATCAGGTGAATCGCCTCGGGGTTCAGGTCGACGAGGGTCGGCTTCCGGCCGCCGCTCGACACGTCGATCCCCACTTCCTTGATCACGTCCTTTTTGATGTATTGGTCGACGTAGCTGGTGACCGTCACGATATTGAGCCCGATGAGGCGGGAGATCTCGGCCCGGGCGATCGGCCCTTTTTTGCGGATCGTATCGAGGATCTGGAGATTTTTTTTCTCGTGATCGTTGAGTTCCATCTGGTCCAAAAGCCGCCGCTTTGAGAGGGGCATGGCTATACCTCCGCGAAAAGCTCCTGCGTGACAAGACACACGGCGCCAAAGGCCACCGCGTCTTCGCCGAGGCGCGATAAAATAATTTTCACCACTCCCGCGCACTCTTCCATGACAAGCTGCTTGACCACGCGCCGCACGACGTTGAGCACGATCTCGCCGCCCTGCTCGACGCCCCCGCCCAGCACGACGACCTCGGGGTTAAAAAAATTCGTCAAATACGCCACTTTGAGGCCCAGCCGCGTGCTGGCCTCCTCGACAAGCCCCACCGCCGTCGCGTCGCCTTTTTTGGCCGCCTCATACACCAGGCCCGCATCGATCTTTTCCACGTCCTTGGCCATCTCGAGGATCTTGGATTTGGCGCCCGGTTTTTTCAAAGATTCTTTGGCGCGGCGGACAATCCCCAGGTCCAACCCCTCGGATTTGAAGAAATCCGTCCTGAACACCCAGGGCCCCAGGCCGAGATCCCCGGCCTCATCCAGATTGAGCTGGGTCTCGCCCGCGCTCCAGCTTGACCCCCAAAACAAGTCATTGTTGGCGATGATGCCGCTGCCGACGTCCGAATAAAAATAAATCACGTTTTCATCGTCGATTCTGAGGCTCAATTTTTTTTCGGCGAGCGCGGCCAAGCTCGCGTCGTTGCCGACCGAGACCGGCACGCGAAATTCTTTTTCCAGGATGGACTTGGCCGTCGCGAAACTCCCGACCGTGCGTCCGCGCAAAGGATCGGTGTCGCGGATGGTCCCGGCGCCCCGGTCGATCACGCCGGAGATGCCGAGTCCGATCCCCTTGATTTTATCGAGCGGGATCTTCGACTCGCCGATCACCCGGTGCACAAGCTTCACGGCCTCGGCAATCACCACTTCCATGTGGCCCTCGGGCCTCTGCACCTTCACCCGGTGAAGAATCATCGGGGCGAGATTGGCGACGATCGCCAGGATCTGCGCGGGGCCGATCTCGACGCCGATAATGCGCCCCCAATCGGCATTCAGCTCCACAAGCTCCGGCCGCCGGCCGCCGCTGGAAATATCGAGCCCTTTTTCCAAGACAAGTTTCTGCTCGATATAATGCTCGACGTAATTGGAGACGGTGACGATATTAAACTGGGTGATCCGGGAAATGTCCGTCTTCGCGATGGGTCCATTACGGCGGATCACATCCAGCAGAATGATGTTTTTCCTCTCCCGGTCGGTGAGATGGTCGCTCTTGTATAGGGCCCTATAGGCCATGGAATTCCTTCAAGTTAAAGGTGTTGCTTTATTTATAGTCCGCGTGCTTTATAAAACGATTCGGCAATCTATCCGATTATAACTCCCTCGCCGCCAAAAGAAATAAAAAAATGAAAAAAGACATTAGGAACCTTTTAAAAAACCGGGTGAAAACAAGCCCCTTCGCCCGTCCTGCAGGCGGAGGGGCCGCCAAGATGCGAGGCGCGAGGAAGCGAGCGCGGAGGCGCTATGGGAATAGCGCCGCACAAGCGAGCGACCGAGTAACGCTGCAGATTGGGCTTTTTCATCGGACTGTTAAAGCTTGAACAGCATGTCCGCGTAAGAAGGCACCGGCCACAGCTCAGACGGGGTAATCGTCTCAAGCGCATCGATGTCCCCGCGAAGCACGGCCATCGCCGGAACAACCTTGTCCCGATAGGTTTCGGCGCGCTTCAAGGCCTCATGGACTCCTTGGGCCTTCTCAAGCACCGTCTCCAGCTCCTCCAGGCGCTTGGTCGCTGAATCCAGCAGTCTCTGCGCCTTGGAAAGCAGGGACTTTTGGGTGGTCCCCAAGGATTTTGGCCGACCGCAGGTCTCCGCCAGCTCATCGACGAAACGGATCACCGCCGGGACATAGAGACGCTTGACCATATAGATCGCGGCTTGCGCCTCGATGTTGATGTCTTTGGCGTATTTCTCGAGGTAGACCTCGAAACGCGAATGCAGCTCTTCCTTCGAAAGCACCTTGTATTTCGAGAAAAGCTTCTCGGCCTCGGGGGTCGCCATCGTTTTCAGCGCCTCGACGGTCGAGGAGATGTTCGGGAGACCGCGCTTCTTGGCTTCCTTCACCCATGCCTCGGTGTAATTGTTGCCGTTGTAGATCACCCGGCCGTGCTGATTCACCGCGTCGCGCACGATGGCCGCGGCCTCCTTGTTGACGTCCTTGGCCTTTTCGAGGCGGGTCGCGATCTCATCCAGCGCCTCGGCGACGATCGTATTGAGCACGATGTTCGGGCCGGAGATGGAGGCCGAGGAAGCGACCATGCGAAACTCAAATTTATTTCCGGTGAACGCGAACGGCGAAGTGCGGTTACGGTCGGTGTTGTCCTTGGGCAGTTGCGGCAGGGTGTCGGCGCCGATATGCAGGTAGTGCTGACCCTTGCCCGAGGCTTTTCTGCTCTTGGCCAGATCATTCAAAATATCGGTAAGCTCCTCGCCCATAAAAATCGAGATGATCGCCGGAGGGGCTTCGTTGGCGCCCAAGCGCAGGTCATTACCGGTGTTGGCCGCCCCTGCCCTTAATTTATCCGCATGGCGGTCGACCGTCACGATCAACGCCGACAGGAAAAGCAGGAACTGCTCGTTTTCATGCGGCGTTTTGCCGGGGTCGAGAAGATTCGACCCGTCGTCGGTGGTCATCGACCAGTTGTTGTGCTTGCCCGACCCGTTCACGCCCGCAAACGGCTTTTCATGCAGGAGGCAGACCAGGTCATGCCGCAAAGCGACTTTTTGCATGGTCTCCATCACAAGCTGGTTGTGATCGGCGGCGATATTGATCGTCGAGAACACCGGCGCCATTTCGTACTGCGCGGGCGCCACCTCGTTGTGCTTGGTCTTCGCCGAGACGCCCATCTTCCACAGTTCGGTATCCAGGTCTTTCATGAACGCCGAGATCCGGTCTTTGATCGCGCCGAAATACTGGTCTTCGAGCTCCTGCCCTTTCGGGGCCGGGGCGCCGAAGAGCGTCCGGCCGGTCGTGATCAAGTCGACGCGCCGATCATAATACGTCTTGTCGATGAGAAAATACTCCTGCTCGGGCCCCATCGTCGGCGTCACGCGCATAGACACGGTGTTGCCAAGCGCGCGCAAGACGCGGATCGCCTGTTTGGAAAGCGCCTCAATGGAGCGCAAAAGCGGGGTCTTTTTATCGAGGGCTTCGCCGGTGTAAGAACAAAACGCCGTCGGGATCGTCAGCGTGACGTTGCCGGCCGCATCCTCCTTCAGAAACGCCGGCGACGTGCAGTCCCACGCCGTGTAACCGCGCGCCTCAAACGTCGCGCGCAGCCCCCCGCTCGGAAACGAGGAGGCGTCCGGCTCGCCCTGAATCAACTGTTTGCCGGAAAACTCCATGACAATTCCGCCGTCCACCGTAGGGGAAATGAAAGAGTCGTGTTTCTCGGCGGTCTTGCCCGTCAGCGGCTGAAACCAATGGGTGTAGTGGGTGGCGCCCTTCTCGATCGCCCAGTCCTTCATCGCGTTGGCGACCACATTGGCCACCTCCAGGGTGAGCGGCGCCCCTTTGTCGATGGTCTCGCGGAGCGCCCGGTAAGTGTCCTTGGGCAGCCTTTCTTTCATCGCGCGGTCACTGAACACGTTCGATCCAAAAAGCCTGGTGATGTTCGATTCTTTTGTCGGTCTGTCTTTCATCGTCCGGTCTCCGTTAAAACCCGCCACTCTTGAAGAAAACCCCTGCAGCGCCGCCATTTCCGTCCCTTTCTTTATGCTCTCTTCCCCGTTATGGAATATCCAAACTCTATACCCATTCCCGACCGGCGTCAACATTATTACCGCATGACCGCCGGGACAAAGCCCAAAACCACAGGATAGCCCGGTCAATAACGGGCTTTTTTCGGATTTGTTAAGATTAGGTTACGAAGGGACCGCCTTCAGCGTGAGGCCGACCGGGCAATGATCGGACCCCATGACCTCCGGCAGGATAAAGGCGTTTTTCAGGTCTTTCCGAAGGTCTTCGGTGATAAAAAAATAGTCGATCCGCCAGCCGACGTTTCTTTCGCGCGCGCGCGTCATCGTGTCCCACCAGGTGTAATGGCCGGGGTCCCGGTTAAAAACGCGGAAGGTGTCGACAAACCCGGAGGAAACGAGTTGGTCCAGCCACGCGCGCTCGATCGGCAGGAAACCGGAGACTTTTTCATTTTCCTTCGGGCGGGCGAGGTCGACGGGCCGGTGCGCGGTATTGACGTCGCCGCAAACGACCAGACGCCTGCCCTGTTTACGCAGTTTCATAAAATGGCGAAGCGCCTCATCGTAAAAATCCATTTTGTATTTCAGACGCTCGGCGCTCATCTTCCCGTTGGGAAAATAAATATTAAAAAGAGTGAAGCCCTCGAACTCCGTCCCGAGGACCCGCCCTTCGGAATCGAAACGCGGATCGCCCAACCCCGGCCGCACCGCCAGAGGCTGCCGGCGTGAAAAGGTCGCCACCCCGCTGTACCCGGGGCGTTCGGCCGAGTTCCAAAACGCGCGGTAACCCTCGGGATTCAAAAGCTCGGGCGGAAGCTGGTCCGGCCTGGCCTTGGTTTCCTGAAGGCAGAGAATGTCGGGGGACTCTTTCTCGAGCCAGGGAAGAAAATCTTTTTTGAAAACCGCGCGGACGCCGTTGACGTTCCAGGACAGAATCGTGATCGTGGAGGCCATCAGCGGAGCAGTTCTTTCAAGAGGCCCGGGTAGGAATCCGTCGTCCGGAGCGAGCGGCATTCCTCGGCGATCTTCGGCGGCGGGTTGAAGAGCACCCCCCGGTCGGCGGCGCGGAGCATCGCCAGGTCATTGTAAGAGTCTCCGGCGGCGGCCACACGGAAACCCATGCGTTTAAACGCCAGCACGGCCTCCCGTTTGCCGTTGGGCTGCCGCAGATGATAATCCGCGATAAACCCGCGGCGGTCCGTGCTCAGTCCGTTGCAAAACAAAACCGGATAACCCAGTTTCTTCATCAGCGGCATCGCGAATTCATAATAGGTGTCGGAGAGGACGGCGACCGGGACCTTGCCCCGCAATCGGCTCAGAAAGCCGCCCGCCCCGGCGAGCGGCCGCATCGAAGCGATGATGCCCTGAATCCGCCGCAGCGTGATCCCGCGCTTTCTCAAGAGGGAGAGTCGCCGGCGCATCAATTGGTCATAATCCGGTTCGTCGCGGGTGGTGAGGCGAAGCTCCCGGATTCCGGTCCGCTCGGCCACGCGGATCCATATCTCGGGCGTCAGCACCCCCTCCATATCCAGGCAAACTATTTTCATGGGGTCTTAGCTGCTGAAAAACCTATGAGTCGAACAGTCCGATCAAAAAGCCCAAGATGCGAGGCGCGAGGAAGCGAACGCGGAGGCGCTATGGGAATAGCGCCGCACAAGCGAGCGACCGAGTAACGCTGCAGATTGGGCTTTTTCATCGGACTGTAGTATAACGCGCGCGTTCCCATTTTGAAAGTGTCAGATACGCGCAAGGGACGACGAACAAAATCAGCGTCGTCGACACGAGCACGCCGCCGATCACGGCGACCGCCATCGGGATCCGCGTCTCCGCGCCGGGTCCGAGGGCCAGCGCCGGCGGGAGGGCCGCCGCGATCGTGGAGACGGAGGTCATCAGGATCGGCCGCAGACGCACCGGCCCCGCCTCGAGGATTGCCTGCCGCGCGCCCAGGCCCCGTCGCCGCATTTCGTTGGCGAATTCGACGAGCAGGATGGAATTTTTCTTCACGATTCCCATCAAAAGAATCAGCGCGATCAGGCTATAGATGTTGAGCGACTGCCCGGCCAAAAAGAGCGCCAGCGCCGCGCCGGTCACGCTGAACGGCAGCGCCAGGAGCACGGTGAGGGGGTGCACGTAGCTATTGTACTGCGAGGCGAGCACCATGTAGGCGATCAGGATCCCGAGCCACAGCGCGAAAAAAAGCGACCCGAACGACTCGCCAAACTCCTTGGACGAGCCGCTCATCACGATGCGATACCCCTCGGGCAGGACCTCTCTTGCGATGCGCTGGACGGACTCGATCGCGTCGGCCTGGGATTTCTTCGGCGCAACGTTCGAAAAGATGCCGATCGCGCGCTCTCGCCCACGGCGAGTGATGCTCATGAGACTTGGTTTTTCGCGTATCTCGACGATCTCCCCCAGGCGCACCATCTCCCCCCGGTTGTTCCAGATCTGGATCGCCTTAATCCTCTCCGGATCCAGGCGGTCCTCCGCCTTCAGGCGGACACGGATGTCGTAGCGGCGGTTGTCGCGCGTATATTTGCCGGCGCGGACGCCGCCGACCAGCGCGTTCACGGCCTGCGCGAGTTTTTCCATCTCGATCCCGTGCGCAAGCGCCTTCTGCCGGTCGGGGACCACCTGGATCTCCGTGACGCCCAGAAGATAATCCGTGTCGATGTCGACCACCAGCCCCGTCTCTTTCATCCGCCGCATGATCTCCTCCGAACGCTCGGCGAGTTTCTCCCAGTTGGTCCCGCGTACCGTAAACTCGATCGGGTAGCCGCGTTGGGCGGTGAATCCCATCGTCGAAAGGTCCTGCAGGTTCGCCGTCGTATCGGGAATCTTGTTCAATGCCTTTCTGGCCTCGGTCATGATCTCTTCCTGACTCATCGGCCGATGGCGGCCTTCCCGCACGCCGCGCTCGGGCTTGGGTTTGAGCGTGACGAAAAGAATGCCGGAATTCACCTCGCCGCCGCCGAAACCGCCGACCGCGCCGAAGTAACGCCTCGTCTCCGGCAGGCTCATGATATAGCTCTCCGCCTGTTTGAAACGGTCGCTCGTGAATTCGATCGACGAACCGACCGGCGTCTTCAAACGGCACATGAACATGCTCTGGTCCTGCGCCGGCACGAATTCCTTCCGCAGGAATTTAAAGAGAAAAAGGGACCCGGCGAACAGCACGACCGAAACGACGATCACCAGCCCCTTGCGGTCCAGCACTCTGGGCAACGCGGCCCGGTACGCCGAGGAAAGTTTTTTAAAAGCGCCGTCGACGGCCCTTCCGAACGGCGTCCTGCGCTCGCCGACGTCCAGGAACTGCGAGGCGCGCATCGGCGTGAGCGTCAGCGCCTCGAGAAGCGACAGGAACACCGCCACCGAGATCGTCACGCCAAACTGAAAAAAGAATTTGCCGATGATTCCTTTCATGAAAGCGACGGGCAGGAACACGGCGATAAGCGCCAGCGTCGTTGCGAGCGCGGCGGAGGCGATCTGCCGGGCGCCTTCCGCGGCGGCCGTCCGGCGGTCCTCCCCGCCTTCGCGGCGTCGGACGATATTTTCAAGCACCATGATCGCGTCATCGACCACGATGCCGATCACCAGCGACAACCCCAGCACCGTAAAGGTATTGAGCGTGAACCCCAGGAACTTGAACGCCATGAACGTCCCCAGAATCGAGGTGGGAATCGCCAGGAGCACATTGAGCGTCGAGCTCCAGTGCCCCAGAAAGACCCAGCACACCAGCGCGGTCAGAAGCGCCGAGAGCGCCAGCGTGAAAACAAGCTCGTGGATCGATTCTTCGACGAAGACCGAGCGGTCAAAATTGATGCCGATCTCGAGATCCCGCGGCATCTCCTTCTGCACTTCCTTAAGCCTTCGCTTGACCGCCCGCGCCACCTCGACCTCGTTGGCGCCGCGCTGCTTCCGGATGCCGAGCCCCACGGCCGTGCGGCCCATGATGCGCGACAGCCGGCGCTGATCGGCCAGGTCGTCCTGAATCTCGGCGACGTCCTCCAGATAAATCGGCTTGTACACGGGCTGTCCGCCGCGCTTGGAAATCACGATTTTTTTGAATTCCCCGACGCTCAGCGCCTCGCCCATCGCGCGGACGTTCATCTCTTTTTCGGGAGTCTCGATCCGGCCGGCGGGTTTCTCGACGTGATTGGCCTCGATGGAATCGATCACGTCATTGACGGAAAGCTGATAATCCTCGAGCTTTTTCTGCGACACCCACACGCGGAGATTGCGCTCGACAAATCCCCCCAGAATGATGTCGCCGACGCCGGGGAGGGTCTGAAACCGGTTCTTGAGATGGTCCTCGACATAGGCCATCAGGTCGCGCTTCGACCGTGTGCCCGAGACGCCGAGCCACAGGATCGGCTGATCGGTCGGGTTGACCTTGGTGATGACCGGCGGATCGATCTCGACCGGAAGCCGGCGTTGGGCCTGCGTGACTTTGGCCTGCACCTCCTGCGTCGCCACGTCGATGTCGCGCGACAAGTCAAACTCGATCGTGATCTCCGAGACGCCCTGCCGCGTCGTCGAAGAAACCTCGCGGATCCCCTGGACGCTCATCACCGCGTCCTCGACGATGTCGGTGACGTCGCTCTCCATGATCTCCGGGGCGGCCCCCTCCCAGTCGACCTGCACGGAAACGACCGGGAAATCCACCTCCGGCATCCGGCTGACGCCGAGGCCCCCGTACGAGATAAAACCAAAAAGGATCAGCGCCGCCATCAGCATCCACGCGAAGACGGGGTTCTTGATGGAGATGTCCGACAGCGTCATGTCCGGCCCTGCCGCTTCACCAGACGCCCTCCCCCAACGCGACTCTCAGCGCCCAAAAAGCCCGTTTCATTCGATAATACGCCTCGTTGAAACGGCGGTAAACGTCCTCATAATTCCTGAGGGCCTCCAGCACCTGGAGATTGTTCACCAGATTCAGGCGGTACTCCCTGGCCTGTAGCTCATAGTTTCTTTTCGAGGCGCGCGTCGCCTCCCAAAGTTTCCTTTGAATGCGCCTGGCCGCGCTGAAATCCTCGACGGCATTTTTGATTTCAAGCTCGGCCAAACGGCCGGCTTTTCTCCGGTGGATCACCGCCGTTTCCCTCTCGGACTCGGCGACCTTGATTTCTCCGAAGGTATCCAGGCGGTCAAAAATGGGCACGTCGACTTTGAGAACGACGTCCCAGTCGATCCCCGACTGCACGCCCACCCGCTTGGTGTAGTAATTGCCGTCCAGAGACACCGTGGGCAAAAGTCCGGCCCGCGCCGCCACCGCCCCCTTTTCGGCAAGCGTCTTGGCGCTTTCGGCCGCCCGGACATCCGACCTGTCCTTTGCGCGGGCAGGCGACGCGGAGGTCTCGTCCAAGAGATGAAGGGGCAGCTCGGTGTCTTTCAGGCCGTTTTTCAGCTCCTCACCGATATAGAATTCAAGAAGCTGCCTGGCCAGCGTCCGCCTGCGCGCGGCCTCTTCAAGCTCCGCCTCGACGAGCTTGAGGTCCGAAACGGCGCTCTGCGCCTCGCTTTCCCTGGACCGGCCCAAACGCGCCCTCTCGATGAGCTCCGCGCGGCGGTCTTTCATGAGCTTGCGAATGGAGTTTAAAATCTCCGCGTCTTTTTGCGCCTCAAGCGCCGCGTAAAAAGCCTCCATCACGTCGAAAAAAAGAAGCTCCTTGGCCCTTCGAATCTCATGGCGGCGCTGGCTTTTCTCGGCGCCAGCGCCCTGGATGGCGGCAAACTCCTTGAATCCGGAAAAAAGCGGCTGATTGAGCGTGAATTTCCGCAGCGGGGTCGAGCGCCTCAAAGAGGTGCTTGTAATGCTGTCGCTTGCCGACGCGCCCGCCGGGGCGTCCTGATCCGTGCGCGTCATGGAATAGTCAATCTTGGGCAACACCACCTCAAAGGCCTGATAAAAATGGCCCTGAGCGGCCTGGAGGGCCTCCTGACGGATGGCGACGTCCTCGCTCTGCTTGAGGGCCAGCCGATAGGCCTCGGAAAGGTCCAGCGGGGCCGGCGGCGGGATTTTGGAATCTTTTCCGGCGGCCGAAGCCGGACCCAGCGTCCCCAAAAAAGCGGCCAAGAGAAGCGTCGCTCCTCCCAAGCCGCGCTTGACCTTGAGAAGTATCCCCAGATACTGGGAGCGCTCCCTCCCGGTGAGTTTTCCGAAAATCCCGCGGACGCTCCGTCGCTTCTGCTCCAGGATCCGCCCGACCGCCTTTTTTCCTTTCGGCGTGACCCGGACCCACACCACGCGGCGGTCGTCCTCGTCATGCCGCCGCCGCAGCATCCCGGCGCGGACAAGCCGGTCCACCATCACGGTCGCCGTGCTCAGGCGCACCGAGAGAAGCCTGGCCAGATCCGTCATCTTCGACTTTTCGTGACGCGCCAGGTGGTGCAGCGCGACCATCTGCGGAAAGCTGATCCGGCCCCGCGTGAGCTCATTGTCTTCGCGCCGGACAAATTCGCGGAAAATAAGCGGCATGATTTCGACCACCTGCCGGCTGAAGCGGTTTAGATCCACAGTTTCATCCCCAGGCAATATTAGTTTGACTATCTAACTATTAGCTTAATGAAAAAAAAGTAGGTTGTCAAACACTTTTGGAGGTTTTCCCGCGGGACCTGAACCACTCGAAGAATATCGGAAGAAACGAAACGGCGACAACGACCGCGATCACAAGATGGAGATGCCTGTCGATGTCGGGAATCGACCGGCCCAGGAAAAACCCGACCGAGGTCATCCCGAGCACCCAGAATATTCCGCCGAAGACGTTGTAAGAGAGAAATTTTCCGTAACTCATCCTCCCCGCTCCGGCCACGGTCGGCGCGAAGGTCCTTACGATCGGCACAAAACGCGCCAGGATGATCGTCTTGCCGCCGTGCTTCTCGAAAAAACGGTGGGTGCGCTCGAGATGACTCCTGCGGAAGAAAAAGGAGTCTTCTCTCCTGAAGATCTTCGGACCCGTGTAATAGCCGATCCAGTAGCCCACGGTGTCCCCGGCAACCGCGCAAAAGATGAGCAGCGCGTTCAGCGTCAGATAATCAAGCCGCCCCCACGAGGCGACCAGGCCCGCGGTCACCAGAAGCGAGTCCCCCGGCAGGAAGAAACCGGCGAGGAGGCCCGTCTCGGCGAAAACGATGAGCGCCAAGCCCAGATAACCGCCCCAGGCGATGAGCTCGTCCGGATGAGTAAGGAGGGAGAGAAGCTCCTGCACCCCGGTCAGGCTTTCCGGATGAGTTCGAGCTCTTCCGGGGTGGATTTGGGCTTGTAAATGACGAGCATCACAAGCGCCACCGCGGCCACCGCGGCCAGGACAAAGGCCGTGGGAGAGTTTTCATAACGGATCACGATCGGAATCGCCAGAAGCGAAACCATGTTCATGACCTTGATCAGCGGATTGAGCGCGGGCCCCGCCGTGTCTTTCAGAGGATCTCCCACGGTATCGCCGGTCACCGAGGCCTTATGGGCGTCCGATCCCTTGCCCCCGAAGAGGCCGTCTTCGATAAGTTTTTTGGCGTTGTCCCAGGCGCCGCCGGCGTTCGCCATGAAGACGGCCAGGAGCTGCCCCGAGAGAATCATCCCCGCCAGGAATCCGCCCAGCGCCTCTTTTTTGAGAAGAAGCCCGACGAGAATCGGAGCCAGAATCGCCAGGAGCCCCGGCCGGATGAGCTCTCTTTGCGCGGCGGCCGTGCAGATGGACACCACGCGCGCGTAATCGGGAAGCTTTTTCCCCTCCCAGATGTCCTTGTCCTTAAGCTGCTCCCGGACCTCCTTGACGATGAGAAAGGCCGCCCGGCCCACCGCCTTGATCGTGAGCGAGCTGAAAAGAAACGGGATGGCGCCGCCGATGAGAAGCCCGACGAACACGTTGTGGTTGGAAATGGAGAGCATCCCGGCGATCTGCTCGTAGGTCAGATTCGTCAGCGCGCTGATGTTGGTGATGTACGCGTTAAAAAGCGAGATCGCCGCGACGACGGCCGAGGCGATCGCGATCCCCTTGGTGATCGCCTTCGTCGTGTTGCCGACGGCGTCCAGGTCCGCCAGAATCTGCCGGGCCTCTTTCGGAAGATGCGCCATCTCGCCGATGCCGTTCGCATTGTCGGAGACCGGTCCGAAGACGTCCATGGAAATGTTGTTGCCTGTCAGCGTCAGCATCCCGATGCCCGCCATCGAGACGCCGTAGGCGATAAATGTCGCGCCGGCGCCCTGATAAATAAAAGCGGAGAGCACGATGGAAATCGCGATCACCAAAATCGCCCAGACCGTGCTCTCAAGACCGACGGCAAAGCCGGTGATAATGGCCGTCGCATGTCCCGTCTGGCAGGACTCCGCCACGGACTTCACCGGGTCCTTCCCCGTGTCCGTGAAGTGCTCGGTGAGCCGGTTGATGGTGACCGCCAGGATAATTCCCACCAGCGTCGTCAGCACGGGCCGCAGGTCCAGGCCCGGGACGCCCAGGCTCGCCCAGAACGGCAGCGAAAACTGCCCCCCAGGAAATTTCAAATAATAAAAACCGATCGCCGAGAAACCCACGATGGACACGACCGCCGAAAGAATGAAGCCGATGTTGATGGCCTTCATCGCGTCCCGGACCTCTTCTTTGGTGCGCACCGCGTAGGTCCCTATAATGGAAGCGATGACTCCGACCGCGCGCACGAGCAGAGGGAAAATAACGCCCTTATGCCCGTACGACGCCCAGCCCAGGATCATCGCCGAAACGATCGTCACCTCGTAAGACTCGAAGATGTCGGCGGCCATGCCGGCGCAGTCCCCGACGTTGTCGCCGACGTTGTCCGCGATGGTCGCCGCGTTGCGCGGGTCATCCTCCGGAATGTTTTTTTCGATTTTTCCGACCAGGTCCGCCCCGACGTCCGCGGCCTTGGTGAAGATCCCCCCGCCCACCCTCATGAAAAGCGCAAGAAGCGTCCCGCCGAATCCAAAACCGAGGAGGACCTCATAGGCCTTCTCCCCGTAAATCATGAAAATCACCGTGCCCCCAAAAAGACCGAGACCGTCGGTCAGCATCCCCGTGATCGTGCCGGTCCGGTACGCGATCTTCAGGGCCTGGCTGAAGCTCCTGCGGTTGGCGGCCGCCGCCACGCGCACGTTGCCGCGCACCGCAAGATTCATCCCGACGAAACCCACGGTCGCCGAAAAGATGGAGCCCATCAAAAACGCGCAGGCCCGCCCGATCGCGATATTTTTGGCGCCGGCCGTGAAGTACAGCGCCGCGGTCAAGAGAAGAATCAAAAAAAGAATCGTCTTGAACTGCTTGACCAGATACGCGTTGGCGCCGACTCCGATCGACCGGCTGATTTCCTGCATCTCCGCCGTGCCCTTGTCCTCGCGCAGCACCTGCGCCATCAGAAATACGGCGTACAGAAGCCCCAGCACGGCCGTGCCCAGCACCGCCCAAAGCGCGAAAATTTCCCCCGGTGAAAATTGTGTCAATGCGTGCATCATTTCTCCTCTGTGGTTTGAATTTAGGATTAAAAGATGAGGCTCAGGCCCGTGTTCAGCGTGTAGCCCGTGTATTCCTGGGAGGCGTCGTTGGAAAGATTTTCTTTGTAGAGATACTGAACCGTCGCTTGCCAGTGCTTCGTGAGATCATAGTAGAGATACCCGCCGGCGTAGTAAAAATCGTCCTCCTCGGTGCGGATGTCGCCGGCGATCTTAAGGAAGCGGCGGTTGTCGTACGCTTTGTGGTCGTAGCCGCTGAACCCGACCGCGGAAAATTTTTCGTTAAACTGGTGATAGACATAGCCGTTCAGCTTCCAGCTGTCGTAATCATTGTAATCATTGTAGGAGTCGCTCGACTGGTTGGTCTTGAGGGCCGTCGTGACGCCGATAAACGTCGTCGGTCGGGGAATGAGGCGCGCCCCATAGCCGATCTCGGTGCCCCAGTCCCGCCGGTTGTCGTCGGACGGCAGGTTCTCGACGGTCGAGGACTTGCGATCCCTGAAATTTTTGGAGTCGACGGCCGCGAAGAAGCTGTGGCTGAATACATTCGTCAGGTTGTGCGCGAGCGTGGTTTTTAATTTGTTCCCGAAATAATTGGACTGGTCATTATTCAGGTAGCGGACCACGCTGAAGTCATAGTTGAATTTCAGGGAAAACTTGTCGCTCAACCGCTCTTCCGTGAGCCCCGTGACGGTGGTGATGTGGGAATCCAGCGAGTTGTTGCTGTCGTAATCCAGATATTCGGACGACCAGGTGATCCCGATTTTTCCAGGCCAGACAAACGGCTTGAATTCCGGCCGGTCGATCTTGAAGGCGCCCTCCACCGTGTCTTGGTGGAAGACGTCGCCGCGGCGGCTCGAATCCAGGTTTGCGTTGCTGTCGTATCCGTAAAGCGCGGTGGCTTTGTTGATGAGCGTGAATTTGTCCCGGGTCTCGGGCTGCTTGGCCCGTTCCTCGTATTTCTTTTTTTCCCGGCGGGCGAGCTCCTCCTCCACGTACTGGCTGAAAAGGAGGCGTTTTTCGTTCTTCTGTTCCTCCGTGAGCGAAGCGCCGGCCGTGCCTTCCCCGGTCAACGCATGGGCCGTCCCTCCGAGGACCGGCCCCATCACGAGGCCGACGGCCAACGCGCCGACGAACATAAAAAAAGTCTTTCTCATTTTCGCAAACTCTCTATTTTTATTTTTCTTAAAAATGGACTGAGGCGATTATAGACAAGCGGTGTGTTTAAATCAACAAAAAAGGAAGAAAAATGGGAAAGATTGGCGGTTAATCTCTGCCTCTATGGCGTCCTTTTTCTTGATGCTCCCGGTCGCGGTCTCCGTCGCGGTGATCCCGGTCTTCTATTTTTTCTGCGCGGACCCTCGGCTCTTCAATTCTTATTTTCGGCTCGTCCACCCTGATCTTGGGCTCCTCGATCCGGATTTTGGGCTCGTCCACGCGGATCTTGGGTTCGTCGACCCGGATTTTGGGTTCGTCAACTCGTATCTTGGGCTCGTCCACTTTGATCTTGGGCTCGTCTATTTTTATTTTGGGCTCTTCCACTTTGATCTTGGGTTCCTCAACTTTGATTTTCGGCTCTTCGACTTTTATCTTGGGCTCCTCAACCTTTATCTTCGGCTCTTCCACCTTGACCTTCGGCTCTTCAACCTTTACCCTGGGCTCGTTGTCCTCCGGTCCCCGGCCCTTCGGGTCATCCTCCCTGGGGCCTTTGTCCTCCGGGCCATCTTCCCTGGGGCCCCTGTCTTTCGGAGCGTCGTCTTTGGCAATCTCTTTTCTTTTGTCGGCGCCCTTTTCGTTCTCTTCTTTTAAATTCTCTTTTTGACGATCATCCGTCGTCCCGGCTTCTTCCCGCTCCCGATGGCCGGATGCCATTTCCTCGGACCGGGCCTTAAGCTTTTCGGTCACGGAGTCGACGTCCTGCACCTTGCCCACGCGCCCTTCCTCCACCACCTCTCTGACGGATAAATCAATCCCCGTGCTGTGCTCGACGGCGCGGACCAAATCGTCGGCGTCCATCTTCTGCGGAGGGGCCGGAGGCTCATTCATCATCCGGATTTCCGTTCTTTCGGTTTGCTGGACGATGGTCCGTCCGATCAGGTCTCCTTTGTCGCTCAGCGCAAACACCTCGACCGGCGAAGGGGAGAAATTGAGCACTTTCGTGGCGCCGTCCCGGTGTTCGGTCCAGTATTCGGAGCCGCGCACCGCGGCGACCGCGACAGGCGTTTGGATCTCAAAAGTCGTTCCCTTGGGAAGCTTGTGAAGCTTGGCGAAAATATCGCCTTCCGGAAGCCCTATTCCCGTCGGATAAACGGAGCGGATTTCCGCCGTGGATTTCTCGCCGACCCGGGCGATATTGTTCCATTCTTTATCGAAGGCGATGTCCACGTGGCTGGACTGGCCAACCTCGATTCTATCGCCCGCCTTCACCAAATCCCCCTGATTTAAAGGTCTCTGGCCGGAATCTTCGTTGAGGACATAGGCCGTACCCCTGACGGTCATGACCTCGCCGGAATAGTCCTCACCTTGCGCCGCGGTTGCCGCAAAAACCCCACACACCGCAACGACTAAAAACCCCTGGGCCATCCTGGCGATGCGTCTCATCTCAGTCAAAGTATACCTTTATAAATGCCATTTATCAATTATTAAAAATTAACTATTTTAATCAAAATTAACAGTTGTGCGTTTTGCACCAGTCCTCGTACATCTTCTTCTCGGTTTCCGTCATCTGGCGGTCCATCTGGTCCATTACTTTTTCGGCGGTTTTGTCCACCGCGCGCTCCACGTTTTTCTGCGCATGGCCCGCGCGCTCTTCGATCTGACTCACTCGGTCGGGGTCCACGGTTTTCACCGGCATTTCCTTTGTCTCCTGGCCCGCGCGGTCCATTCGGGTCGCGTCGCCCTCCTCGCGCATGCGGACACCGGTTTCTTTCACGGATTCCTTCATCCGCCCGATCTCTTCCGGCGTCATCTGCTGCATATTTTCCTTCATCCGCTCAAACGCTTCGGTGTCCATCCGCATCGAATCCAGACGCATTTTCTCAATCTGCTCCTCATCCAAACCCCTGGACCGGAAGATTTCCTTGAGCTCATTTTGCTGACTTTCGGTGAGGTTCCCGTTCCCCTGGCCCTCTCCCGGACCGCTGCCGGGACCGCCGGGTCCGGTTCCTTCGTGCTTATGCTGACCGTCGCCGGATTCAGGGTGTCCCCTGCGACGCCCCTCTTCTTCCTTGGCCCTCATCGCTTCGACCTCCTCGATGTCCTGGGTCTGACCGATGCGGCCCGCTTCGAACACTAGCTCCACGGACCGGTCAATCTCCGCGCGGTGCTCCCCGGCGCGGCGCATTTCTTCCCCGGACATCTTCTCGGGCGGACGCGGGGGCTCGGCGGCTTTGAGCACCTCGGTTTTCTCGGATTCCCTGATGACAGCGCGCTCCAAAAGGTTGCCCATGGAATCCAGGCTGAACACCTCCACCGGCGAAGGGGAATAATTAAACACCCGCGTGACCCCTTCCCGGTATTCGGTCAGGTACTCGGAGCCTCGCACGGCCGCAATGGCCGTCGGCGTCTGAATCTCAAAAGTGGACCCCTTGGGCAGTTTATGGAGCTTGGCGAAAATCCCGCCCTCATCCAGCCCCAGGCCCGTAGGGTAAATGGAATGAATCTTAACCCTGGACTTCTCCCATACTCTCGTCACGTTGTTCCAGTTTTTGTCGTAGGCAAGGTCGACATGGCCGTCCCGCACCTCGATCACATCCCCCGCTTTCAAGAGGTCCCCCTGCTTCAGATTTTTTAAGACGCCGGCGCTCGTGTAAATCGCCGACCCCTCGAGCGTCATCACCTCGCAGGTATACTCCTCCGCGCGGGCCGGGGCGAGAGCCGTTAAAAAGAGCAAAAAGGACAGGCCTGCAATCCTGAGAAACACGCTGAATCTATGCATTGCCTTTTTTCCTCTTTTCTTCGGCCAGCCGGCTCAACTGCCTGGCTTTTTCGGCAGCCATGGCAGTCAGTCTTTCCACGTTGTCCTCGATCTTGGACATGTCGAACTTTGCCAAATCAAGCTCTTTGCGAAGCAAATCGTACTCAACGCGGTCAATCTCCTGAGTCTTGCCGACGCGGCCCTCTTTGAGACACTGCTCGACGGCGGCGTCCACGCTCTCGCTCTGCACCCTGACCGCCCGGACTTCTTCTCCGGACAGTTTCTCCGGGGGCTTGGGAAGCCCGTCCGCGCCGGAGACTTCCGTTTTTTTGGACTCCTCCACCACCGTCCGGTCCCCGGGCTTGCCGCTCCCGGCCGCGCCAAAGACCATGACGGGAGAAGGGGAAAAATTCATCACTCGCGTCACCCCCTCCCGGTGCTCGGTAAAGTATTCCGAACCCCGGACGGCGGCCGTAGCCGTCGGAGTCTGGACCTCAAAAGTGGACCCCTTCGGAAGCCGGCGCAGCTTCGCCAGTATCCCGCCCCTCTCCATCCCGATTTGCGTGGGATAAATCGAGCGAATCTTTACCTTGGATTTCCCCAAAATCCTCGTGACATTTTTCCACTCTGTGTCGTAGGCCAGATCCAGATAGCCGCTTCGGACCTCCACCGTGTCCCCGGCCTTTAGGAGGTCTCCTACCTTTAAGGACTGGGTTATGCCCCCTTTTGTCAAAACCGCCGACCCTTCCAGGCTCATCACTTCACAAGTATATTCCTCTCCGCTGACCTGGATAGGCGCCATCGCACAAAAAAGGAAAGCCAAGGCTACGATTCTTAGGAGTAAATCGACCCTATTCATAGCTTAATTATACATGTTTATTTTAATTAAATCAATAAATACTATGTAAAAGCTTAATTCTGATAAATATTGATAATACACCCACCCGCACCTCCGGGGCGTGCACACAAGACACCGTTTGCAGGAAACGAAAAAACCGTGAAGTGAATAAAAAAAGCCGTCGAACGACAACTGGGAGACTACGCCCTCATCCAGCGCTGCCAGAGTAAGGGGTCACCCGGTAAGGGGTCCCAGGTACGGTAATCCCTAAGGGGTCTTTTTCTGACTGCATGCTTGTTAAGTAAGGGGTCAAGTAAGGAGTCAATGGTAAGGGGTCAAGTCTTTTCCTGACTACATACCTGATGAATCTTAGCGTAGCGTCGACGGATATCGGGGTCCTGCCCGTTAATCGTAGCCCTGAAAGTTCCCTGGCAAGGGAAAGCGCTGTCAAGCGTGCGGCGTTGCGCTCTCCCCTCTTGGAGCAAAGGAGGGTTTCTTTGGGCTGTTGGAAGGCCCGTGAAACTTCCTTCAAGATCCGTTCGGTAACGGCGGCTCCCACCATACGTCTTTGCTCGGGGATTTCGGTGGAGAGCTTGCGATCGGTAAGGATGTACTTTTCCTTGATATGGTCCAAAAAATCGGGATCCCCAAGGATGGAGCCCCGTTTCTTGTTCTTGTAGAAAGCCAGGGTTTTCATATCCACCCCCTCTTTCATGAATCGGCCGTAGTCTTGGAGGGCCCTTTTTAAGGTCTTCGAGAAGAACGCCAGGCCCAGCCTTACATGAAGCCAGGGGGCTTCGTCTTTGCCCTTTAGATAGTCTTTGTGGCTGGTCCAGGGGTATCGGGAGAGGTCTTGGGTTAAATTGGCCTGGACGGGGTTTAAATGGATGTAACGGATAAGGTGTGTGAGGTATTCGTCTTCCTGAATTAGGATGGCCTTGTATCTGCCCCGGAACAAGGGACCGTCCTTTTTATGAAGACGGTTGAAACGCTGGGTGTAGACGCCGTTTAGGTGCCTCATGGCACGGGAGAGATTGGCCTTGGGGGTTTGGATCAAGAGATGATAGTGGTTGGGCATCAGGCAGTAGCAGATGATACGAATATCGAAGAACTTCACTGACTCCTTAACGACCTCAAGGAAAATCTTGTAGTCGTCATCGATCAGATAGATCGCTTGGCGGCCGGCACCCCGGTTCATGACGTGGTAGAAAGCGTTGGGGTATTCGATCCTTAATGGGCGGGCCATGAGGAGATCGTATCACGAGAGAGGAATGACGTCAAGGAAAGATTTGACCCTTT
>JACPAX010000013.1 GCA_016180585.1 Candidatus Omnitrophota bacterium | reverse complement strand
CTCATGACGGCCGTCGTGCGCCGCGAGGTCTTTGACAGGGTAGGTCTTTTTGGAAGGACCTACCGCGTCGCGGGGGACTACGACTTCTGGATGAGGGTGTCGAGCCGATATCCGATCGGGTACCTCGACGAGGTGCTGTGCAGAGTCCGGAGGCACGGCGACAGCCTGACTTTCAAGTCGTTGCCGCAGGCCAGGGCGCAGGCGCGGATCATCCGGAACGCGCTTCGCGCGAATCCCGGGCTTCGGCGCACGGTCGGCGACTCCCGGATCCGGGAGAAGACCGCCCGGGTTTATGACGACCTGGGCAGGGAATGGATACTCTCCGGCCGGGGCAGGCGTGGACGCGCCTGCCTAAAGAAAGCCTGGCGGATCCGCCCGCATCCGTTCGGGACCAACATCGTCCCGTATTATCTCCTGTCTTATTTTCCATTTCCCCGGGCTGCGGAGGCCTTGAGGCGGCTATGGCACCGCCTGCGCCGGTTGTGGAGGGGCACCCCGTGCCTATAAAGACAAACGGGCGAAAGATAAATGTCTGCATCCTTTCTCCGGGCCTGCCCGTGCCGCCGGCGAAGGGCGGGGCCATCGAGACGCTCATCGACGAAACGGCGCGGCGTTACAAAGCATCGGCCGCGCGCGTTTTTTTTGAGGAGACGGACGCCGGCCCGTCCTCGCGCGGGGCCGACGGCGCATTGGACAGCCGCCCGGTCCGGGTCTCGGCCGCCCAACGAAGCCTTCAACGGTTTTTAAACCGCCCCGCGCGCCGGGGACTTTTTTTCCTCTACGATTCCTTTTTCATCCGGCAGGTGCTGCGCGAGATCGACTTTGAGCCGGATATTTTTCACATCCACAACAATTTTTATTATCTGCCGCGCCTGAAAAGTCATTTCCCCCGGGCCAGGTTTGTCCTCCACATGCACAATGATTTTTTGTTCGAGCATGCCCGGCTTCACCGGCGGTATCGCCGGGTCCTGGAGGACGTCGACAAACTGATCGCGGTCTCAGGCTACGTCGCCCGGCGCATCCTGGACCATGACGCCGTCTGCCGCCCCAAGGTGATCGTCATCCCGAACGGCGTTTCGCCAACCCGCTTCAGGAAACTGCCGCCGGACGATCCCGCGCTCGAGGAGTGGAGGGGCCGGTTGGGTCTCGGCCGCGAGGACAGGGTGATTCTCTTCGTCGGAAGGATACACCCGATCAAAGGCGTGGACGTGCTCCTGCGCGCTTTCGGGGACCTCCGCCGCGGTCCGGGGAGACTCAGGCTTCTCATTGCGGGATCGTCCTGGTTTGCCGAGGGAAGAACGACGCCCTATTTGGAAAAGTTGCGTCGGCTGAGCCGCCCGATGGGGGAGAGCGTGATCTTCACGGGTTTTGTCCCGCATGAAAGACTCAATTATCTGTACAACCTGGCCGAGCTCTGCGTGGTTCCCTCGGTCTGTCAGGACCCCTTCGTGCTCGTCAACGTCGAGGCCATGGCGGCCGGCTGCGCCGTCATCGCGTCGGCCACCGGCGGGATCCCGGAGGTGGTCACGCACCGCCAAACGGGAATCCTCGTGCCGCCCGGAGACGCGGACAGTCTGTGCCGAAACATGCGTTTTCTCCTCGATCATGAAGCCGATCGCCTGGACCTTGTCCGCCGCGCGTCGCAGGTCGTCAAGGACCGCTATTCCTGGTCCCTCGTCGCGGAAAGGTACGAGGCCGTCTACCGGGAGCTGGTCGGATGAAAACGATACGCGTGCTTCACGTCATCAAAACGCTGTCCCTGGGAGGCGCGGAGACCAATCTGTTCAATCTGGTTTCCGCGATGGGCCGCGGGGAACACCATGTGGCCTATTCGTTCGGCGGCCAGATCGAGTCGCGGTTCAAAAAAAGGGGCGTGCGGCTCTACAAATACGCGGACGGCAGCCACAAAATAAAAAGCCTCGCGACCCCGCTCGTCGTCGGGCGGCTGGCCCGCTACATCCTGGCCAACGATATCCGGGTCGTGCACACGCATATTTTCAACGCGCATGTCTGGGGGGCGCTGGCGGCCAAACTTACGGGACGCAAGCTCGTCGAACACGTGCATGATTTCAGGTATATCGACCGTGCCGCGCGCGAGAGCGGCCGCTGCTTCGTCGACCAATACCGCTATGCGGAGAAAATGAAGAACGTCTCCGACGGCGTGATCCTGCTGACCGAGCAAAACAGGGAATATGTGCTGGCCCATCGCCTGTGCGCGCCGGAAAAGGTGTGGCTCATCCGCAACGGGATCCGGATCGCCGGCCCGGGCGCGCCGACCCCGGACGGTGTGCGGGAGCGCTTGGCCTTGCCGCCCGGCGGCCCCGTTTTTCTGACTCCGGCCCGCATGTCTCCCGAAAAAAACATCAACCTCCTTTTTGAGGTGGTCCCGCGCGTGGTCCGGGAGTGCCCGCAGGCGAGGTTTCTGGCCGTCGGTGACGGGCCGTTTCTCGAGACGTACAGACGGAAGGCGGTCGGGGAGGGGCTGGAGGCCTATTTGAGGTTCACCGGTTTTGAGCCGGATATCCGGGGTCTTTTGGGCGTTTCCACCGCGTTCGTGCTGCCGTCGTTTCTCGAGCTTCATCCGGTCTCCCTCCTCGAGGCGTTGAGCATGAAGGTGCCCGCCGTCGTCTCCGAAAGCGCCGGCTGCAACCGCGAGGTCCTGACCCACGGAAAAAACGCGTTTTTGCTCGATCCGCATTCTCCGGATGAGTGGGCGGCCGTCCTCGTCGGGCTTGCCCGGGACCCGGGCCTGGGCCGGGCCATGGGAGAAGAGGGCTACGAGCTTTGCCGGCGGGAGTTTGACATCGAAAAGACCGCCGCGCGCATCGGGGGCGTTTATGAAAAAGTCCTCGCCGGACCTTCGTGAGAGCGTGATCGAGCTGTGCGGCGTCCGGATCCACAACCTGACGATGTCCGAAGCCGTCGAGCGTATCGAATGGCTGGTTTCCGAAAGACGGCCGGCCTATGTGGTGACCCCCACCGTCGACCACCTCGTGCGGTTCCAAAGCGACGCCGAATTCAGGGACGCCTACCGGGACGCGGCGCTGGCGCTGCCCGACGGCTTTCCGCTTCTTTGGGCGGCCCGTTTTCTTGGCAGGCCTTTGAAGGAAAAGATCTCAGGATCGGATCTGGCGCCGGCGCAGTGCCGCGACATGGCCCGTCGCGGCCGGCGGCTCTTTTTTTTGGGCGGCAGGCCCGGCGCGGCGGACAGGGCCCGGCGGAGGCTTGAGCGTCAATACCCGGGGATCCGGATCGTCGGGACCTATTGCCCGCCCTACGGGTTCGAGCGGGACCCTCGTGAGAACGCCGGAATCGTCCGTAGGATCCGGGAGACTTCGCCCGACGTCGTGTTCCTGGGGCTGGGCACTCCGAAGCAGGAAAAATGGATGCATCGTCATTACCGGGAGGCGGGATCCCCGGTCATGATCGGCGTCGGCGCGACCATCGATTTTATGGCGGGGGTCGTCCGCCGCGCGCCTTTTTTCATGCAGCGATCGGGCCTGGAATGGTTGTGGCGGCTCGCCCTCGAGCCCCGCAGATTGTGGAGACGGTATCTGGTGGAAGACCCCCGTTTTTTCTGGATCCTTCTGAAACACAAACTGGCCCACCCGGCTTCCCGCTGAAAATGGCAGGGGTCGGTCCGGCAGGCGGCACGTCGTTTCCGGCGGATGCCTGACCATCTTCCGTTTTAAGACCGACGAATACGAAAGCGGAATTCAGATTGAGGCATCGCTCAGAGCAGGGTCCAAAGAATCCGGCGTCGCGGCCCTTGTTCCAGAGGAAACCTTTTCGAAAGACAAGACGCTAAAAGAAAAATTGTCGGCCGCGATTGAACGTCAAAAACTCGATGCCGGCGTCCGTCGGCTTTTTGGGACTTGACTATATTCGCATAAGCAGATATACTTTCCGCATGAAACTCGAAACCTTCCGGATGGTCTTCAACGCCCTGGCCGACGAGACGCGCCTTCGAATTCTCAATCTTCTCGCGGAGGGGGAGCTCTGCGTCTGCGATATCGTCGGGGTTTTGAGGGAGCCCCAGTCCAAGGTCTCAAGGCATCTGGCCTATCTTCGCAGGGCGGGACTCGCGCAGGCGAGAAAAGAGGGCCTCTGGATGCATTATGAACTGACGAAACTTGGACGGACGTTTTACGGATGCGCCGAGAAGGCCTGGCGGGAAGGCCGCTCGCGCCCGGAGGAATTTAAAACGGACATCACGCGATTCAGGAAGAATAAACCCTGTCTTGTCGCGACCTGTCGGTAGAGTCTTAACTGTCTGATGAAAAAGCCCAACCTCCGCCACAAAGCGCCGGCGGATCCGTCACAAACAGCGCTTTGTGGACGGATCCGACGCGCTGTTTGGCGGATGCTTTGTTGCCCGCGTGAAGCGCCTTTCATTTCTTGACCGTTATCTGACGCTGTGGATTTTCCTGGCGATGGCGTTGGGCGTCGGCATCGGTCATTTCTTTCCGGACGCCGGACGACTCCTCAACGCCTTTCAAGCGGGCACGACGAATATCCCCATCGCCATCGGTCTTATCCTGATGATGTACCCGCCGCTGGCGAAGGTGAGGTACGAGGAGATGGGGAAGATCTTCCGACGGAAGAGGCTCCTCGCCTTCTCGCTTCTGCAGAACTGGGTGATCGGGCCGCTGGTGATGTTCGCCCTGGCGGTCCTCTTCCTTCGGGCATATCCCGAATACATGGTCGGCGTGATTCTTGTGGGGCTGGCGCGCTGCATCGCGATGGTGGTCGTCTGGAACGACCTTGCCGACGGCGACCGGGAACTGGCGGCGGGGCTGGTCGCGTTCAACGCGGTGTTTCAGGTATTGCTCTATGCGTTGTATATCTTTATTTTCATCCACTGGGGCCTGCGCCGGCTGGACCTTGCCCGAGGGCTTGAGGTTGAGGTCTCGATGCGGGAGTCCGCCGGGACGGTGCTTATTTATCTTGGGATCCCGTTTTTTTCCGGGATGGCGACGCGATTTTTTCTGGTGTCCGCCAGGGGCAAGGCCTGGTACGAGGAGAAATTCATCCCGAGGATCAGCCCGCTGACGCTTAGCGCGCTTTTATTCACGATCCTGGTGATGTTCTCTTTGAAGGGCGAGGCGATTGTCCGGCTTCCGCTGGACGTGCTGCGGATCGCCGCGCCGCTGGTGATTTATTTCGCGCTGATGTGGTTTGCGACCTTTTTCATCGCGAGGAAACTCCGCGCCGGCTATCCCCAGGCTGCCGCGCTTTCTTTTACCGCGGCCAGCAACGACTTCGAGCTGGCGATCGCGGTGGCGGTGGCGATCTTCGGGATTCATTCGGGACAGGCCTTCGCCACGGTGATCGGGCCGCTGGTGGAGGTCCCTGTTTTGATAGGCCTTGTGAATGTTTCGCTGTGGTTTAGAAGGAGATTCTTTTGTGACAACGAAACCGCGCGCTCCGACGACGGGCCCCCCGAATCTTCAAATTGACAATCCCCCCGGACGGGGCTAAGGTGTCCCTGACGCCATGTGGTATCTCTACATCCTCGAATGCGCGGACCGGTCGCTGTACACAGGCATCGCTCTGGACGTCCGGCGCCGCGTTCGGGAACACGCCTCCGGTAAAGGAAGCCGCTACACCCGTTCGAGACTTCCCGTCCGGCTCGTTTACGAGGAAACCTGCGGGACGAGGTCCTGGGCCTTGAAGCGGGAGGTCCGCGTCAAACGTCTGACGCGCCGGCAAAAGCTGGATCTCGTCAAAAGCCTTTAACAGGGAGTCTTTGTGCGGCACGAGTGCGAGTTCTGCGCGGTCAAGGCCTTGTTCGCCGTTCTAAGGCTTGTCCCTTTGCCGGTATCCGGCTGGATTTTTGAGCGCGCGGGCGATCTTTTTTATTTCTGCTCTCCCGGGAGGAGAAAAATCGCGATGGACAACCTCTCGATCGCCTACGGGGACGCGCTTTCCGCGCGCCAAAAAAGAAGAATCGCCCGAAAATGTTTCCAAAGCGGGGCCCTCTCCATTCTGGAACTTTTTCTCATCAAAAAGATGAAGAAGGGCGCCTCGCGCCGTTTCACCATCACCGGGGAGTCGCATTTTGAGGGGGCCCTGTCGCGCGGGAGAGGCATCGTTTTCGTGGCGTCGCATCTGGGCTCCTGGGAATACATCGGCTACCCGGGCTATCTCCGCGGGGTCCCGCGCGCGGTGATCGTCAAAAAACTCAAGAACGACTATCTCAACCGGACCATCGACGGTTTAAGGAGGGAGATCGAGACCCTGCCCATTCCCAAGGTAAACGCCATCCGCCGGACTTTGTCCGAACTGCGCCGAAATCACGGCGTGGCCGTCGTGATCGACCAGTGGGCGGGTTCGGAGGGGATCTGGATGAATTTTTTCGGCAGGGCCACGTCCACCACGTCGCTTCCGGCCAGACTCGCCCAAAAAACGGGCGCCGCGCTGATTCCCATTTATTGCCTGAGAAAAAAAATCGGCCGCTACGAAATCCGGGCGCTCCCGGAGGTCAAAATACCGGACGGCCCCGACTGGGAGAGACAGACCACGGAGCGCCTCAACGAAATCCTCGAGACCCAAATCCGCCAAACCCCCGAACAATGGTCCTGGGGCCACAAACGCTGGAAACCCAAACCCCCCGCGATCCGCGAGGGTTGACCGGGTATCCCGGTGGTGGGTCAGTTTGAATAGCCCGCCTATTGCTTCACCCCTCTATCGAAAGACGAAGGGAGATTGCAAAAAAAGCCGCTCAAAAAAGAGGGTCTAAGTAATTTATTCTTTCGTTTCTTTCCCCCGATTTATTGCGTCCTGCATATAGTCTAAAACGATACCAATTATTCCCTTCAGGTTATCATTGCAAGCCTTAAAAGCTATAAGTTTTAGAGCTTTTTCTACTCCAAGTTTTCTTATTGGATCGCTTATAAGAGAATGAATAAATGACTGTGATGCCCGATCTACATTTGAAAAATTTAAAATCACTTCCTCATTCTTTAAGAGAGTCGGCATAATTTCATTCAACCGGATTTCTTGCCCAATGTCTTTGTTTTCAGCAAAATCTTTCTTTCCAATTTTTTCAAAAATAAAAATCTCTTTCATATAAATCTAGGCCTCTTGTAGGGAGTATCAGTTTTTCTTTCTGCAGCGTAAGTTTTCCTTATTGCCGCTAACAGAGTATCGTATTGCTGAGTTTTATCTAAAGAAATATCTACACCAACAGCCGTGCCCTGCCAATGAGGCATGTCTCCAGAGTTTGTATTTTTGCTCTCAAAGGGGTCTGCATGAATTGTCATTGTTTTATGAGTAAGCTGTTTATAGAAGGCGCCGCCACTATAGATCACAAAAAAGTCTTTATTCACATGCGCAATCGCTCTTGTGAAGAATAGTCCAGCTCCCGCATTTTGCTCTGTCCCGCCAGGCTTCGACGTTGTTCCTGTGATACCCGGCCACAGAGCTAACCTAAGAGCAGCTAAATCGTTTGGTGCATAGTGCGATCGGCTTATAGTTTTCTTTAAACCTAATCCGGTGTCCGCAATTCCAATTCGAATCTTTTTACTTTTTGGATATCCTTGAGCGCAAAGGATTGCTCCGTTTCTTGATTCCGAATGCTCAATAACGTTTCTGCCTAGTTCGCTGATTACATAACCTATCGTTGCAGCCTGTTCCTGATCTTTGTGCAGGATTGGAAGCATATCCGTTATAAATGTGTCTAATTCGGCCTGCGTTTTAACCCGCGTTAGTGGTATGAACCTGCCTTCGGGGGCGTGCTCTGTGATAGCGGGACTAGAAAGGCCAAGCATTTTATATAGCCCCATTCTTACAAGGTATGTATTTGACTTTGATTCAACATTGATAGAGATATTTTCAGGTTTTACGTTTAAGCCGAGTGAGGCGATCATAGAAAGAACCAGAGGATGAATTGATACCCACTCCGGATGAGAGGTTATTTGGAGACTTTCAGGGTCTTGTGGGTCAAAGCTGCGTATAAAGGGATCAATATTGTTCAGAAACGCGCTATTTGGAATATGTATTTTCATGACCCCAATATACCCTTAAACACGGGAAATGTCAAATTAAAAAACCCTTAAACACGGGAAATGTCAAATTAAAAAACCCTTAAACACGGGAAATTTGTGTTTACTTTTCATGACCGCTCAAGCATACTACAGGCATGAATCAACTTGACGCCAAACGCAGAACGCTGGTTATCGGCGCCTTAGTAGAGGGTAATTCTATCCGCGCTACTGTCCGCATGACGGGCGTTGCCAAAAATACAGTTGCCATTCAAAATATTTAGCAGTTTGAAACTGACCCACTACCGGTATCCTTCATAGGTTGATATCGCATTGGAGATATGATATACTTCTGGCGGAGGTCAACACATGGTCCGGACCATTGTCACCATCGAAGAGTCGGATAAAAAATGGTTGGATCGGTATAGCCACCGGCACGACCAGTCTACCGCCCAGACGATAAGATTTGCGATCAAGAATTTCCAAAAAAAGAGCCGGGAGAGCGATTACCGCAAGACGCTTAAAGACACAACCGGCCTCCTGAAGGGCAAGGACGACAGCGTCCGGTTTGTTCGCAAGCTCAGGGAAGAGTGGGACTAGTGCCGGCCAGGTTTCTTCTCGACTCCACGATTCTCATCGATCATCTCAACGGCATTCCCCAGGCGACCGAGTGGCTATCGGGTCTGAAACCCGACGAGGCGCTGATCTCGGCGATCACGAGGGCCGAGGTGCTTGTCAAAGCGGGCGAGCAGTGGGAAGGCGTGTCCGCTTTTTTGGATGAGTACGATTGTCTAACCGTCGGCCCGGATGAAGCGGACATGGCGGCCGGCATCCGGAACCGTTATCGCCTCAGACTCCCCGACGCTTTCCAGGCGGCGCTCGCCCAAAGCGAGGAACTGATTCTTGTCACGCGCGACGCCAAGGATTTCCAAAAAATAAAAGAATTGGAGGTCAAGATACCCTACCGGATTCTATGACCTTATGATAGGATAATCACGGCTGTCAAAATCCGGAGGGATTTTTATCGTGAAATTTAAAGGAAAACTTCTCGTGATCGGCTGCGGTTCCGTGTCGCAATGCGCGATTCCGCTTGTTCTCAAGCTCATCGACATGCCCCCTCAAGATATCACGATCATGGATTTCCTCGACAACCGCGCGCGCGTCAAAGACTCTCTCGCCAAAGGCGTGAAGTACGTGATGGACCGCGTGACTCCCGAAAATTACAAGGCGCTTCTGGCCCAATACGTCGGCGCAGGCGATATGATCATCGACCTGGCCTGGAACATCGAGTGCCGGGCGATCCTCCAGTGGTGCCGCGACCGCGGGGCGCTCTACGTCAACACCTCCGTCGAGGAGTGGGACCCCTACAAGGACTCCCAGCGCAACGACCCCACCCAATACACGCTCTATGCCAGGCACATGGAAGTCCGAAAGATGATCGAGGGATGGGGCCAAAACGACGGCCCGACGGCGATCGTGGACCACGGCGCGAACCCTGGGCTTGTCTCGCATTTCACCAAACGCGCGCTCACGGACATCGCTCAAAAAATTCTCAAAGAAAAACCGCGCGACTCTCGCAGGGCCTCTCTCGAGAAAGCGCTGAAAGGCGGGGATTTCGCCGGACTCGCCCGGCTCGAGGGCGTGAAGACCATTCACATCAGCGAGCGGGACACGCAGATCACGGGTCGCCCCAAAGAGGTCAACGAATTCGTCAACACCTGGAGCATCGAGGGCTTTTTCGAGGAGGGCGTCGCCCCGGCGGAGCTCGGCTGGGGCACGCATGAGCGCCACATCCCCCGGAAGGCTTATTTCCACAAGGTCGGCCCCAAAAACCAGATCTGTCTTTCTTCGATCGGGATGAAGACCTGGGTGCGTTCGTGGGTGCCCTGCGGCGAGATCACGGGGATGGTGATCCGTCACGGAGAGGCCTTCAGCATTTCGGACCGGCTCACGGTGTGGGAGGACGGCGAGGCCGTCTACCGCCCGACGGTCCACTACGCCTATTGTCCGTGCGACTCGGCGATCAACTCGCTCCACGAGCTTGAGATGCGGCAGTTCAAAATGCAGGAAAAACAGCGGATCCTGAATGACGAGATTACCGGCGGCCGCGACGAGCTGGGCGTGCTCCTCATGGGGCACGACTTCAGCTCGTGGTGGACGGGGAGCCTCCTCGACATCGAGGAAACCCGCCGGCTCGTGCCCCACCAGAACGCGACCACGCTGCAGGTGGCGATCTCCGTCGTCGCGGCCGCGGTCTGGATGATCGATCATCCCCGGAGCGGTTTCCGCCTTCCGGACGACATCGACTATCGACGAATCCTTGAGATGGCCATCCCGTATCTGGGGCCTTTTGTCTCGGAGCCCGTGGACTGGACCCCCCTCAAGCACCTCAACACCAAGTACACCAAATACGACATTCCCAGAATCAGGGAAGAGGATGTCTGGCAGTTTACCTCGTTTCTCGTGGACCCTGCCGAAAGGCTCCAGTGCTATGTCCGTGACGGCGTTTCGCCTGAGCCAGCCAAAATCTAGGGCCGATGCCGGCGGCGTCGAGAGTCTGGTCCGGGCGATGGTTAAAAAGCATCGCACGCCGCTCATGATCATGCGCCGCGCGGCGCTTGAAAAGCAGCTCCAGCGTTTCCGCAAAGGACTGCCCGACGTCACGCCGTACTACGCGATCAAGGCCAACCCCCACCCGGACGTGATCCGGACCTTCATGAGGCTCGGGACCTCTTTCGACGTGGCCAGCGCCGCCGAGATGAGGCAGGTCCTGGACCTGGGTGTCCCCGCCTCCAAGATCATTTTTGCCAACACCATCAAGTCCGGCGAAGACATCGCGTTCGCCCGCAAGAGGCGCGTCCGGCTCATGACCTTTGACAACGAGCCTGAGCTTTACAAACTTGCCAAGGGTTATCCCGGCGCCCACGTTCTTGTCCGGATTAAAGTCGCCAATCAGGGAAGCGTGGTGGAGCTTTCGCTCAAGTTCGGCGCGGACAGCGAGCAGGCCTTTTATCTTCTGCGCAAGGCCAAGACCCTGGGCCTCGTGCCGATGGGGGTGAGCTTTCACGTGGGCTCCCAGTCCACCAACGTCGAAAACTACCTGCAGGCGCTCGAGATCACCGCCGGGATTTTCAGGGAGTCCCGGGACAACGCGATGCCCCTCAAGGTCGTCGACATCGGAGGGGGTTTTCCGATCCAGCATTTTGACAATGAAGTGGGGGTCAATTTCGAAAGGATGGCCTCGCAGATCCACCACCAGATGAGGACGCTCTTCGACAGGCAGGTGAAGTTTATCGCCGAACCGGGGCGGTTTCTGGCGGGGCCCGCGGGGATCTTGGTGACGCAGGTCACCGGCCGCACCTTCCGCAACAACAAGAACTACTACTACCTCAACGACGGCGTCTACGGGGATTTCTCGGGGATGGTGTTTGACCATTGCCGTTATGAGTTTAAAACCCTGCGCCGTGGCCAGAAATTCTTGAGCGCTCTGGCCGGCCCCACCTGCGATTCTTTTGATACCCTTTCGCTCAACGAGGAGCTCCCGGAGCTCTACGTGGGGGACGTCGTGTATGTGAAAAACATCGGGGCCTATTCCTGCGCCAGCGCTACCGCCGGCTTCAATGGATTCGCCCCGGCCAAGCTTATTTTGGTCTGAACTGCTTATAATTTAATAATGCTAGAACATACGATAACTATTTAAAATGGGAATTATAAACCACTTTTATACATATAAAATGATAATTATGGGATTGTATTGAATATTTTTTGAATTAAATACATTAATTACCCCACTTTTATTTATTCACCTACTATGAATATCCTGTGGATTACTTCATGAGCGTCCCTTCTGACCTTGAAAAATGGAAGCATTTGGCCCAAACCGACCCGGGCCAGGCGGCCGCGGAGCTCGGGCGTACCCCTTCCGACCAAGCCCAACAAATCGCCAAATCTCTCGGGGTGGATTGTCTGGCCGGGATGATCCTAAGGCTCGGCACCGACGCGGCCGCCGATCTCCTGAGAAATCTGTCCGAGGAATTCCGGGAGAAGGCGCTCCGGGAAGTCCCCGCGGAGAAATCAAGGCATGTTCGGGAAATCCTCTCCTACCCGCCCGGGACGGCCGGCGCCCTGATGGCCAAGGAGTATTTGAGCGTTCCCATCGAGTGCGATATCGGGGAGGCGGCGCGCTACCTGCGCTCTCTTCCGCAGGACGGGCGGGCCAAGGTTTCCTACATCTACGTCGTGGACAGGAACCACCGCCTCGAGGGCGTGATCCAGGTCCGGGACCTCGTGTTTTACCCCCACGACAGGCCGGTGAGGGATATCTTGAGAGGCCCCATCGTGCAGGTGGAGGCCGGGATGTCCCAGCGCGATGTGGCCAGGATCCTCCAGAGGCACCGTTACCTGGGCCTGCCGGTGGTCGACAAGGCGCAGAGGCTCGTCGGCCTCATCAGCGCGAACAACGTGCTGCAGGTCTTCGAGGAAGAGGCCGAGGAGGATATCGCCAGGATCGTCGGCACCAGCGCCGAGGAGATCAAGGCGCGCTCGGCGCGGAAAATCCTGCGGCTGCGCCTGCCGTGGATGATGGTCAATCTCATCAGCGGGCTTCTTTGCGCGCTGATTCTCGGGCTGTTCGAAAGCTCGGTCGAGACCGCGGCGGCGCTTTTTCTTTTCGTGCCGGTGGTGCTGGGCATTTCCGAGAGCGCCGGCGTCCAGGGGGCGACCATCATCGTCCGGAATCTCCTCTTTGGAAATATCAACCTCAAGGACTTGAGCGCTTTTTTCTTTCGCGAAGCGCTCGTGGGAGTCGCCCTCGGCGTGATCTGCGGGTCTCTGGTCGGGAGCGCCGCGATTCTCTGGCCGGGCGGCCGGAGACTGGGGCTGGCGATCGCCGCGTCGATGGCGGTGGCGGTGATCTTTTCGGCGCTCATAGGCCTGGCGCTCCCGCTTGTCTTTAAGCGTCTGAGGATCGATCCGGCGATCGCCTCGGGGCCTTTGGTCCTGGCAATCTGCGACCTGCAGACGCTGGTCGTTTACTTCGGGATCTCCACGCTGATCCTCGCCCTCTAAGAGCGAGCGCCCCCGGGGATGTCGGCACAGCAACCCCCGGGGTGCGCCGCATGCGCTCCCCGGGGGTGCTGCTGGGGATGTTGGTTGGGGTTGATGGAGGTTGAAAACCGGAGGTTGAAAGCTTGAATTTGAGCCTTGGAAAAGGCATACTTAGACTGGCGCTGGAAGCGAAAATGTAGAGGGGGTTCTATGAGAAAAACTCCAATTCTTTTGATAACTTTTTTGGCGTGCATCTTTTCTGTCGGCGTCTCATCCGCCGGAGAAGATTTAAAAATCACCGCTTATCACCCTTCCCCGAAGGGGAATACCAAGAGCTGAAAACCACCGAAAATACGGCATTGGCGGTCAGCGGCGGCTATGTCGGGATAGGAAAATCCACGGACCAGCCGGCCACCCAATCGGCCAAGCTGGATGTGGAGGGCTATACTTCGACCAACGACGTCTGGCTGGCCAATCCCAATTCCGGTTCGCCGCGCTGGGTGAGCGACACCGGCAGCACGGTACCGGATTGTGAGATCTGCATTCAGTGTGGCGATGCGAACGGACATAACGGCGCCATCTCCTGCGAGCATTTTAATTCCGGCCTTTGGGCGGAATCAAGAGGAGAATCATCAGACCACGGCCGGGGCGCGGCGTGCCGTACGCAAGTCAACTGTCCTCCAAACGGTGGCATCCAGTCAAGCTGGTAAAGGTAACCCAACTATAGCAAACGCGATAAGTCACGTTACCTTTGTCGTTGCGAGCGACCGAAGGGAGCGAAGTCCTTCGACAAGCTCAGAATGGTGAGCGAAGTCGAACCATAATCTCTCTGGCAGAGATTGCTTCGTCGTCGCTTCGCTCCTCCTCGCAATGATACTTTACTTACCGCACTTCCTATTATGGGATTCTTGTAAGCCACCTGATTTAGGCGGACTAAAAGTCCGCCCTACCCTCCGTCGTTGGTTTGTTAGCGAGAGTGAAGAGACCTGACTACCCAAAGAAAAGGGTAGAGAGCAGGGACGGAGGCAGACAAAGTGAGGACAAGGCTTGCCGGGTTGCGCGGGGATAAGATGGAGTGGTCGTCTTACTTGTAAAATTCTTGCGAGGTAAGTCCGAATCTGTCTCTGATAGCGCGGGTATAGTTACGGTCATATTCTTTTTTATTTGGAATTGGGTAGATCTGTTGGATCCCCTTTTTATCGTAACCAACCAACTGAATATTATGAGACCCTGAATTCCCTGTCTCCAATAAGACTATTTTGTGAGCTTTTAAGAGCTTTCTGAGAGCGTTTTGCTTGAGAGGCTTATCTTGCTTGGGCAATGCGGGGACTAGCGCCCAAATCGTAAACGGGAGAAGAAGCTACCAATTTATGAAATTCACTAGGTTTACACTCATGAGTGTGACTGGTTAATTCTGCGATTATTTCTGTATTGATTTTTCTTGCCACCATCTTCCAAAATCTTTCCGGGGCCGGGCGATTAATAGTTTCCGTCATATTGTTTCTGACGGCAAAACTTAGCTGCCCTTCTGTCAATTGTCTCATTTCTTGTATGGCTTTCTTACGAGAGGATGCAACCCCAACAATATCCAGAGTCAAATTGTGCGCGACCCATTTCTTGCCATCCGGATAGAGAGCAATCGTGAAGTTATTCCTATATTTTGTTTTGGCTATTGTGTCGCTCACATCCTGAATTATGCCACAAAAACCTTGAAAAGTGTTGAGAAAAACCAGACAGAAATCATTCCCATTTTTCCTCCAGTTGCCCCAGTTTCCGTCTCTTGAAAAGGCCTGCGTCGTCGGGTATACTTTGCTTACCCATGGAAAAGAGCGCTCTTTTCTCACAACGCCTTATTAAAAGTTTTCTGAAAAAGCCTCACCTGCTGCGTTGCTCGGTCGCTTACTTGTGCGGCGCTATTCCCATAGCGCCTCCGCGCTCGCTTCCTCGCGCCTTGCATCTGAGGCTTTTTCAGAAAACTTTTAAAGCTTTTTCTTTCTGCTTGGCGCTGGCGATGGCCGCACCGTCCGCCGCTTGGGCCGAGAGTCCGCGCGCCGCTTCCGCGAAAAAAATCTCGGAAGCCAGAAAGACCCCCGACGCTCTCAGGAAAACCGCGGAGAGTCTTCAGGACCGGATGGCCCGCAGAAATGACTGGGAGTCTGGTTTGCAAAGACTCATCCCCACCTCGACCGAATCGCCCCTGTCTCTGATGACTTCTCAAGGCGCCGCCCCGGCCTTTGTGGCGCCGCCCGTCCATTTGTCCATCCGCCTCGTCGGCGCGGGAAAAGTGGGAATTTTCGCCGACGAACCCACGCCGAGCGGGTCCGACGGCCTTTTTTATCCCCTAGAGACTAGGACTTACGACCTTTTTTACAAGGATGCCGTGGATGGGGCGTGGAAGCCGCTGGCGTCCGGAGCGCAGGCCGCGGCCGGAAAACCGATCTGGAAAGAGCCCGTCTCGGGCGGACAGCGATTTTATCAGGCGAGGGTCGTCTCCAGAGAATACCCGGACGGCCGAGGCGGGGTGATCCTGGAATATTTTGACGCTTCGGGACAGCGGATCCGCCGCGAGGTCAAGACCGCCTCCGGGACGGTCGCCACCGATTTTATTTCCGGCGCCCAGACCGTCGTCCAGACGACGATCTCGGACCCGGACGGCCGTTTGCTGGAGATCAGACTGGAAGACGCGGACAAGACCGTTTTTTCGTTTCAATACGAAAGTTCGCAGGCAAAAGAACCCTCTTCTCTTACGGTGAGCCACGGCGCTGTGCTGGAATACTCCGTGAACCTTGAGACCGGCCAGGCCATCCATGTGACGGCCGACGCGTCCTTGCGTCTGGATTTCGAAATCCGGCGCTGGCGCGTCTCCGCCGACGCCCGCGCCGACCTAAGTCGCATGGGGGAATACAAGGTTTGGGCCGCCGGCGCTTACGAATGGGTGGAGTACCGCCTGACTCCGTCGCAGCGGCTCCGGGCGCCCGAAAACGCTCCGTATCTGGCCCCTTATCTTCAGGCCGCCAACGCGGTGTCGGGGCTGACCAATTCCCATCTGGGAGACAATCCCTACGGGACTTTCACTTACGACATGGCGCTTCTGGCGATGCTGGATTTTGGGCCCAACGCCGCGAAGGTGCTGGGCGCCTACGCGTCCAATTCCCGCGGCCCCGCGACGGCCGACCGGCCCCAGGTCCAGCCGCGTAACGGCGATTTCAGCCCCAACGGCGCCGTGCTGAACGATATCCGGATCAAGGGATTCACCGGCAACTGGTGGGAGACTTGGGACTGGAGCGCGCACGGCGGGCCGAACGCGTGGATAGGCCTGGCGGCGCTTCAGAACTACCGGCGCCTGCCGAACCCGGCCTGGCTCACCTTTGCGAAGGAAAGGGCGGCGTTTCTGGTTTTGCTCCAGGACGCCGACGGCGGCCTTCGGATGGGTCCTAAGGGGCAGTACTATGGGGACGCCAACGGCTTCGACCGGTCTTTTTACTGGAACACGAAGTCCACGGAAAATAACCTCAGCGAACTGCGGTTTTTCGACATGCTGTACGAGGTGACGGGGGACTCCGGATACAAAAACACGGCGGACCGCATCTGGGATTATTTGAAGCGGAAAATGGTCGATAAAAACGAGCACGCGTTTTTCCGGGGAGAGCATTCCTCGGGCGGGGTATGGACGCCCGACCCCCACGGCGATTTCGCGACCGACACGGCGACCTGGGCGCCGATGGGCCGGATGCTGGACGATCCATTTTTCGGCGCCACGCGCGCGGACCGGCTCCGGGAGGTCGAGCGCTTTTTGGACACCGCCCGAGAGAAGACCGGCGTGAAAGACAAAAACGGGAAGTTTGTCGGCGTCAGCTTCTCGGTGAGATCCGCGAGCATCACCCGGACCGTGGAGGGGACCGCGCTGAAAGGCGTGGTCTCCGTCGAATGGACTTCGCAGTATGCGCTTCGCCGCCTCGCCATTTCCGAGGAATGGGCGCGTCTTGGCGATGCCCAGGCCGCCGGAAGGAACCTCGAGGAGTACCGGGGCCTCGTGCAGACGCTGGGGGGCTTTTTCAAAAACATCTCCTCGGGGCGGGTCGCGCCCTACGCGGTCTGGCCGAACGGCAGCGAGGCGGTTTTGATCGACACCGGCCACGGCTGGTTCACCCCGCGCGGCCCCGGGAGCCTCGCCTCGGATTATTTTCTTTTCGCGCAGTCCGGTTTTGATCCGCTGGTCCTCGGCGGAATCCGTAAATCCTAAGGCTTATTTTTTTGCCTTTATATTTGACAGATTAGATTATATATGTTAGACTTCTTCAAATATATACACTATCAAAAGAGTTATATAAGACGGGAAATTCATGGATCATTTGGACAAGCTGGAAAACCAGTCGATCTTTATCTTGCGCGAGGCGCACAAGAAGTTTAAAAAGCTCGCGATGCTCTGGTCGATCGGCAAGGACTCGAACGTGCTCTTGTGGCTGGCGCGCAAGGCCTTTTTCGGCCACGTGCCCATCCCGCTCGTGCATATCGACACCAGCTACAAAATCCCCGAGATGATCGAGTTTCGCGACCGCTACGCGAAGGAATGGGGCCTGAATCTCATCGTCGGGCAAAACAAACAGGCGCTGACCGAGGGAATGAACCACACCAGGGGCCGCATTAACTGTTGCACGGCGCTCAAGACCGCGGGGCTCCAGCAGATCATGGAGCAGTACGACTACAAGGGCCTGATCCTCGGCATCCGCCGCGACGAGGAGTCGACGCGCGCCAAGGAGAGGGTGTTTTCGCCGCGCGACAAAAATTTCGAGTGGGACTTCAAGGACCAGCCGCCGGAGCTCTGGGACCAGTTCAAGACCGACTTCGACGAGAACACGCATATCCGGATCCATCCGCTCCTGCATTGGACCGAGCTGAACGTCTGGGAATACATCCGGCGCGAGAAGATCCCGGTCGTGAGCCTCTATTTTTCGAAAAACGGCAAGCGCTACCGAAGCCTCGGTTGCGCCCCGTGCACGTTTCCGATCGATTCCAAGGCGTCCACGGTCGATGAGATTATTGCGGAACTCAAGGCCGGCAAGACCTCGGAACGGGCAGGTCGCGCCCAAGACCAGGAAGACACCTATGCGATGCAAAAACTCAGAACCAAAGGGTACATGTAGGCATGGAAACTTTGAAAATCGTGATGGTCGGCCACGTCGACCACGGCAAGTCGACGCTTGTCGGGCGGCTCCTGCACGAGACGGGGTTCATCCCCGAGTCGAAGCTCAAGCACGTGCAAAAGGTCTGCGAGGACCAGGGCAAGGGGTTTGAGTTCGCGTTTTTGTTGGACGCGCTGGAGGAGGAGCGCGACCAGGGCATCACGATCGACGTGTCCCAGATGTTTTTCAAGACCCGGAAAAGGAACGTCGTGATTATCGACGCGCCCGGCCACAAGGAATTTTTGAAGAACATGGTCTCGGGCGCCTCCAACGCCGATGTCGCGTTTCTTTTGATCGACGCCGAGGAGGGGATCCAGGAGCAAACCCAGCGGCACGCGTACCTTCTGTCGCTCCTGGGGATCGGCCAGATCGCGGTGGTCGTCAACAAGATGGACCTTGTGGATTATTCCGAAGAGGTGTTCAATAAGACCCGGGAGGTTTACGGGAAGTATCTCGAGTCGATTCAGGTGAAACCGGCGGCGTTTATCCCGATCTCCGCGACTCGCGGCGAGAACGTCATGACGCGAAGCCGGAAGATGCCCTGGTACGCCGGCCCGAGCATTCTTGAGATCCTCGACGGCTTCTCGACGCGGGACGACCGCTCGAAGGCGCCGTTTCGCTTTCCGGTGCAGGACGTCTACAAGTTTGACAAGCGGCGGATCCTGGCGGGTCGCGTGGAGTCGGGGGCGGCGGCGGTGGGGGACGAGGTCTTGTTTTTGCCGTCGGGAAAGTCGACCAAAATCAGAACGGTGGAAAAATGGAACCCGCCGCAAAGCGTCGGCGGACAGGCTTCTCCCGCTCCGAAGCGGGCGGCCGCGGGCGAGTCCGTCGGTTTTACGATGGAGGAGCAGGTCTTTGTCGAGCGCGGGGACATCGGGTGCCTCTTTTCCGACAGGCCGCTGGTCTCGGACCGTTTTCAGGCCAACCTTTTTTGGATGGGCACCAAGCACCTCCAGAAGGGCGGCCGGTACATCTTAAAGATCGCCACGCAGGAGATAGAATGCGTCGTCGAATCCATTCTCAAGGTCATCGACTCCTCGACGCTCGAGGAGATTTCGAGAAACGCGCATGAGGTCGCCAAAAACGAGGTGGCCGAGTTGATTCTCACGACGAAGAAGCCAATCGCGTTTGACACGTTTGACCGCATTCCGGAGACGGGGCGCTTTGTGATCGTCAGCGACCATGATGTCCGCGGCGGCGGGATTATTTTAAAAAAAGTGGAGCATTTCAGCGCCATTTAGTCGTGGGTCGTGATATGAATGTAGCGGCGACCCTTGTGGTCGCCTTAGAAGGGCGGGCCACAGGCCCGACCCTACGGGGTATCCAATGATAGACGTAAATCAAATTAATCAAGAATTTGAAAAGGCCTCGGCGGTCGCGTTTCTGCAGTGGGCGCTGAAGAATTTTCCCGCGTCGAAGATCGCGCTGGCCTCCTCGTTTGGCGCCGAGGATGTCGTCCTGATCGACATGCTCGTGCGGCTTGAGCCCCGGGTCCGCGTCTTCACGCTGGACACGGGGCGCTTGAACGAGGAGACCTACGAGGTGATGGACCGCGTCCGCTCCAAGTACAAGGTCCGCGTGGAGTCTTATTTTCCGGACGCAAAAAAAGTCGAGGAGCTCGAGCGCGGCAAAGGATTTTATTCGTTTCGGGAGTCGGTCGAAAACCGCAAAGAGTGCTGCGGGATCCGCAAAGTCGAGCCGCTTCGCCGCGCGCTGAAGGGGCTCGAGGCCTGGATCACGGGTCTCCGGCGCGAACAGGCCGTCACGCGCGCCGGCGTCCATAAGATAGAGGTTGATGAGGCGAACGGCGGACTCTTCAAGCTGAATCCGCTCGCCGACTGGACTCAAGGAGACGTGTGGAGCTATATCCGCAAGAACGGGGTCCCTTACAACAAGCTCCATGACCTGGGGGTTCCCTCGATCGGCTGCGCGCCGTGCACGCGCGCGGTGAAACCCGGCGAGGACATCCGCGCCGGCCGCTGGTGGTGGGAAGACCCAGGGCATAAAGAGTGCGGACTGCATGTTGGGAAGAAAGAAACATGAAGCATGAAACATGAAGCATGAAGCACGAAACATGAAGCATGAAGCACGAAGCACGAAGCATGAAGCATGAAGCATGAAGCACGAAACATGAAGCATGAAGCATGAAGCACGAAGCATGAAGCACGAAGCATGAAGCACGAAGCATGAAGCACGAAGCACGAAGAGGCGTCTCTCCTATCATGCCTCATACTTCATGCCTCATGCCTCATACTTCATGCCTCATACTTCCTGCTTCCTGCCTCCTGCCTCCGGTGAGGAACTCAGTCAATGCGAGTCGTCCTAAAACGCGTCCATAAGAGTTTCCAACAAAAGGGCCAGCGCGTGCAGGTCCTGCGCGACGTGAATTTCACGATCGAGGAGGGCGAGTTTATCTGCGTGATCGGCCCGTCGGGATGCGGAAAATCGACGCTCATCTCGCTCATCGCGGGCCTTGAGTTTCCCGATTCAGGCGAGGTGTTCGTCGATTCCAAGATCGTCGAGGGGACCTCGAGGGACATCCTCGTTGTGTTTCAGGAGGCCGCGCTTTTTCCGTGGCTGTCGGTGCTCGGCAACGTCGAGTTTGGCCTGAAAATTGCGGGCGTGCCGGAAAGAGAGAGAAGGGACCGCGCCCTCGAGGCCATCAAGATGGTGCATCTGGCGCGGTTCGTGAACGCCCACCCGCATGAGCTGTCGGGCGGCATGCGCCAGCGCGCGGCGCTCGCGCGGGCGCTCGTGATGGATCCGAAGGTGCTTCTGATGGACGAGCCCTTCGCGGCGCTGGACGCCCAGACCCGGCAGATGCTTCAGGTGGAGCTTCAGGAGATCTGGCAGAAGACGAAGAAGACGGTGCTTTTTGTCACCCACAACGTCCGTGAGGCGACGTTCCTGGCGGACCGCGTGCTCGAGATCTCGGCCCGGCCCGGCATGATTAAAAAAGAGCACCCGATTCATGTCCCCCGCCCCCGGCGGGAGCAGGACCCGCAGCTTCTGGCGCTGCAGGCCAGGATCATGAGCTCGCTCAAGGACGAGATCGAGAAAGTGGCGCGACAGGAGCTTGACACCGACTACGAGCTCTCGAAGAGCGGTGTTCTCGTGCCGGTGGACCGCAACGTCGGGAGCAATATATGATCACGCTCCCCCGCAAAATTTATGACCGGATGATTGAGCACGCGAAGAAAGGCTACCCCAACGAGGCGTGCGGGATTTTGGCCGGTCTTGCCCGATCGGAGGTCAGCGAATTCTTCCCGATGCGCAACGCGGACGAGTCCAGCATCAGCTATTTCATGGACCCCAGGGAACAGCTCGAGGTCTTTAAAAAAATGAGGACCGCGGGCCTTGAGATGAACGGTATTTTTCATTCGCACGTGGCCAGCGTTGCCGCTCCGTCCCAGAAGGATCGGCGGCTCGCGTTTTATCCCGACGCGAGCTATCTCATCGTGTCGCTTTCAGACTTGGACCGGCCGGTATTGAGGTCGTTTAAAATAAAAGACGAAATGGTCGCTGAGGAGGAAATCAAAATTGTCTGATACGAAGACCGAAACGATAAAAATCAGATTGAACGGCAAGGACAGCGAAGTCAAGGCCGGCATGACCGTCTCGGATCTCCTTCTCAAATGGAAGGTCCGTCCGGAGCTCGTCACGGTGGAGGTGAACGAAACGATTTTGCAGAAACTGGACTATGACGCCACCCCGCTCAAAGCGGGGGACCACGTGGAGTTTGTGTTTTACATGGGCGGAGGGGCTATGAACGATAAATCGAATGACGGGATTTTGAGTCTGATCGGGAATACGCCGATGGTGAAGCTTCAAAAACTCGCGGGCAACCGTTCCTCGACGATTTTGGCGAAGCTTGAGAAATTCAACCCCGGTGGGAGCGTGAAGGACCGGATCGCGCTCAACATGATCGAGCAGGCCGAGAAGCGCGGGGTCCTGAAAGAGGGGTCGGTGATCGTCGAGCCGACCAGCGGCAACACGGGGATAGGCCTTGCGATCGTCGGGACCGTCAAGGGTTACCGGGTGATTTTGACCATGCCCGACGGAATGAGCCAGGAGCGGATTCAGATCCTGCAAAGCTTCGGCGCCCAGGTCGTCCTGACCTCGGCGAAAGAAGGAATGATCGGCGCGGTCGAGAAGGCGCGCGAGATCGTCGCGACGATGAAGGACGCGGTCATGCCGCAGCAGTTCATGAACCCGGACAATCCCGCGATGCACCGCAAGACCACGGCCAGGGAAATCCTGCGCGACACGGACGGCGTGATCGACGCGTTTGTGGCGGGCGTGGGCACCGGCGGCACGATCACCGGCGTCGGCGAGGTCCTGAAAAAACACAACCCCAAGATCAAGATCGTCGCGGTCGAGCCGAAGACCTCGAACGTGCTCTCGGGCGGCAAGCCCGGCCCCCACATGATCCAGGGGATCGGCGCGGGGTTTGTGCCGGAGGTCTTGAACCGCGAGATCCTCGACGAGGTCGTCACGGTGGAGGACCAGGAGTCCTACCAGATGGCCAAGCGCCTGTCGCGCGAAGAGGGGATCTTCGTCGGTCTTTCGAGCGGCGCGGCCTGCGTCGCGGCGCTTAAGGTCGCCAGGGCGCTGGGGCCCGACAAGACCCTCGTCGTCATTTTTCCAGACTCCGGGGAACATTACCTGAGCGTGGAGCCGTATTTCAACATCGGCTGATTAGTTCGGAGCCGGGAGTTCGGAGTTGGGAGAAATGGGAAAATATTTTTTATTGAAAATAACCAGACAGATTGTCTTCTACACGCTCCTCATCGCGGTGTGGGAGTTTTTTTTCAGGCTGAGGCTTTGGCCGCAGTATCTTTTCCCGTCCCCCGGGCAGGTGCTCGAGACGCTGGCCGACGGGTTCGAGAATAAGACTTTTCTCGTCGCGATAGGCGTGAGCCTTCGGCGCCTCGTGATCGGCTACGCGATCTCGATGTTTTTCGGGACGCTTCTGGGGCTGGCGATCGGCAAGGTCCGGGCGCTCGATGAGACGGTCGGCGGGTTTTTCGTGGGTCTCCAGACATTGCCGAGCATCTGCTGGCTGCCGCTGGCGATCCTCTGGTTCGGATTGAGCGAGTCGGCAATCACGTTTGTCGTCGTGATGGGGTCGCTTCTTTCGATCACGATCGCGACCGACGGGGGCGTGAAGAACATCCAGCCGATTTATCTGAAGGCCGGCGAGAACATGGGCGCCCGCGGCGCGGGTCTTTTCTGGCACATCGTCCTTCCTGCGGCGTTCCCGTCGATCCTGGCGGGCCTCAAGCAGGGCTGGTCGTTTGCGTGGCGCTCGCTGATGGCGGGAGAAATCCTTTTCGTCAGCATGGGGCTCGGGCATCTCCTCAACATGGGCCGCGAGCTCAATGACATGAGCCAGGTGATCGCGGTGATGATCGTGATCGTCGCGATCGGCGTGACGATGGACGGCGTCGTGTTCGGCGTCGCGGAGAGAAAAGTCCGGCGGCTTTGGGGGCTTCAGAAGGCATGAAAAAGTTAATTTGGTTGGTGATTACATTGGTTTTAATTGGGTCCGCCACTAAAGCGTCGGCGGACCCCATACGGACAAAAGTCCGTATTGGACATTTTCCGAACCTCACGCACGCGCAGGCGCTTGTCGGGCACGCGAACGGACTTTTCGAAAAGAATCTGGGACCGGTCGAGTGGAGTGTTTTCAACGCCGGCCCCTCGGTGATCGAGGCTCTTTTTGCCGGGCAAATCGACATCGCCTATATCGGCCCGAGTCCGGCGGTCAACGGCTACGTGAAGTCGCAGGGGGACGCCCTGCGTGTCGTGGCGGGGGCCGCTTCCGGCGGCGCGGCGCTGGTGGTGCGCGCCGGGGCGGGCATCGAGACGCCCGCGGATTTTCATGGAAAGAAAATCGCCAGTCCCCAGCTTGGAAATACGCAGGACGTGGCGCTTCGCTCGTGGCTCAAGGCCCGGGGTCTTGAGCTCAAGGAAACCGGCGGCGACGTGCAGGCGATTCCCGTCGCCAACGCCGACCAAGTCACGCTGTTTCTCAAAGGGGAAATCGACGGGGCTTGGACGGTGGAGCCGTGGGTGTCCATTCTCGAGCAAACGGCCGGCGGAAAAGTGTTCCTGGACGAGGCCTCTCTTTGGCCGGGGGGAAAATACGCGACCACGGTGGTCATCGTGCGGAGGAAATTTTTGGAGGAACATCCCGGGATCGTGAAAAGTTTTCTGAAGACCCACGCGGAAATCACCTCATGGATCAACGCGCACCCCGAGGAAGCCAAAAAAGCCGTGGGGAAGGAAATCAAAAAAGAAACGCATAAGCCCATCCCGGCGGAGATTTTGGAGTCCGCCTGGGCGCGAATCCGCTTCAGCCCCGAAATGCTTAAAGAGTCGGTCCTGGCCCAGGCCCAGGCCGCCTTTCAGGCGGGCTTTCTAAAAAAAGAACCCGAGCTTTCAACCCTTTTTGAGCCAGACCTCTTAGGGGAGGATAGTCCGGTTGAAAGCGCCCCTTAAAAGTGCTAGACTCCCAAAAGTTGTCATTCGATTTTAACCTAGCGACGGGTGACAATTCTTCCCCTCCTTACGAAGGAGGGGAACGGGGAGGTGAGACCAAGACCCCTCCGGTCGCCGAAGGCGACCACCTCCCCTTCGTAAGGGGAGGAAAGGGCTCGTCGCCAGAGGAAAAATGAATGAGCTACGTCAAAGGTTTGAAATGCCGGGAATGCCATCGTCTCTACCCGACCGAGGCGCTCTATGTCTGTGAGTTTTGCTTCGGCTCGCTTGAGGTGGACTACGACTATGACCGGATCAAGGCCGCCGTTTCCCGCGAAAAGATAGAAAAAGGCCCCAAAAGCATCTGGCGTTACCGGGACCTTCTGCCGATCGACGGCGCCCCCACCGTCGGTTTTCACGCGGGGTTCACGCCGCTTTTTCGCGCCGAAAACCTCGGCCGCGAGCTCGGGATGAAAGAGCTCTACCTCAAGGACGACTCGGTCTGTCATCCGACGCTGTCTTTCAAGGACCGCGTGGTCGCGGTGGCGCTGACCAAGGCCAAAGAGCTTGGGTTCAGCACGGTCGCCTGCGCGTCGACGGGAAATCTCGCGGGCTCGGTGAGCGCGCAGGCCGCCTGGGCGGGACTCAACCGTTTTATTTTCATTCCCGCCGACCTGGAGCTTGGGAAAGTCGTCGGCTCGCTCACGTACGCGCCGAATTTGGTCGCCGTCGAGGGCAACTATGACGACGTGAACCGCCTCTGCGCGGAGATCGCGGCCCGGTACCGCTGGGCCTTCGTCAATATCAATATCCGCCCCTACTACGCCGAGGGGTCCAAGACCTACGGCTATGAGGTGATGGAACAGCTGGGGTGGAAAACGCCGCGGCACGTCGTCGTCCCCGTCGCGAGCGGGTCGCTCCTTGTGAAAATCTGGAAGGCGTTCAACGAATTCAAAAAACTCGGCCTCGTCGACGAGGCCGATTCCAAAATCTACGCGGCGCAGGCCGAGGGCTGCTCGCCGGTCGTCACGGCGTTCAGGGAAAAAAGCGATATCCTCAAGCCCGTGAAGCCCAAGACGATCGCCAAGTCCCTGGCGATCGGCAACCCCGCCGACGGGCCGTACGCGCTGGACGCGATTAAAGCGAGCGGCGGCCGGGCCGAGTGCGTGACCGACCCGGAAATCATCGAGGGGATCAAGATCCTCGCGCGCACCGAGGGCATTTTTACCGAGACCGCCGGCGGCGTCACCGTGGCCACGGCCAAAAAACTCATCGAGACCGGCGCGATCCCGAAGCACGAGTCCTGTGTCATCTGCGTCACCGGAAACGGGCTGAAAACCCAGGAAGCCGTCAGCGAGCACATCGGCAAACCGTACCAGATCAAACCGACGGTCGAATCATTTGAGAAAACGTTGAGGACGGAAGCGAAGATAAAAGAAGATGTTTGGCAGACTAGATAAAATAATCTATAAACAGCGACGGGTGACAATTCTTCCCCTCCTTACGAAGGAGGGGAACGGGGAGGTTAATCCGAAATGACCCCTCCGGTCGCCGAAGGCGACCACCTCCCCTTTGTAAGGGGAGGAAGTCCGTCGCCCGATGTTATCCGAAAAGAGAAGGAGAGTCTAATGCCGGTAAAAGTGAGAATCCCGACCCCTTTGCAGAAGTTGACCGCCAACCAAAGCGAGGTGCATTGCGAAGCGTCCTCGATCAACGCGATGCTCGCCGAACTCGAGAAGCAACACCCGGGAATCAAGGAGCGGATTTGCGACAATGAGGGCAAGCTGCGCCGCTTCGTGAATATTTACGTGAACGAGGAGGACATCCGTTTCCTGCAGGGTCAGGACACGCCTCTCAAGCCCGGAGACGACATTTCAATCATTCCCGCTATCGCTGGGGGCGCCCGCCATCAAAGCGTCGGCGGACCTGCGGCCCAGACGGTCAAAAAGCGCGTGATGCTCGTATTCCCGCCGGACCAGATCAAAGAGCCCGCCGTGTTCACGATGGCCAAGAAGTTCGACATCATGCCCAATATCCGCAAGGCCCGCGTCACCGAGACCGTCGGCGAGATGACGCTGGAGCTTGAAGGCACGGAGAAAAACCTGCAAGACGGGGTCAAATTTCTGGAGTCCCGAGGCATCAAGGTCGAGTCGGTCACCGGGGACAGCGCGAGGTAGGGCGATTTGTTTCGTTTTAGCGTTGTCTGGATAGGGTTGCCGGCCTTGGCGTTTCTCGCGGGTTACCGGGGGACGGACTGGGTATTCAGGATCAAGTTGGTCCCTCTGCCTTTTGAACCCGTGGGGATAGCCGTCGGCGCGGCACTGGCCTTGTCCGTCTGGGGCACCGTGGGCCTGATTCGGAATTTTTCCGGACGAAAAGAAAGGAAGACTCGATGAAGAAATTTTTCACCGTATTTTTAGTAGTTTTGTTTGTCGCGGCGCCCTTAGCCACGGTTTTCGCGGAGAGTGATTCAGAAAAACTCGATCGGATTTTGAAAGAGCTCCAGGAGATCAAGGCGGAGCTCCAAATCGTCAAGATCCGGGCGACGCAGCAATAAAATGAAGTTCTCCACGCGCACGCGGTATGGTCTCAGAGCGGTTCTGGTGCTGGCGAGCCGTTTCGGGCAGGGATCGCTCCCCGTGTCACAAATTGCTAAAAACCAGGGGATCTCCGTCGCGTACCTTGAACAAATCCTAAACTCTCTTAAGCGAAAAGGGCTCGTCAAGAGCGTGCGCGGCCCGCAGGGCGGTTATGCGTTGACCAAAAAGCCGTCGGAGATACCGTTGGATCATTTATTTGGGATGTTGAATGGGAGAGAACCTGTCGAAGAAAATTCAAAAACGACATCGGGCCACGGCGCCGACGAGGTCCAGATCGCCAATGAATTTTTCTGGATGAAATTTTATAGTCTGATTGAAAAAGGCCTATCGGAGATGACGCTTAAAAGCCTGCTCGACGAAGCGCGCCGGCACAAGAAATCCAAGCCCGGCGCCTCGCACTATCCTTTCAATATCTGACAGTCATCACGTGATGGAGATGGACTCGGACCCGGAATCCGAGCAGGTGATGAATTCGATATGATCGTGGGTAGGCAGTCCAATGGCCGTTTCCATCCATCGATTTCCCCTCACATCCCAGAAGCGCGTCTTGATATTGCTGTGTCCGAGTTGCACAAGAGTAACCCCCCAGGTTCTTACTACCGTCTGATTTTCGAAACTGTCGCAAATTTTTTGCGCGGTGTGGAAGTCGTTGTAGTACCGTGTGTCGCTGTTTAGGAACCACGCGCCGGGCACAGGCGTGACCTTCAGGTCGTAAGTCTGCGTTGCGGACCCGCCGGTTGAGAGGGTGGCCCACCGGGTATTTCCATGTTCGTCACTGACAAGCACTTTGTTGTATCCTTCCGTCCCGTCGGCGATCTGGAGTCCCGTGACTCTCGTTTTCCCGGCGACGTCGAGCTTGACGTCGCTGCCTGGAGTTTGGGTCCCGATCCCCACCTGGGCCGTGGAGCTGGCCGAGTCGGTAGCCAGAAGAGTCTGGTCGGTGGTGCGGAGTTTTTGATAATCCCCCTCCGGGGAAGGGTAGTATCCGACGGTTTTGACGCTCACGTCGTCCGCGGAAAAAGAATTTTGGACGGGCCATATCGCTACTGCCGCAAAGAAGACCAACGCCATTTTTTTCATCTTGAGTCCCTCACTCTTACGCTAAGAGTTTCTTTTCTTCATAGTCTTCAAATCAAGTCTACTCCATGGCAGGGAGTTTGTCAAAATCCCGGATCATAGACCACTGGTGGTCAAGATAAATTTTGGGGGGAGGGTCAGCCGTGTGATATAATAACCCCCGGCGTTTTCCGGTTTGTTTTTTCATCTCAGCGAGAATTGTCTTAAGTCCATATAAATAAATGGCTTGTAAATTTTCTAAAGCGGTATTTTTCGGGGTTTGAGCCACGGATTCAGCCATGTCTTCAAAGGACGACTTAAGACGCCGCATCGGGGCTCTTCTTGAACGCCAGTCTCCCTTCGAACGACGGGAAAAAAGCCGCCTGATTGGGGACAAGCTTTTCGGGCTCGTTTCTTTCAAAAACGCGCGTTGGGTGTGTTTTTATCTGTCCCTGCCGGAAGAGGTG
>JACPAX010000046.1 GCA_016180585.1 Candidatus Omnitrophota bacterium | reverse complement strand
CCGCCGGGCCTGTCCGATCCGGATATACCCCCGCAGATTCAGGACCTCCCGCAACCGGTGGGTCCCGAGCGTCCCAAAACGTCCTCGCTGCAATTCCTCGCCGATACGGTCGGCCTCCTCGTAATTCTTCAGATGGGAAAAGCTTTGGGCCAGGTCGATCTGCAAAAAAACTTTTTCTTCCGGGCCAAAACCCGTCGGCGCCTTCGCCCCGAAAGAAACGGCAAGCTTGATCAGAGGATGCGCTTTCTCGTAATGATCTTTACGCGCGGCGCCGTTTTCCTTTTCATGGGCCAGGGCTATGAAAGACTTGTAAACCGTCTTGAGGCATTGGTAAAAAAGCTTGGTCGCCTCCACCGGCTGTTTTTCTTTTTTCGCCCAGTCGGCGACCGCCGGCTCCATCGCGACGAGAAGGTCCAGTAAATGAGTTTCTCCGGACAAGAGACGCTCCGCCTCGGGCCCTATCGCATCGACATAAACCTTCTCCGATTTCCTCATCTCGCCGACGAGAAAACGCAAGGCGCCTTCCGTCGCCGGCAGCGCTTGGGAATCAAACACCCCTCTTTTGTCCGTCGCAAAGGGCCTGAGCCGGTCCAAGTGAGACTTCCACGTCTCCGCCGGCCTCCGATCGGCGGGTTGGACGAGCGGCGACAAGACGCTTGCCGACCTCGTTCCACGCTTGGCGGGCGCGAAGGATTTTTTATTCCTTCCGGCCTCCTTGAGCTCGAGGGGTCCCCGCGCCTTTTGGAACGCCTCTCTGAGCCTGCGCATCTCCTCGCGCGCCGCGCGCAAGTCACGGTGGAGACACGTGGCCCGGATCTCATACTGTTCCCGCCCGTTGAACGCGCTCTCTTCCGGGCCCTGCTTCTCCCGCCCCGTTTCCATCCATGCCCTGAGGATTCCGTCCTGCGTGCTGAGAACGTTGATCTGGGTCCTGCATCGCGCGGCCGTGAGCGACGCGCTGTTTTTTGGCTCCAATAATTTCCGGGCGGCCACAATCCGGGCCCAGGCCCCCCTCCAAGCGCGTTTCGCCTGGCCATAGGTTTCATCCAACTCCCTCTCTTTCCGCCGCAACCTCGCCGAGAGATCCCTCCAGTCCCCGGCGACTTCGGCCAGGGGCCGGTCGTAGACGTCGCTCAAGATCGTCCATGCCGCGAAAAACCGGTAGTAGGGCGTCTTGCCCGGAGCGGGGTTGAAAATAGTTTTGTACCACTCCATGGCCTGGTCGGGCGTTTCGAGCGGTTTGTCGAAGAAAATCATGAGACGCACGATGAGCCGCTGGAGGGAATCGTTTTTCATGTCCATCAGGGCGGCCTTGACCGATTCATCGGCGCTCTCGAGAGGCAGGTAACCCTTGGTTCTTCTTTGAAAGGCCCCCGCGAAGCGAAGGTTTCTCATGAGGGCCGGGTCGATCCACCGTTGATTGATAAAAAAATGGATGAGCCTCAGGCTGATTTCGGATTTGTGAAAATAGGGACGCTCGGCATAATCCGCCGCCGAACCGTACTGAATCTGGAAGCGGCCCAGCGCCTCCCCCTCCACCTGTCGGGATTCTCCATTGCGGTTCTCGACCATCTCGATCGCCGCCAAAAGATGCGCCAGAAACCGCGCGCGGCGAACCAGCTTCTCTTGGTTCCCCCGCTCCCCCAGAGAGGGCGCGATCACCGGCTCGATGGTCCTGAAAAATTCCTCGAGAGATTTCCTGTCCTCCAAAAGTTTCCTGAAATACGCGTCCCCGACCTCTCCGAAATCAATCCCGGGGGCCGGCGGCGGGACTTCCGCCGCGGGGACAGGCGGATCGCCCTCCGGTTTGGACGACCTTTCCCGCCGGACAAGAAATCTCAAGGCGCCGGCGCCAAGACCTGTTCCAACGGCCGCCAAGCCGCCACCGACCAAGCCCCACAAAAACTCCCGGCGATCAAGAGCCGCTCTCGATCCCTTTTCGTCCTCGACGTTTTCCAAGATAGGGCTGATCGCAAGCTCCCCCGCCGGCCGCGCGCCGAATTTTTCGTTGACGGCCTCCCCTATTAATCGCGCCAGTGTCGGGGCCTCGTCTTTCATTGAAACTACGACCTTGCCGCCCAGCCTGATCCGCTGCTCGCCTTCTTCCCGCGCCTCCAAACCAAGATTGTTCAAGAAGAAACAGAGATCCGCCGCTTCCATGGGCTCCGCCCTGGAATCCGGAGGATCCCCGCTCTTTGTGAAAAAACGGTTGCCGATCCGAAGCCATGCCCCTCCGAATTTCACCGTGTCTGGTTCAACAGGGAATTTTTCAAAAATAGCCCGCGTCAACGCCCGGTAGGCCTCTCCCAGCCGGGCCCGGTAATAAGAAGAACCTTTGTACTCTATGGAATCCGGGCCGGCCAACAGGGGCAAGGGTCGCCCACGGCCGTCCTCATCCGTGTATCGTCCATGTAAAATACCGCCGGCCAAGGCATCCAGTTCAAAGGAAGCGCCCGCTTCGCGAAATGTGTAGGAGGTCTTCAAAGAGCTGTTATCAAAAGAAACCGTGATGTCTTTTGCCTTTTGGAATGCGGATGCGAAACGTTTAAGACGATCCAGCGTCTCTTTCTCGACGGCGGTTACGGAAGTTTCCAAAAGCTCGCTTTCGTCTATCATCGGAAATCCCAACCGGCGGTAAAGGGAAATAATTTCGAGCTTTTCCGGAAGCCCAAGGGAAAGCTGATTCAAGACGCCCGCCAGACGGAACGGACGGACGGCAGGATATACACTTCCTTCGTGAGCCCGAAACTGAGAATCCGGAAATGGAGGCGGGCTTGTTTGTCGGTTTGCCTCGATCAACTTTCTCGAAATTTCTCCGTATAAATCGCGGGCCTTTTGGAGAACGCCTTCCTTGTCAAATGGAAATTGGTTCTCTCGAACGGTTTCCAGCATTTTTTGAAGCCAGGTGTAATACTGAAATAACTCGGGGTCTGAGAGGCGTTTCATCAAACGAGTGTTAAAATAAATTCTTTCCGGCGTGACCGCGGTGATAAAAAAGGCGACAATCACCAGCCCCTCTTGCTTCAATCTGCCGAGAAATCGAGCGTAATCCTCGTCATCTCTCATGAAATGGAAATCGCGCCTCTGGTGCCTGGCCAACCAGGCTTGTTCTTTCCCGCGGTTCGGTTGGTCGAGGATTTTTTGATGCGCGGTTTCCAATAAATCTTTCGAAAGCTCAAGCGCGCCTTCCAATAATTCTCCCCCCGACCTCGTTCCCCCCGGGGCGCTCTTCGCCTGCCGCGCGCCGGCCGATGGATTTGCCTTTGCCTCCCCGGCTCCTGGAGGACCGGCTTGTTCTCCGCCGGCCGGGACTGCCGCCGGCAATAACGTCTCAAGGGCGGAGGCGACCCGGCGCTTAGCCGCTTCATCGACCAAGGCATCCCCGTCGATCACATGACTGAATAGTCTTGCTTCGCTCCCTAATAGCCTTTCCTGAGATTCTTCCACGGTCATCTGAGCGCCTTCGCGCTTTTCCGGAAACTCGCTGATCAGCGTGTGCGCCGTGACCGGATGGGTCTGGCCTATTCCTTGCAATCGCTGCGCATCATCCAGCACGCGCCAAGGACGGCTCAAACGAACCAGTGTGGAAATATGAAAATTGCTTCCTGGGGTCTGGAAAAGATTGATGGAGGATCCCAGAAGCCGCGGGGTTCCTATCAATATCCCTGGACGTTCTTCGCTGCGGAACTTAAAGATCTTTTCAGCCCGCTCTTTAGGGTCTGCGACTCCCCCCGTGATCCCCACACTAAAACCCCGGCCGAAACGCCGATCGTAGCGCTCAACCAATCGCTCCACTTCTTCGACAAAATCCACCAGGATGACCACTTTGCCGTTTTGCCTGATTTCCTTCTCGATAATGTCGTCCACTTCCCGGATTTTAGGAGACTCGGACGTATAGTCTCTCCCCTCCCGGGAAGGCAACACCAGGGACAGGTCCACGCAAGCGCGTCTTTCCAAGTCAAAACGGGGAAAGGGATGGTCTGCGGTCGTGACGATATCCTCTCGCGCGTAGGTTCCTTTCCAACCGACAAAATCTTGACGCATGGCTTGAATCACCTGAGTTTGTTCATCGCTCAAAGGGATGATCTTCCTGATCTCCCGAACCTCCCCCAACTCCGGCAGCACATTGCGCAGCCTCCAGCGCACCATGACAGGATCCAACGCCTCGTAAAGTTGATCCGAGGAAAGCCTTGAAAGTTCGCCCCGGCTTTGGGGCGATGAAAAACTCCCGCGTCTCGCCCACATCAGCGGCTCGATAAGATCGGACTTATCTTTGACGAGCACTCGGGCGCTGATCCCTATGCGGTACTCGGAAGGGATATTAAAAATAACCGGGGCTCGGACGGTGTCGTCACCATGGCGAAGGTTCTCAATCTCATCGATAATATGGGCATCCGGCGCAAACCGGGATAAAAGATCGGGAAAATCTCTCACGGATTCGTAATGCGCGACGAGAACGACCGCCCCTTCCCGCTCCGGAAGACTCTCCGCCTCACGGATCGCCCTTTCTATCGAGTCTTGCCTGGAAGCCCCTGACTCCTTCGCAGGATTCATGCCTTCCACCACGATGACCCGGCACTTCATGCCTTCATCTATTCTTCGTTTGATTTCCTGCCCGACCTCATATTTGGCCGCGTTGGTTGTCGTGTAGAGAATACGTCTGACCGGATAGTTTCCGGCGGCATCCCGGATGTTCAGAGCGGCCAGCACCGCCGTGATGGTTTTGCCGACTCGGGCCTCGCTCGCGAGAATGGCGCATCTTTCTTTCGGGTTTTCCAGGGATCGCAGCGCCTGCCAAACGCTATACCGCTGAGCGGGGATCAAAGGCTCGGCCCCGCCTTTATACCCCTTGGGACTGAAAGCCCGCGCCTGGCGATAAAACTCATACGTCTCTCTCGCAATTCCTTGAAAAAATAAATCATCGCCCAAGCGATCGACCTCCAAGCGGAGGGCCTCAAGACCTTGGTGGCTTCCCGTTTCCTCGTCCCGGCGCATCAAAGGATAGAGCAGGTCCCTGACAAGCCGCGCAAACGCCGTTCTTTTTCGCCGGGAACGCGCTTCGCCGACGCGATCCGCCAGGGATCGAACCGCGCTCAAGACCTCTCTAGGCGACCTCTTTCTCTTCGAGGCGCGGGGAACCACTCGGTCCGTAATTTCTTTAAAATGACCTCGGAGCGCTTCGCTGATTTCTTCGTATGAAAATCGGTCCGGATAAAACTGCGCCACAAGTTCGGCGATCCTGTCCGTATCCGCCCCGGAGAGCTCGAAAACAAGCGAAAGGTCGAGATGCCTGAGCGCGCGGCCAAGCGTCGTCTCTGACGTGAGATCGACCAGGGCCTCCCGAATTTGTTCGGGTGAGCCAAACCGGTCAAGCGCCCCGAGAGTGATCCAAAATCTCAGCTTGCCAAGCACGCGTTTCTTCAAAGAGCCGACTTTCTCCGGGGACATCCGCGTCAGCGGGGCCATGTCCGCCGCGGAGGTTTTCTTAAGCACAAGCGGAAGAAGCGCTCTTTCGGAGATTGAAAAATTGGCCTGGGCCCATTCGAGCAATTCGCCCTCCTCCTTCTCGGTCAAAGGCTTGTGCCGGTAAGGCGCGCGTCTGTCCGCCGTTTCCCGGCCCGCCAAGAAAGGAACCGGTCGATTCGAATCTTTCTGATGGTCGTCCAATACGTTTCCCAGAATGTCTCTCAGGGCCTCGACCGCCTCTCTCCATTGACGCAGATCAAAAGAGGCGTCCAAATAAATTTGGCTGGGCAATTCGCCGGTCAGCGCTCGATACAAGCTTGCGAGCGCGAGGTCTTTTACACGACCTATTGCGGATCCGGTTACCGAATAATTTAATGCGATTTCTTTAAGCGTGTATTTTTCATTGCGCGTAAAACACAAATACTTCATAAGGATATCCACCGCTCTTTCTAATAGCCCGGGTGTGTTTCGATAGAAATACAGGGGATAATAAGACAAAACGCGCGTAATAAGCTCACGGGCGACGCCGGGTGTTGGCGGGGGCGAATCGTATAATCGCGGAATCTCCGGAGTGAGTTCCGTCTCACGGCGGAGCTCAGGATTTTGGTCCAAAGAAACGAGTGAGCGCTCCTGGATTGATCGGACCAGATCCCCATAAGACGAACCTGACCGTCCCTCCTCAAAAATGGCGCGCTGCATCTCTTCGGGAGATAATGCCAACGCTTCCCGGTGTTGTCGGGAAGGATGAAGACATGCGCGGCGGATTAAGCGAAGCGTGTCAGCAAGAGTCCTCTTGGGTAATTGCCAGTGATGGGCAATCATTTTATCGAGCGCGAAAAACACCTGGTCTTCCAACGACCATTGAACATACCCGGCGCGGACTGCCCGATAATAAGCCGAGACGGCTTCATTCACAAAATCCTGTTCTGAAAAATCCAAGAAGGGCACCCCCGCAATCCGCTCAAATAAATACCTTGCCAGATAGTACCGCCGCAGGCCTAATCGCGTAGCCCGGGTGACGTAATAATCGTCCAAGCTTTGATTGGGCGCAGGCGCCTCCTCCTCGTCCTCTTCAATGTCCTCAGAATCAGCCAACCTCGCGCCCGCACTTAATTCGTGGCGATTCTCGAGGAAATCAGAAGCAACTTCCGGACCTTCGGCGAAGGCCTTTCCGATGTCCAGGAAAAGACTTCCGATATTTCCGATCGCTTGGGACACGTCGAGCAAAAATTGGACCAAGGCCAATTGGAAATAAAAGCCATACGGTCCGTCCTTCCGACTTTGGCCACCAACAAAGACCTTGAGAAATTTTCCGAAGAATTCAATAGACGCCTGACCACCCTCGAATCCGCCCGCTAAACGCCGTCCCGAATTTGGTCCTGCTTTAAATGGACCCGCCGTCCGCACGCCTTGCGCCGCGGTTGATTTCGCCGCACGGAAGCCGTTATGAAAGCGTCGAAGGTCTCTTATCTTGTACTCCGGCAGTCCCAACGAGTGGGCAAGACGACCCAAATCTTCATCGCCCTTGTAGTCGTTGGGGTGAGCCTTAAGTTCCTCGCCCACCCGGTCGAGGTCTTCGAGGGTTAACCCGATCTGTGTCCATCCATAGGTATTTCCCCGGCCGCC
>JACPAX010000012.1:38750-45277 GCA_016180585.1 Candidatus Omnitrophota bacterium | reverse complement strand
CCTTGTCTCTCCGCTACCGTTTCCGGCCCAGACCCTTCGACTGGGCCGCGGACCTTTCCAGAGAAGCGATTCAGCGGGCCATCCAGGAAATAATCGACCAGAACGCTTAACCGTCCGCTGAAAAAGCCTCACCTACCGGACCGGCGCCCCCGGGGGTGTGTCTGGCTTATTTCCCACGTGTTTCCCCACGGACGAATAATACAAATAATACATATTTAACTTCACAAATTAAATAGGTATTATAGGGTTCTGTGAAAAAATCCCCCCTGGTTGGAAGATTGGTTGTTATCGTGGTGGCGGCGCTGGCGGCCGCGATTCTTGGCGCAAGCTTTCTTTCCCGAAAGGCCCCCGGATACCTCCGGCGCTCCCTAGAAAAGGCCCTCCAAAAAAAAGTCCGGATCCGGGACATCCAGTATGACCTGCCGATGCGCTTTGAACTGAGGGGGGTGGAGGTCCTGGAAGAGGCGCCGTTTCAGGGCGAGGCCTCTTTCGAGGCGGAGGAAATAAGGCTCAGGCTCTCGCCGGTTTCCCTTTCCAGAAAGGCGCTTGTGATCGATGCGCTCGAGGTGGAGGGCGCGACGGTGAGCGTCCGCAAGCTGAACGGGAAGCTGACTCATCCCTTTTCGGCCGCGGTCGCGCCCGCCGCGGAAGGCAAAACAACCGCCTCGGCGACGGCCGGGCCCCCGGCCAAGATCGTCGCCGGGCCGCTCCCGCTCGAAATCCACAAGCTCAAAATCGACAAGAGTCTCTTTAAATTGATCGACTATGATGTCGAGGCCGCCGGTTTTGTCGTCGCCGCGGACCGCATCCGGCTCGAGGCCGAGCGCATCAGGCTGCCGTCGCCGCCCGCCACCGGGGCGTCGGCGGGCAGGCGCGGTCCGACGCGGTACAGGCTCGAGGGCCTCTTGCTGCAGGGGCGGGAGGAGAGGCCGGCGCGGCTTGTGATCAACGGGTGGACGGACTTCGGCCTTTTGGACACGGACGCCCTGCTCGCGGCCAAGGGCGTGAGGCTCCCTTACTTCCGGCCTTACTATGGGCTTGTGACCGGGGCGGTGATCCGGGAGGGGACGGCGGACCTGCGCGCGGTTTTCCGCATCGAGCGCAAAGAATTCGTTGGAAATATCGATGTCGAGATAGTAGGATTACTCTTCGACGCTTACGAGGAAGGGGACCTTCTTTTCGGCCTCAAGGCCGGCGAGATTCTCTCGTTTCTCAAGGATTCGTCGGGGCATCTGCGGCTGACCGCCGATTTTCGCCGGGACCTGGCCGACCGCTCGGTGAAGCCGCGTGAGCTTATCCGCCGGAGCATCGCCAAGTCGCTCAAGGAGACCTTGATCGGAAACATCGGGCGCATCGTGCAGGGGGCCGCGCACCGGATCGGCGAGGAGAACCCCGAGAAAGAAAAAAATCCCGTCGAAGAGACCGTCAAAAAAATCAAAGATTTCCTGAAATACTAGGCGTTGTACTCATGCTTCATAGAAAATGTCTCGTCTGCGAGAAGTCTATTTGGATCAAACGGTTTCACGCGTTGAAGGGGTGGGGCAAATACTGTTCCAAAAAGTGTCAAGCCAAGAAGCAAGAGAACGGGGAATGGATACAGTGTTCTCGTTGTGGAAAATCAATTTATAGAACACCAAAAGACTTTAAGCGGTCTAAAAGCAAGAAATTTTTCTGTTCCAAGGCTTGCCATTGTTCGTGGGAAAACGAAAATACGCGTTGTGGGTCTAACGCTCCAAATTGGATAGCAGGCGAGCAATCTTATAAGAAAATTTTAATCAAAGCCGGGATTTCAAGACGCTGTAGAAAATGCGACATGAAGGATTACCGTGTTTTAGTCGTTCATCATAAGGACAGAAATCGCAAGAATAATCAGATTGAAAACCTTGAGTGGCTTTGCATGAATTGCCATCATTTGGAACATTTGACCATAAGACACATGGCGGCTATGGTGTAGTGGTAGCACGAGAGATTGTGGCTCTCTTAGCACGGGTTCGAATCCCGTTAGTCGCCCCAAATTTTGTTTTGAGCATATAAAGCCTCCCAATCGGTCGCAGAATCAACGACTTGCGTCGGTTCTAACCGGTTGTGGAGGCTTTGTACGTCTGGGGCGACCTGTTCGAACAGGGCAAGGCCATTATCGGCCTGAATCCGCAGTTTCTTGCCCGAAATAACGAGGTTCGAGCCTAAACACGAGAGAACATACCGTTTGCCCTCCAAAGTGCTTGCGTCGAACCGTTTTTGCGCGGTTTGAGCGAAGATAAAGGCCTTATCCGCCCGATCCGGCCACGTTTCAACCCTTGCTTGAGTATCGCCGGTCAATTCCTCGTATTTTTGTTTTTCCTTGAGCCGATCGTCTTTCTTGGTAGACCCTATACAATTCCCTATACAATACCTATACGATATGGTAAACTTGAATCATGTTTAAAGCTGAATTTCGGATAACACCACACCTCTTAAAACTGTTTGAGCAGATTGCCATGGCGGGCGCGCTTGTCAGAAACTCGCGGCTTCAGGTGTCTGTTAAGGCTCCCTTGGAGCGGGATGCTTTTGCCCGGAGCGTTCACTCATCGACATGGATCGAAGGAAATCTCCTGTCTTTGGCGCAGGTCAGGGCCGTAGTTGACGGTAAGGACCTTCTGGTTGAAGAGAAGCAAAAAACCGAAGTCGCCAATTGCGTTGAAGCCGTGAGGCGGATATTAAAGACCAAACATAAGCCGGTTACTGAACAAGGACTGTTGGCTGTGCATGCGCGTATGATTAAAGGGCTTTTGGCCAAAGATCGCTCTGGCAAGTATCGCAGTGTCCAGAACTATATCGTGGATGCCCGCAATAAGGTTATTTTTACTCCGCCCCCTCCGGCACAGGTTCAGGGACGCATGAAAGCCCTTTTTGCTTGGGCGAAGGATGAATCCTTGCATCCGGTTATCCGTAGCGCTATTTTTCAGCACGAGTTTTTGACGATCCATCCTTTTGTGGATGGCAATGGTCGCGTGGGCAGGGCTGTCGGACAGTGGTTTCTTTGGGAAAAGGGTTTTGATCCGCTTTGTACTCTTGGTCTTGATGATTTCTTTGCTCAAGGCAGGCCTCGTTATTATGACATGATCCAACAGACGCGTGACATGGACGGGGACTTTACGCACTGGGTGGAATATGTCGCCCAAGGTTTGGCGTGGGCACATGAGGATGTGCAAAACAGGATCAAGGCCGGGACACTTCGGTTGCAAGGGGTAACGCTTACGCCGAAACAGGAAGAGCTTTTGGCTTTGCTCGAGAGAAAAGGCGTTTTAGGAGCGCCAGAGATCGGGAAAGCCATGAAGATCAACCGCGCTCGCGTTAATCAGCTGATCGGTCCGCTTGTCCGTTTGGGCATTGTCACTAGAGTTGGCGCGGCAAGGGCTGTTCGATACCGCGTGAATGAGAAATAGTTTTATATGCCATCGGGCGTTGGTTACAAAGAAGCGCCCTGATAATACATCGGATTAAACGGTGTCGGTTAGCTGATCCTAAGTGTTCGGACAGCGCTAAGCCATCGACCCCGATTTGCGAAGGAGCCAATGAATATCCTGGGACTCTCCGCTTTTTATCATGACAGCGCGGCTTGCCTCGTGCAGGACGGCCGGATCACCGCCGCGGCCCAGGAGGAGCGCTTCACGCGCAAAAAGCACGATCAGGCGTTTCCCCGCCGCGCCATTGACGCCTGCCTGGAAACGGCCGGCATCCGTTCCCAAGACCTTGACCTCGTCGTCTTTTATGAGAAGCCCTTTCTCAAATTTGAAAGGCTCCTTGAGACCTATCTTGCCTTCGCCCCCCGCGGGCTCGGGTCTTTCGTCAAGGCCATGCCGGTGTGGATCAAGCAAAAGCTCTGGATCAGAAGCTTTATCGAGGAGGCGCTGGACTTCAGGGGCAAAATTCTTTTTACCGAGCACCACCAGTCGCACGCCGCGTCGGCCTTTTTTCCGTCGCCGTTTGAGTCGGCGGCGGTGTTGACGATGGACGGCGTCGGCGAATGGGCGACCTCGAGCGTCTCGATCGGCAAAGGCAACAAACTCACCCTGCTCAAAGAAATTCATTTCCCGCATTCGCTGGGGCTTTTGTATTCGGCGTTCACTTACTACACGGGTTTCAAGGTCAATTCGGGCGAGTACAAGGTCATGGGGCTTGCCCCTTACGGGGAACCCCGGCACAGGGACCTTATTTTGAAGGAGCTTATCGATCTCAAACCGGACGGCTCTTTCAGGCTGAACATGAAGTATTTCAACTACGGCGCGGGGCTTACGATGACAAGCCGCGCTTTTCACCGGCTCTTCGGCGGCCCGCCGCGCAGGCCCGAGACCCGTCTGACGCAGCGGGAGATGGACCTGGCCAGGTCCGTGCAGGACGTCACCGAGGAGGTCATGCTTCGCATGGCGCGCCATCTGCGCCAAACCACCGGCGAGAAAAACCTCTGTCTGGCCGGCGGCGTCGCGCTCAACTGCGTCGGCAACGGCAAAATCCTGAGGGAGGGCGTTTTCGAAAACATCTGGATACAGCCTGCCGCGGGGGACGCCGGCGGGGCTCTCGGGGCCGCTTTGTTCGCGTGGCACGACTATCTCGGCAACCGGCGCGCCGCGGACGGCAGAAAAGACTCTCTCGGGGGGTCGTATCTCGGCCCTGAATTCAAAAACGGACGGATCGAAGAATTTTTGACGGGGCATCGGGCCCCGTTCGTCAAAATGCGCGAGGAAGAAATCCCCGAGAAGGTCGCCGATCTCCTCGCCGCCGGAAACGTCGTCGGGTGGTTTCAGGGCCGGATGGAGTTTGGGCCCCGGGCGCTTGGCGCGCGCTCCATCCTCGGCGACGCGCGCTCGCCGCGCATGCAGTCGGTGATGAATCTCAAGATCAAACACCGCGAGAGCTTCAGGCCCTTCGCGCCGTCGGTGATCCGCGAGAAGGTCTCGGAGTATTTCGAGCTCGAAAAGGACAGCCCCTACATGCTGATCGTGGCGCCCGTGAGGGAGTCTCACCGGCGCGCGATGACTCCGGAAGAGGAGAGGCTCTTCGGGATCGAGAAGCTCAACGTCGCGCGCTCGGACATCCCGGCTGTCACGCACGTGGACTATTCGGCGAGGATCCAGACCGTCGACGAGGAGACCCATGGGCTTTATTACCGCCTGATCAAAAAATTTGACGACAGGCACGGCTGCGGCGTCGTCGTGAACACCTCGTTCAACGTGCGCGGCGAGCCGCTGGTCTGCGCGCCGGAAGAGGCGTATCGTTGTTTCATGCGGACCGAGATGGACTACCTGGCGATCGGACATTATCTCCTCGACAAAAAAAACCAGCCCCCGCTTCGTGACGATGTCGACTGGAAGAAGACCTTTGAGTTAGACTGACGGTAGGGAGAAGACCTTGTTCCTGAACGAGATTAAAACCGAACTGAAAAACATCCCGGCCGCGGAGAAAGATCTGCGAAAGTTTGGGTGGACGCTGGGGGTCGTATGTGGGGTCCTGGGGGGCTGGTGGGCCTGGAGGCAGAAGGGTTTTGCCTTTTATGCCCTCGGGGTCTCGGTGTTTTTTCTTCTGTTTGGGTGGCTTGCGCCCCGGGCGCTCAAGCCCGTTCAAAGGGTCTGGATGGGGCTCGCGTTGGCGGTCGGCGGCGTGATGACCCGCGTCTTGCTCGCCGCGGTGTTTTATCTTGTGATCACGCCGATCGCCGCGCTTTTGAAAGCGTTCGGCAAAAAATTTCTGGATACGACTTTCCGGGAAAACCCGGAATCCTCCTGGAAACCGCACGAGCCCCGCGATCACGACTCCTACGAGAGGCCGTTTTAGCCCATGCCGGAGGACCCGGACTGGGCATGGATCGGGAAATTTTACGACGGAGACCAGGGGGCATTTAATGAGCTTTTCAGGAAGCACCAAACCCGCGCCCTCAATTTAGCCTTTCGTTTCACCCGGGACAGGCAGTCCGCCGAAGACATCGTTCAGGAAGTCTTCCTCAGGATCTACGAACGAAAGGTCAGCGCCGACCCGAGCGCGAAGTTTAGCACCTGGCTCTACCGCGTGGTGGTCAACGCGTCGTTGGATCTCGTGCGAAGAAAGAAGACTCTCTTTTTCCGTTCATTTGACGAAGAGCGGAATTCCGGCGAATCGGAGTCCGGGCGAACGTTGGCCGAGACCGTCGCCGATCCCGCCGCCCGTCGCCTCGGCGAGGGCCTTGCCGAAAGGGAAGTCGAGGAAGCCCTCCGCCGGGAGATAGACCGCCTACCCGACAAATACCGCGCGCCCATTCTTCTTTACCAGTTTGAAGAAATGCCCTACCGCGACATCGCCCGGATCCTGGGCATCAGCGAAAAGGCCGTCGAGCGAAGGCTGTCTCACGCCAAAGAGCGGTTGAAGAAAAGACTCCAGGCCAAAGGGTTCTAATCGGTGCCAGGCGGGTCTGACCCCTCTGGCACCGGGTGCGTGGATGGGTGTAAAGGGATAAAATAGGTGCCAGGCGGGTCTGACCCCTCTGGCACTGAAAACCTGCGCTGCGTTTTGAGGTT
>JACPAX010000012.1:0-38734 GCA_016180585.1 Candidatus Omnitrophota bacterium | reverse complement strand
GTTTTGAGGTTTATTAATATATTTTAAAGTAAATAAAAGAGGGGGTTTGGCCTGCCCTGGCCGTTGAAAGAGGTGGAAGCAAAATGGAGGGGATAGAATATGAATACACTGAGGAGAGGGGTTCTGGGAGTGGCGGCGTTGGTTCTGATCGCGGGTTCGCCGGCGCCTGTGGCGGCTGAAACGGCGATGGGCAACAGGCCGCTTTCGTTTGTCGAATTCTCGGCCCTGCCGGACAACCACGGCGCGCCTCTTCGTTTGATTCAGCGCAAATACGAAGAGTACCGCAGCGGCAGAGTCGCCCGGACGACGCTGGACGTGTCGCGGCTAAGGTAAGGCTTATCGGTCTTGAGTCGAAAGGGGAGGCAGCCCGTTTCGCAGAAGGAGAAAAAAGAGGCCTTGGGCGGAGGGGTCAAGCCTCCCCAATTCATTGATAAATTCGAGGTTTTTGACGGCGAGCCCACCCAGGAAAGAGTCTTTTTTAAGCTCACAGCAGGTCTTGGCGCGCTCAAAGTGGCGTCTGGCGGCATCGGTGTTTCTCTGATAGAGGTAAAGGCAGGCGAGGTTGTACTGGGCCTCGGCGTCTCCGGGATCCAGCGACACGAGTTTTTCAAGCGCCGCCGTCGCGCGCGGAATGTCGCGCCCGGTGTAGTGGGCCACCGCAAGGTTGAAATAGAGCGCCGTGGAGGCAGGGTCAAGCGCTGCCGCCTTTTGGTAATGCTCAATCGCGGCCTCGGCGTTTCCCCGGCGAAGGAGGTCGTCGCCCAGGGATTTGTAAACCGCCGCGTGTTCCCCGCTCCACGCGTTGACCGGAAGGGCCAGGGCGCCCACCGCCATCAACAAGAACAACATTTTTCGCTCGGTTTTTGCTATCATGCTTTTAAGTATACGGGTGAGTGTATCCGGTTATTTGCGGTTGCGTTAAGAGATTGTTACGGCAGAGCGAAGGCCGTTGTCTATTTAGAATGAATTGTTTTTATATGAGATTAAACAAAAGTATCTGTAAGTAGCGCAGGTTTAAACCTGCGCTACGGGTGGGGGTGGGGTTGGGGGTGGAGTGGGGGTGGGGTTGGGGTGGGATTGGGGGTGGAGTGGGGGTGGAGTGGGGGTGGGATTGGGGGTGGGGGGTTTGACAGGTAGCTCCAGCGGCCAAGATTTTTGGGGGTTTTAACCGGATCCCGCGTTTAAAGGGGTGGAGGATGAAATGGACGACACAAAACTTGAACGGCTTTTGCGGGCGGCCAAAGACGCCGATATTTTGCCTTCGGCCGGTTTTGAGTCGCGTTTTTGGGAAGCCGTGGGACATCGCCGTCAAAGTCCGTGGTTTTTAAGATGGCTTGAGGAGCTGCAGGCGCTCGTGCCGGCCCCGATGGCCGCGCCGATGGCGGCGACCCTGCTTCTTGTGTTCCTTGTCGGCGGGGCCACGGGCACTGTGTCCGCGATGAGCGAAAGGCCGGCGTCCGCCGGACAAAGTCTCTCGGGATTCGGCGAATTCAAAGGCCTGCCTACCGTGTCCGTGACGGCCGCGTATTTAGGGGCCTCGGAAAAAGGACAAATTTCATGAAAAGACTTTTGGTTTTCGCCGTCCTCGTCGCGGTGATCACGCTCGCGGGGTTTTGGAGCGGAAGGAAAATGTGCGCGATGGCGTGGCCCAGGATGTTTGGCCCTGTCGCGCACTGGCAGGCGACGCTCGGCTTGACCGCCGAACAGGCCGCTGAATTTAAAACAAAAGAAGCGGCATTCCGCAAAGAGGCGGACGGGCTCTGCATGCAGGTCTGCGAGGGCAGGCTCAAGGTGCTGGAGATGCTGGAAGGCCAAGAGGCCGATGAAGCCCAAATCCTGCGTACGGTGGAGGCGGTCGGCGCGGTCCAGACGAACCTCGAGAAAAAGGTGGCTGCCCATATTTTGGAAGTAAAGAAGAACCTGGATTCCCGACAAGGCAAGGTCTACGTTGGCCATATCCGCGAACAAATCTCCCGGTCCATGCGGCAGTGCAATGAAAAAGAATTTTTTTTCAAGCCAAACGGTCCTTTCCGTTTTACTGGCGGTCTTTTTTGGGATTTCTCCGGGCGTCTCGGACGCGGCGGAAGACGCCCTCAGCTTGCAAGGTCTCGTCCAAGAGGCGCTCCAGGCCAGCCCCGCCGTCGGCGCTAAGAAAGCCGGGTATGAGGCCTCCCGGTCGAAAGTCATCAAGGCCTGGCTTCCCGAAGACCCGATGGCCGGCATCGATGTGGAGGGCCAGTCCGGGCTTCTTAAGCCGGGGAGCCGGATGGACAGGGAATTCATGGTTTCCCAGACCATTCCGTTCCCAACCCGACTTCTTTTAAGCGGCGCCGTCGCCTCGAAGGAAGCAGACATGGCTTATCAGACGTATAAAGAGGAAGAGCGCGCCGTTGCCTGGAGGATCGAACAGCCCTCTTATCAACTTTTTCTTTCGAAACGGACGATCGCGGCGCTTGAGGAAAACCGGGCGCTTTTGAACCAGTTTTCAAACGTCGTCAAGGCGCGTTATGAATCGGGATCCGCGGACCAGGCGGATTATCTCAAAGTGCAAATCGAACTCGCCCAGCTCTCCATCGAGATTTTCGACTGGCGGCAGAAGGAGCATGTCGCGGAAGCGACCGTTTCGAAGCAGTTGAATCGTCCGCTCGACACCCGGTACTCCATCGAAGAAAATCCGAAGCGCGCTTCGCTCGCGCTCCCGCTTGCCGACCTTGAGAAGACCGCTTTGGCCAAGCGGCCGGAGCTCAAGGCCCTCGACGCCGCGGTCGGCCGTTCGAAAGCCGCCCGCGCGCTCGCCAAGACCGAATGGCTTCCCGACATTACGGCGCGGATGGAGGCGAGGAAATTCAAAGGAGACGACGATATCCGGGAGTACGATAATTTTATCGGCCTTTCCGTGCCGGTGTGGTCTCTTTTGAAAGGGATCGGAGGAGGGTGGAGGAGCGCCGACGAGGAAGTGCGCTCCGCCGAACTTCTTTACACCGACATGAAAAATGAGACTCTGCTCAAGGTCCACGAGGCCTACGCAAAATTTCTCTCGGCGCAAAACGCCCTCAACGCTTACGAGAGCCTGATTCTCCCCCAGGCCAAACAACAGGTGGATGTCTCGCTGTCTTCTTACGAAGCGGGGAAATCGGATATTTTAAATCTCATCGACGCGCAGAGAACGTTCAAGAATACGCAAATCGGTGATGCCCGCGCGAGGTCGGACTATGAAACCGCGCTCTCGGATCTCCGGCTTGCCGTCGGGGATGACTTGTCCGCGGGGCTTTCATGAAAAAACAAAGTCGGATTTTTCTCATCTTGGTTTTGACGGCGGCGCTGCTCGCGGCGGCGATGTTTTTCGCGGCGGCGGTCGGCAAACCGACGTCCCCTTCGTCCGGTCATTCCGTCCACGGGGATCCTGCCCGGTACCAGTGCCCGATGCATCCGCAGGTGATTTCCGATAAGCCCGGCGATTGCCCGATCTGCCACATGAGGCTTGTCCCGATCGAGACGACGCCGTCTCCCTCGGCGGCGGCGCAAGACCCGAACGCGGTCTGCGTCCTCCACGAATGCCCGATGGAGAAAAATGGCGAACCCTGCCCCATGCTCGTTCTTGCGGAAAAAGGAGAAAAGATCGATTGTCCCGTTTGCGGCGGGGCGATTGAGACCGGACCAAGAAAGGTTTTATTTTACCGTCATCCGATGCGTCCGGAAGTGAGTTCTCCCGTTCCCACGAAGGACGAAATGGGGATGGATTACCTTCCGGTTTACGGCGATGAAGTCGATCAGGCGGACTCCGGAAAAGAGGCCCGCGCTCTGCCCACCGGTTATGCCTCCGTGTTGATCAGCCCGGAGCGGCAGCAGCTTATCGGCATCCGGACCGCGCCGGTTGAAAAAAGGGAGGCGGTGAAAAAGATTCGCGCCGCCGGAAGAATCGCGTACGACCCCGATTTTTACCAGGCGCAGTCGGAAGTCATCGAGTCCTACAAGTCGCTTGCGAATGCGCAAAAAAGCGGGGACCCGGCCGCCGTGGAGTGGACGACGTCTCTCGTCGAGAGCGCCAAAACCAAACTCATCCGGATGGGGCTCAATCCGCAGGTCATCGAAGCGCTTTCGCGGCAGGAAGGGCCGGACAAGAGTCTTCTTTACGCCGTCCCCGGCGGCTCCGCCTGGGTCTATGCGAACGTCTACGAGTACGAGATCCCCTGGGTGAAGGTGCAAGACACGGTGAATGTCGACGTCTCTTCTTCTCCCGGGAAAACCATCCAAGGCGTGATTCGCGCGATCGACACGGTGGTGGACCCGGCCACGCGCACCGTGCGTGTCCGCGCGCTCGTGAAGAACGAAGAGGGACTTTTCAAACCCGACATGTACGTCAACGTCTGGCTGGAAACGGGTCTTGGGAAGGCGATTCTCGTCCCGGAGGAGGCGGTTTTTTTCACCGGCCAGACGAACCTCGTTTTTGTGGACAAGGGAAAGGGGCTTTTTGAGCCCCGGCACGTGACGCTCGGTCCGAAAGCGGACAACGCCTACGTGGTGGACGAGGGCCTTTCGGAAGGCGAGGGGGTGGTCACCAACGGAAATTTTCTCATCGATTCGGAAAGCAAGCTCAAGTCCGCGTTAAGCTCTATCGGCGGCCACTCCCACGAGGGCTAGGCCATGGTAGAGAAACTCATTGAGTTTTCAGCCCGCAATAAATTTCTCATCCTGATTCTCACCGCCGTCGCTCTTTTGTTCGCGTCGCACGCGATGCGGAGCATTCCGTTGGACGCGATCCCCGATCTTTCCGACACGCAGGTCATCGTGTATTCCAAATGGGACCGGAGCCCCGATATCATCGAAGATCAGGTGACTTATCCCGTTGTGACGGCGCTCCTGGGCGCGCCCAAGGTCAAAGACATCCGCGCCTTCTCGGATTTCGGATTCTCCTACGTTTATGTGATCTTCGAGGACGGGACGGACATTTACTGGGCGCGTACCCGCGTTCTCGAGTATCTGAGTAAAATTTTGCCGCGGCTTCCCGAGGGGGTGCGTACGGAGCTTGGCCCCGACGCGACGGGCGTGGGGTGGGTGTACCAGTACGCGCTTGTGGACAAAAGCGGCAGGCACAGTTTGCAGGACCTCAGAAGTTATCAGGACTGGACGCTTCGTTACCAGCTGCAGTCCGTTTCCGGCGTGGCGGAGGTCCCCTCGGTCGGCGGATTTCAAAAACAGTATCAAATCACGCTCGACCCGAATAAACTTTCGTCCACCAACATCCCCCTCATGGACGTCGTCGACGCGGTCCGCAAAGGCAACAACGACGTCGGCGGGCGGCTCCTCGAATTTTCCGGCGCCGAGTACATGGTCCGCGGCCGCGGCTACGCCAAATCCGTCGAGGACCTCGAAAATATCGTAGTCAGCGCCGACCCCAAAGGCACGCCCGTTTTGATCAAAAATCTGGGTCGCGTGGTGATCGGGCCCGATATCCGCAGAGGCGTCGCCGATCTTGACGGGGAGGGCGACGCCGTCGGCGGGATCGTCGTGATGCGTTACGGCGAAAATGCGCTCAATGTCATCAACCGCGTGAAGGAAAGGATCAGCGAGCTCAAGCCCTATCTTCCGGAAGGCGTCGAGATCGTGCCGGTCTATGACCGGTCGGAGTTGATCCACCGGTCCATCGACACCCTCAAAGAACAGCTCCGCGATGAAATGATCATCGTGAGCCTCGTGATCCTCCTTTTTCTGTGGCATGTCCCTTCGGCGATCATCCCGATCGTGACGATCCCCATCTCGGTGATTTTGGCGTTTATTCCGCTTTATTATATGGGGTTGACCTCGAATATCATGTCGCTGGCCGGTATCGCTATTTCTATCGGCGTTCTCGTCGACGGCGCCATTGTCGAGGTGGAAAACGCCTACAAGAAACTCGAACTCTGGCAGGAGGGGGGGAGGATCGGCGACTTTCATGAAGTGAGGCTCAACGCATTGAAAGAGGTGGGTCCTTCCGTTTTCTTTTCACTGCTCGTCATTGCCGTCGCTTTCATGCCCATTTTTGCGTTGGAGAGCCAGGAGGGCAGGCTTTTCAAACCGCTGGCTTTTTCGAAGAACTTCGCGATGGCCATCGCGGCGATTCTCGCGGTGACGCTGGACCCGGCGATGCGCATGCTTTTCGCGCGGATGGATTATTTTAATTTCAAACCGGCGTGGCTTAAGGATCTCGCGAACACCGCGCTTGTCGGACGCTATTATCCCGAAGAAAAACACCCGGTGAGCCGCGTGCTTTTCGGAATGTACGAGCCCGCCGCGCGTTTCGTGCTGAGGCACGGCAAGCAGACGATCCTGGCGGCGGTCGCGCTGTTCGTGTTCACCGCGCCGTTTTATTTTAAATTGGGGACCGAATTCATGCCGCGTCTGGGGGAGGGCGTGATCCTCTACATGCCGACGACGCTTCCGGGGATCTCCGTCACGGAGGCGCAGAAGCTCATGCAGACGCAGGACAAGATTCTCAAGAGCTTTCCCGAGGTGGAGCGCGTTTTCGGCAAGGCGGGGCGCGCCGACACCTCGACCGACCCCGCCCCGTTCTCCATGATGGAGACGGTGGTGGCGCTCAAGCCCGAAAGCCAGTGGCGCGAGGTGAGGCGCTGGTACTCGTGGATGCCGGGGATTTTGAAGGAGCCTTTCCGCCATGTCTGGCGCGACCGGATTTCCTATGACGAGCTCGTGAACGAGATGGACGGGAAGCTCCGCTTTCCGGGCGTGTCCAACGCGTGGACGATGCCGATCAAAAACCGCATCGACATGCTCTCCACCGGCATTCGAACGCCGATCGGGATCAAAATCTACGGCGCGGACTTGAAGGAAATCGAGAAAGTCGGCCTGCATGTCGAGGCGGCCCTCCGGAACGTGAAGGGGACCCGGAGCGTGTACGCGGAGCGCGTGACCGGCGGGTATTTCGTCGATTTCAACATCAAGAGGGAGGAGTTGGCCCGCTACGGCCTCTCCGTGCAGGACGTCGAGATGGTGATTCTCTCGGCGATCGGCGGCGAAAATATCTCGACCACCGTCGAGGGACGCGAGCGCTACGCGGTCAACGTCCGCTACGCAAGGGAATTCCGCGAGGACCTCGATTCGCTGAAACGGGTGCTCGTCCCCGTGAAGTCTCCCGCCGGCGGGGCCCAGGTGCCTCTGACACAGCTCGCCGACATCAGCCTTGTTCAGGGGCCGGCCATGATCCGCGACGAAAACGGGAAGCTTTCCGGCTATGTTTATGTCGACATGGCGGGCCGGGACATCGGCGGCTACGTCGAGGACGCGAAGAAAATCGTCGCCAAAGAAGTCAAGGTGCCGGAGGGTTACCTTCTCTTCTGGAGCGGGCAGTACGAAAACATGATCCGCGTGAAAAAAAGGCTTGCCCTCGTCGTTCCCATCACGCTTTTTTTGATCGTGCTCCTTCTTTACATGAACACGAAATCCTGGGTGAAAACGGGAATCGTGCTTCTGGCCGTGCCCTTTTCGCTGATCGGCGCGATTTGGTTTCTGCACTTTTTGGGGTACAACGTCTCGATCGCGACCTGGGTGGGCATGATCGCCCTGATGGGGCTCGACGCCGAGACGGGCGTTTTCATGCTGATGTATCTGGACATGTCTTATCAGGACGCGGTCAGGGCCGGGAAGATGAAGACGCGAAAAGACCTTGAGGAGGCCATCATCCACGGGGCCGTCAAAAGAATACGGCCCAAGATGATGACGGTGATGGCGGCGATGCTGGGGCTTTTGCCCATCATGTGGTCGATGGGGACCGGTGCGGACGTGATGAAGCGGATCGCGGCGCCGATGATCGGGGGACTCGTCACGAGCTTCATCATGGAGCTTCTCGTCTATCCGCCGGTTTATTCGCTGTGGAAAATAAGAACGCTTAAACTGAAAAAGGAGGAAATAAAATGAAGAGGACGATTGTAGCGGGGTTGTTGCTGGCGCTTTTCATGTTGCCCGCGGCTTATGCGTTGGTCGCCGTGGACGCGGGGAACGCCAGGTGCCCGGTGAGCGGAGACAAGGTCTCGGGCAAGCACTTTGTCGAGCATGACGGCAAAACGTACGGCCTTTGCTGCGCCATGTGCAAGGGCAAGTTCACCAAGAATCCGGAAAAGTATCTTGCCCAAATGAAGTCTGACAAGGAGTCCGGTGAGGAATCTCACGAAGGTCACGACCACTCGATGTGAGAAAGGTTGCGGGTTAATTTGTCGGGTCCTGCCGCCGGCGTCACCCGACAAATGAACCCGCCGCTTAAAAATAAAAGGATAGTTCCGTGAATCACCTGTCGCACGAACACCCGCTGAAGATCATGCTCCATCCGATCTTCGTGCATTTTCCGATCGCGTTTTATTTTCTGGAGCTTGTCCTCATCGTCTTGTGGATCACCAAAGAAGAAGAGGAGTACCGCCGGTTTTCCTGTTTATCGTTTTGGTTCGGTTACGCCTTTATGCTGGCGGCCATGGCGGCAGGGCTATTCGATGCGGGCGGACCGGCGGGCATCCGCGGCGCCGTGAAGCGGCATTTTGTGGCGGCGCTGACTGTTTTTGTGATTTATACCGCCCGGGCGGTTTTTTACTGGGCGATGAGGGAAAAACCGGAAAAGCGCCGATTCGCCAAGTTGACGGGGGCCGTTCTCGGCAACGCGGCCGTGGCCTATGCCGGATTTTTGGGCGGGCTGCTCGTCTATGACTGAACCCATGTAGCTGTTTAATTTTATCGTAATATGTTTGTATTAATGGTTTTCTAAACTAAGGTGCTAAAAGGGGAGGGAACGAATCATGAGTGAGTTTAAGAAAATAGCCGTGGTCTCTTTGACGGCGGCGACGCTTGGGTTCTGCGGAATTGCTTATGCGGCCGAGGATTTTTCGGCTACGGGCGATCACGCCGCTTTGGCCGCGCTTTATGAAGCGAAGGCCGCGGAGCAGGGCCATCTCGTGATGGAGCATGAGAGAATGATGAGCGATCCGGATTTTATCAGAAAAAATCCGTCCACATCGGCCCAGATGGAAATGGCCAAACATTGCGGCGCGCTTATTTCCGCGGCGAAGAACCTGAAGAGCGAGCTGGAGGGCTTCGCCGAGTGGCATAAAAAACAGGCTTGAGACTCGATAAGTAACGTTACCTCCGTCATTGCGAGGAGCGTAAGCGACGAAGCAATCTCTCCGCAAAGATTGCTTCGTCGTCGCTATCGTTCCTCCTCGCAAGGACACTTGACTTGACGCGCCGGTATTCGAAGATCGCAAGACACGAGGTGTCTTGTGTGAAAAAGAGATAAAATCCTCTAAAAACACAATATATTGTATTTTTTTGACTTGACAGCGGGCTTGGCTTGGATTAGACTGACACTCGCCCATGGAGCCTCTCCTCAAAGAAAACAAGAACCGCTTCGTCCTCTTTCCGATCGAACACGGCGATATCTGGGACATGTACAAAAAAGCCGAGGCCAGCTTCTGGACGGCCGAGGAGGTCGACCTGTCGCACGACCAGAAGGACTGGGAGAAGCTATCGGACGGCGAGCGGCACTTCGTCACGCACGTGCTCGCCTTTTTCGCGGCGTCGGACGGCATCGTGAACGAAAACCTCGCGGTCAACTTCATCCGCGAGGTGCAGATCCCGGAGGCGCGGTGTTTCTACGGCTTCCAGATCATGATGGAAAACATCCACTCCGAGATGTACTCGCTTCTCATCGACACTTACGTGAAGGACGCGGTCGAGAAGGAGAAGCTCTTTCACGCGATCGAGACCGTGCCCTGCGTGGGGAAGAAGGCCGAATGGGCGCTTCGCTGGATCGGGCACGGCAGCTTCGCCGAGAGGCTCGTGGCGTTCGCGGCCGTCGAGGGGATTTTTTTCTCGGGGAGTTTCTGCTCGATTTTCTGGCTTAAGAAACGCGGGATCATGCCGGGGCTGTCGTTCTCGAACGAGCTCATTGCGCGGGACGAGGGGCTGCACTGCGATTTCGCCTGCCTCCTTTACACGCAGAAGCTTGCCGAAAAGCTCCCCGTGGAGCGGATCCACGAGATCATCGGCGACGCGGTGGCCATCGAGAAAGAATTTGTCGTCGACGCGCTGCCGGTGGACCTCATCGGGATGAACTCGAAGCGCATGTGCCAGTACATCGAGTTTGTCGCCGACCGCCTGGTCGCGGCGCTCGGGTATCCCAAAAAATTTCAGGCCGCGAACCCGTTTGATTTCATGGAGCTCATTTCCCTGCAGGGCAAGACCAACTTTTTTGAGAAGCGGGTCGGCGAATACCAGAAGGCGGGGGTGATGGGCGGCGGCGACAAAGAGGGTTACCAGTTCAACCTGGACGCTGACTTTTAACAGTCCGATGAAAAAGCCCAATCTGCTTCGTTGCCCGGTCGCTCGCTTGTGCGGCGCTATTCCCATAGCGCCTCCGCGCTCGCTCCCTCGCGCCTCGCATCTTGGGCTTTTTGATCAGACTGTTCGACTTATAGGTTTTTTAGCAAACTGTTAAATTAAAGAGGCTTGATATGCTGGTTGTTAAACGGGATGGAAGGCGCGAGTCCGTCAAGTTCGACAAAGTCACCGCAAGGATCGAAAGACTCTGCTACTCGCTCGACCCCCGGCACGTGGATCCGGCCGACGTGGCGAAGAAGGTCATCCAGGGCATTTACGACGGGGTCACGACGACGGAGCTTGACAACCTCGCCGCCGAGATCGCGGCCTCGCTCACCGCCAAGCATCCCGACTACGCGCTCCTGGCCTCGCGCATCGCGATTTCCAATCTCCACAAAAACACCAAGAAATCTTTTTCCGAGACGATGAAAGACCTCGCCGGCTACGTGAACCCGCGGACCGGCCAGCGGGCGCCGCTCGTCGCCAGGGGCGTTTACAAGATCATCGAGAAAAACGCGGAGCTCCTGGACTCGACGATCATCTATGACCGGGATTTTGATTTCGACTACTTCGCGTTCAAGACGCTCGAAAAATCTTATCTTTTGAAGATCAACGGCAAGGTCGTCGAGCGGCCCCAACACATGCTGATGCGCGTCGCCGTCGGCATTCACCACGACGATATCCCGAGCGCCATCGAGACCTACCACCTCATGTCCGGGCGCTGGTTCACGCACGCGACGCCGACGCTCTTCAACGCGGGGACCCCCAAACCCCAGCTTTCCTCGTGTTTTCTCCTGACGATGAAGGACGACAGCATCGCCGGGATCTACGAGACGCTCGGGCGGTGCGCCAAGATTTCCCAATCGGCCGGCGGGATAGGGCTCTCGATCCACGGGATCCGCGCGACCGGCTCCTACATCCGCGGGTCCAACGGCACCTCGAACGGCATCGTGCCGATGCTGCGGGTCTTCAACGACACCGCCCGCTACGTCGACCAGGGCGGCGGCAAGCGCAAGGGGGCCTTCGCGATTTACATCGAGCCATGGCATGCCGATATCTTTGATTTTTTGGAAATGAAGAAAAACCACGGCAAAGAGGAAATGAAGGCGCGAGATCTTTTTTTCGCGTTATGGATTCCCGATCTTTTCATGAAACGCGTCGAGGCCGGCGGGGAGTGGTCGCTCTTCTGCCCGAACGAGGCCAAGGGCCTCTCCGAGGTCTGGGGCGCGGAGTTTGAGGCGCTTTACGAAAAGCACGAGAGAGAAGGCCGGGCGCGCCGCGTCGTGAAGGCGCAGGAGCTGTGGTTTGCCATCCTTGAGTCCCAGATCGAGACCGGCACGCCGTACATGCTCTACAAGGACGCCGCCAACGCCAAGTCGAACCAAAAAAACCTCGGCACGATCAAAAGCTCGAATCTCTGCACGGAAATCATGGAATACACCTCGCCGGACGAGATCGCCGTCTGCAACCTCGCCTCGATCGCGCTCTCGCGTTTTGTGATCGACGGCCGGTTTGACCACCGGCGGCTCTTTGAAGTGACGCAGGTCGTCACGCGGAATCTCAACAAGGTGATTGATGTCAACTATTACCCGGTGGACGAGGCGCGCCGCTCCAATCTCAGGCATCGCCCGGTCGGCATCGGCGTCCAGGGACTGGCCGATGCCTTCATCCTCCTGCGCCTGCCCTTCGACTCGGAGGCCGCTCGCGAGCTTAACAAGGAAATATTCGAGACGATTTATTTCGCGGCGGTCGCGGCCTCCAAGGACCTGGCGAAGGTCCATGGGGCCTACGAGACGTTTCCCGGCTCGCCGATGTCCCGGGGGATTTTTCAGTTTGACCTATGGGGTGTCCGGCCTTCGACGCGCTGGGACTGGGAAAACCTGAAGGAAGAGGTGAAGCGGCACGGCGTCCGGAACTCGCTCCTGGTGGCGCCGATGCCGACGGCCTCGACCTCGCAGATTCTCGGCAACAACGAATGCATCGAGCCCTACACCTCCAACATCTACAGCCGGCGCGTGCTCTCGGGCGAGTTCATCGTCGTCAATAAATACCTCTTGAAGGACCTCGTCGAGCTCGGGCTCTGGAATCCGAAGATCAAGGACCGCATCATCGCCAACAGCGGATCCATCCAGAGCCTCGAGGAGATCCCGCAGGATGTGAAGGACGTCTATAAGACCGTCTGGGAGATCAAGCAGAAGACGCTGATCGACATGGCGGCGGATCGCGGCGCTTTCATCTGCCAGTCGCAGTCGCTCAACCTCTTTGTCTCCGAGGCCAATTTCGCGAAACTGACCTCGATGCATTTTTACGCGTGGAAAAAAGGCCTCAAGACCGGCATGTACTACCTCCGCACGCGCGCGGCGGCGGACGCGATCAAATTCACCGTCGACAAGGAAAACCTCGCGGCCTCGGACGGCAGTTTCGCGGCGAACGGGACCGGCTCGGGGTATGCCCGGACACGCGAAGAAAAGATGGCCGACATCACCTGTTCGATCGAGAAGAAGGACGATTGTATCGCCTGCGGTAGCTGATAACCCCTCGTTTTCTTGTTTGCCTAAATTCTCTTTTTAAGATAGATTAGACCAACCTCCGCTATAGCGGTTTTCATCGTCTTGACTTCAAAACTTCTCGAGGGCACTATGCTAAAAACGGCAATTTTGGGCTACCCGCGTATCGGCGAAAACAGAGAGCTGAAGAAGGCGCTTGAGGCTTACTGGAAAGGCGAGATCTCCGGGGAGGCCCTGGAGCGGGCGGGCGCCGAGATCCGCAAAAAAAACTGGCTGGCCATGAAAGCGGCGGGGATCGATCTGATTCCGTCCAATGATTTCAGTTTTTACGATCAGGTGCTCGACATGACCGCACTTCTCGGCGCGGTCCCGGAGCGTTATGGCTGGCGCGGCGGCCGGGAGGTGGACCTGGACACCGTTTTCGCGATGGCGCGCGGCGTGCAGGAGAAAGAAGGCGTGGGAAAGTCCGCCACTAAGGCGTCGGCGGACCTTCGGCCCGCGGTCCCCGCGATGGAAATGACGAAGTGGTTTGACACGAATTATCACTATATCGTCCCCGAGTTTCACAAGCACCAGACGTTTGCGATCGCCTCCGAAAAACCTTTTAGGGAGTTTCGCGAGGCGATGGCCCTCGGCGTGCGCACTCGGCCGGTGATCCTGGGGCCGGTGACGTATTTGACGCTGGGGAAGCTGAAAAAGGGAGGGGCGGGCGCGGCCCTTGAGCTTCTCGGGCCCGCGCTTGAGACCTACGTGTCCATTCTCAGAAAATTGGAGTCCATCGGCGCGAAAGAGATCCAAATCGACGAGCCGGCGCTCGTGCTGGACCTCGACGCCGCGCAAAAGAACGCCATCCAAAAAGCCTACCGCGTTTTCGCCCAAAAAGTTCCCGGCGTCCGGCTGATGCTCACGACCTACTTCGGCGCGCTCGGTCCGAATTTGAAGCTGGCGGCTTCGCTTCCGGTGGCCGGCCTGCATGTGGACCTGGTCCGCGCGCCGCAGGAGCTTGCCGCCGTCGTGCGCGCCGTGCCCAAAGAGATGTCGGTGTCCTTCGGAATCGTGGACGGGAGAAACGTCTGGAAAAATCACCTCAGGGGCAGTGTCCGCTTTCTCAAGGCCGCGGTCGCAAAGCTCGGCCCGGAACGCTCGGTGATCGCCTCGTCCTGCTCGCTGGCGCATTCCCCGCTGGGTCTTGAGCAGGAGACCGCGATGGACGCCGAGACGAAAAGCTGGCTTTCTTTCGCGAAGGAAAAACTCAACGAAGTGCGTCTTGTCCGCGACGTGCTCGCCAGGGGCGAAAAAGGCTACTTGGACGAGCTTGGCCGGAACGAAAGAGACGTCGAAGGCCGCCGGAAGAGCAAGCGGATCCACAAAAAGTCCGTGGCCGCCAGGATTGCCGCCGTCGGATCCAAAGACCTGCGTCGCGGGCGTCCGTTTGGCGTCCGGCAGGCGCTGCAGAGAGAGAGGCTGGGCCTTCCGGCCTTTCCGACGACCACCATCGGGTCGTTTCCTCAGACCGCCGATGTCCGTCGGGCCCGCGCCGAGTTTAAAAAAGGCGCCTTGCCGGCGGACAAATACCGCGATTTCCTGCGCGAAAAGACGAGGGACGCGGTGCGCCGCCAGGAAGCGATCGGGCTGGACGTCCTCGTGCACGGCGAGTTTGAGCGCAACGATATGGTGGAGTATTTCGGCGAGCAGCTCGGCGGTTTTCTCTTCACGCAGAACGGCTGGGTGCAGTCCTACGGATCCCGCTGCGTCAAGCCGCCGGTGATTTACGGAGACGTCGAGCGGCCGCGGCCGATGACCGTCGAGTGGAGCGTTTACACGCAGTCGCTGACGCCCAAGCCCGTGAAGGGGATGCTGACCGGGCCCATCACGATTCTTCAGTGGTCGTTTGTGCGGGATGACCAGCCGAGGTCGCTGACCGCCCGGCAGATCGCGCTCGCGATAAGAGACGAGGTCCGCGATCTCGAGAAGGCGGGGATCCGGGCGATTCAAATCGACGAGCCGGCGCTGCGCGAAGGCCTGCCGCTTCGGAAAAAAGAAAGGGCCGCGTATCTCCGGTGGGCCGTGGATGCCTTCAGGCTCGCCTCGAGCGGCGTCGAAGACCGGACGCAGATTCACACGCATATGTGCTACAGTGAGTTTAACGACATTATCCGCTCGATCGCCGCGATGGACGCCGACGTCATTTCCATCGAAACGTCGCGTTCCCAGATGGAGCTTTTGGACGCGTTCGCGAAATTCCGCTACCCGAACGAGATCGGCCCGGGGGTCTACGACATCCACTCTCCGCGCGTGCCGTCCGTCGGGGAGATCACGGCGCTTTTGAAGAAAGCCGCCGCGGTCATTCCGCCCAAGAATCTGTGGGTGAACCCGGACTGCGGGCTGAAGACCCGCGGGTGGGAGGAGACGACGCCGTCGCTCAAGGCGATGGTCCAGGCGGCCCGCTCGATCCGGCAGCATTCAAAAAAGAACACCGGAGCGGCGCTATGCTTAAAATAATGCCCCAAAAACCCCCAACGAAAAATACCCACCTGATCTCCTGGATAGAGGAGATCGCGCGGCTTTGCGGCGCGGAAGCCGTGCAGTGGTGCGACGGCTCCGAGGCCGAGAGAAAGCGCCTGACGGAGCTGGCGGTCGAGTGCGGCGAAGTCGAGGCCCTCGATCCGCAAAAGCTCCCCGGCTGTCTTTACGGCCGGAGCGCGGCGCATGACGTGGCGCGTGTGGAGCATCTGACCTACATCTGCACCCGCGACAAAAAAGACGCGGGACCGACCAACCACTGGATGGATCCCCGGGAGGCCTACGAGAAAGCCGGCGGCATTCTCAAAGGATCCATGCGCGGGAGGACCCTGTATGTCGTGCCGTTTGTCATGGGGATTCCCGGTTCGTCTTTCAATAAAATAGGCGTCGAGCTCACCGACAGCGTCTACGTGGTCCTCAATATGCGCATCATGGCCCGGATGGGAAGCGTGGCGCTCAAAGAGCTGGGGGATTCCCCGAATTTCACGCGCGGCGTGCATAGCAAGGCGGATCTGGATCCGGCCCGCCGGATGATCTGCCATTTTCCGGAAGACAACACGATCTGGAGCGTCGGCTCCAATTACGGCGGCAATGTGCTTTTGGGGAAAAAGTGCCTGGCGCTCCGCATCGCCTCCTGGTTGGGGAGGAAGGAGGGGTGGCTTGCCGAGCACATGATGATTGTGGGGATCGAGAACCCCGAGGGGGAGATCGCCTACGTGGCCGGCGCTTTTCCGAGCCAGTGCGGCAAGACGAATCTGGCGATGCTCACGCCCCCCCCATCCATGGCCGGCTACAGGGTGTGGACGGTCGGCGATGACATCGCCTGGCTCCGCGTGGGGGACGACGGCCGCCTGTGGGCCGTCAATCCCGAGGCCGGGTTTTTCGGCGTGGCCCCCGGCACGAATTCCAAGACCAATCCCAACGCGATGGCGACGATCCGGAGGAACACGATTTTTACGAACGTCCTCAAGAGACCCGACGGCACGGTCTGGTGGGAGGGAATGGACGGCGAACCGCCGACGGAGGGCATCGACTGGCTCGGCAAGAAATGGACTCCGGATTCGGGCACGAAAGGCGCTCATCCCAACAGCCGGTTTACGGCGCCGGCGTCCCAGTGCCCTTCCATTTCGCCCGAATGGGAGAATCCGCAGGGGGTGCCGATCAGCGCGATTGTCTTCGGCGGCCGGCGCGCGACGACGGAGCCTCTGGTGTATCAGTCCTTCAACTGGCGGCACGGCGTTTACCTGGGGGCGACGATGTCTTCCGAGACGACCTCCGCGGCGACCGGCAAGGTCGGCGTCGTGCGGCGCGACCCGATGGCGATGCTGCCGTTTTGCGGCTATCACGTCGGCGATTATTTCGGGCATTGGCTCGCGATGGGGAAAAAGATCAAGCATCCGCCGCTGATTTTCCACGTGAACTGGTTCCGGATGGATTCGCACGGAAAGTTTTTGTGGCCCGGCTTCGGCGAGAACCTGAGAGTGCTGCGATGGGTCATCGAACGCGCCAAGGGGACGGCCGGAGCGGTGGAGAGCGCGATCGGCTATCTGCCGGCCGCCCGCTCCATCGATCTGGGGGGAACGGGGGTCTCCGAAGAAACGCTGGAGCGCGAGCTTTTGCGCGTGGACAAGAAGGAATGGGTCGATGAAGTCATCAGCCAGAGCGAGTTTCTCCGTTCGGTCGGGGAGGCGCTGCCCGCCGAGATCCTGGAAGAACATCACGCCTTGCTCCGCCGCCTCGAAGGGGGAAAATAAATATTTGTGCCCGTAGCTCAATTGGATAGAGCGTTAGCCTCCGGAGCTAAAGGTTGCAGGTTCAATTCCTGCCGGGCACGCTCTTCTTTGTTTGTCTTGGGGCGCATTTTTCGTTACAATACAGCTCCTGATTTGGGCCTCAATCATCCATCATGTTTGCGTGGGGATTTTTGACCTCGGCCGGAAAGTCCGGATCGACGCAGAAAAGATTAGCGCCCTTAGCTCAGTTGGTAGAGCAGCTGACTCTTAATCAGCGGGTCGAAGGTTCGAATCCTTCAGGGCGCATGAGAAATGGGGTGTCCGCCACCGGAGCGTTGGCGGACGCCCATGAAAAATTTTGCTTCAAAATTTTTCATGGGCGGATGGCGGAACCGGCAGACGCGCGAGCCTTAGGAGCTCGTGGGGAAACCCATAGAGGTTCAAATCCTCTTCCGCCCAGTTTTGAAGAATTTTTTTCGCGGGAGTAACTCAGTGGTAGAGTGCAACCTTGCCAAGGTTGAGGTCGAGGGTTCGCCCCGTCATTCGACGGGGCGCCCGGTCGAATGACCGGGCGAGTCCCCAAACACCATGACCTATGTGTATTTCTTAAAACTATCGAATGGGGATGTTTACAAAGGGGTCACCGACGACTTAGATAGGCGAATTCGTGAGCATGAATGTGGCAAGGTCGAATCCACAAAAAATTATCGTCCGTTTATAGTTTTGGGTCATGAGGCGTATTTTTTGAAATCAGATGCTCTGAGGAGAGAAAAGTTTTTAAAAACGACAGAAGGTTGCAGATTACTAAGGCTTCAGTATAGAGATGTTTTAAATGGGAATTAAATTTCCAGCGGGAGTAACTCAGTGGTAGAGTGCAACCTTGCCAAGGTTGAGGTCGAGGGTTCGAGTCCCTTCTCCCGCTCCAGTTTTCAAGGTGCATTTCGGAGAAAGGATTTTTTTTCGTGGGAGTAACTCAGTGGTAGAGTGCAACCTTGCCAAGGTTGAGGTCGAGGGTTCGCCCCGTCATTCGACGGGGCGCCCGGTCGAACCTGTCCCGTTGAATGACGGGATGACCGGGCGAGTCCCTTCTCCCGCTCCAGATTTTTTGTCGCAACCGGCGCATCTACATAGGAGTCTTTCATGAAGATTGTGGAATTTCTGAACGAAAAGGCCGTCTCCGCCGACATCAAGGCCACCACCAAAGAAGGGGTGATCCGGGAACTCGTGGATCTTCTGACCAAGGCGGAAGGCATCAAGAACAAGGAGGAGCTCGTCAAGGTCCTGATCAACCGAGAGAGCCTGGGGAGCACCGGGATCGGCCAGGGTGTCGGAATTCCCCACGGCAAGACCAATACGATCAAGCGCCTGGTCGCGGCGTTCGGCATTTGCCACCAGGGCGTGAACTTTGACGCGTTGGACGGCGAGCCGGTTTACATTTTTTTCCTTTTGGTCGCCCCCGAAGACTCCGCCGGCCCGCATCTGAAGGGCCTGGCCCGTATCTCGCGTCTCCTGAAAGACAAATTTTTTAGAGAGACCCTGAAGCAGATGACCGACGAAAAAGCCATTCTCAAGTTGATTCGCGAAGAAGACGCAAAGAAGCCCTGAAATTTTCTTAGGAAAGCAAGACCATGGGGATGTTCAAATGGCTCTACCCGGGCATGCGTGTCAAGCGCTGGGTATTTTTGTGCTGTTTCGGGGTCATTCTGTGCTCGATGGGTTTTGTGCTCACGATCACCGAGGTCCAGAAAACGAGCGGCAGTCTTGTGGTCCTGACCGGGGCGGCGCTTGTCGCCGTCAGCATCCGCAAAATCATCAAGTCCGTCGTGACGGTGTTGCTGCCGCAGAGAGAGAACGAGCTGGTGAATATCATGTACCAGAAAAGGCATCTGGAGCGCGGCCCAAAGATCGTCGCGGTCGGGGGCGGATCGGGTCTTTCGGTGCTGTTGCATGGCCTGAAGGAATTTACCTCTAACATCACGGCGGTGGTCACGGTCGCCGATGACGGCGGGTCCTCCGGGCGCCTGAGAAGCCAGTTCAACATGCCTCCTCCGGGCGACATCCGCAACTGTCTGGTGGCGTTGGCCGACGCCGAGCCGATGATGAGCGATCTTTTTCAATTCCGGTTTCAGGAGGCGGGGGAGCTCGAGGGCCACAATTTCGGGAACCTCTTCATTCTCGCGATGCTCAAAGTGACGGGAGATTTTGAAAAGGCGATCCGGGAGTCCAGCAAGATCCTGGCGATCCGCGGCCGCGTGATTCCCTCGACCCTGAAGAAAGTGACGCTTGTCGCCGAGCACAGCGACGGGACGCAGACCGAAGGGGAAAGCAACATATCGAAAGTGGCCAGCCCCATCCGGCGGCTGTATCTCAAGCCCTCTTCCTGCGCCGCGACCGAGGACGCGCTGGAGGCCATTGAGGGCGCGGACGCCATTGTCATCGGTCCCGGCAGTCTCTACACGAGCATTTTGCCGAATCTCCTGATCGACGGGATCGCCGAGGCGCTTGCGCGGTCCAGCGCCCCCAAGATCTACGTCTGCAACGTGATGACCCAGCCGCACGAGAGCGACCACTTGAGCGCATTTGACCACGTCAACGCGATCATCGAACACACGCGGCCGGAGGCGCTCAGCCACGTCCTCGTCAATACGGGGTCCATTCCGCAGAACCTTCTGAAAAAATACGCGGGCGAAGGAGCGCTCCCCGTCGTCATGGACGTCTCCAGGATACGGAGTCTGGGTTATACGGTTGTCGAGTCGAATATCGTGAATTGTATCGAGACGGTCCGCCATAACCCACGGCGGGTGTCCAAGGCCGTCGCCGAGGTTGTGAGCGCTTGGAAGAAAACAGCCGTCATGGATGAGAGAAAAAAAAGAGCCCTGCATGCGAGGCTCCGCTAGAAGCCTGATTCTCTGCGTTCACGCGCATCAGCCTATAGGCAACTTCGAGCATGTGTTCGAAGAAGCCTTCGAGAAATCCTACCGCCCCTTCTTTGAAGTTTTGGAAAAGCACCCCGCCGTTCCCGTCGTCTGCCATTTTTCCGGAAGCCTGATCGACTGGCTCGAGAAAACAAAACCCCGATTCATCGAATTGACACAGCGCCTGTCCCGGCGCGGCCAGGTCGAGTTTCTGGGCGGCGCGTACTACGAGCCTATTTACGGCGCCATCCCGCCGCGTGATCTGCTCGGTCAGATCGAGAAAATGAGGCAAAAGATCAAAGGCTTCTGCGGCGAGTACCCCCGCGGGGCATGGTTGACCGAGCGCGTCTGGGACCCGCATCTGCCGGGGCTTCTTAAGAGGGCCCGCGTCGAATACACGGTCGTGGACGATTTCCATCTCGAGAAGGCCCGTGTGCGCCCGCCGGTGACCGGCTATTTCCGGACGGGGGGAGGAGCGCTGGGACCGGCGGTGGATTTGTTCGCGTCGATGAAAGAGCTGCGCTATCTCATTCCGTTTAAGGAACCGGAGGAAACGGCCGCTTACGTTCGTCAGGCGAACGCGTCGCCCCAAGAGGTCCTCGTTTTCGCCGATGACTTGGAGAAGTTCGGCCTGTGGCCGGGGACCTGGAGTTGGGTGTACCCACACGGCTGGCTTGACCGGTGGTTTGGCTGTCTCGAGAAGGACCCGGGAATACGCCTTTACACCTTTGACCGGTTTCGCAGGGATTTCAAGCCGAGAAAAACCGTCCGCGTGCCGCACGCCAGTTACAGCGAGATGATGGAATGGTCGGGAGGCCGTTTTTATAATTTTTTCGATAAATATCCGGAGAGTCGCTACATGCGGGACCGCATGTGGAGCTTGAGCGATCGTCTCGAAAAAGAATACCTGAAAAACGGCCTGGGGGAGAGCGCCCGGGACGCGCTTTACCGGGCCCAGTGCAACTGCGCGTATTGGCACGGGGTGTTCGGCGGTCTCTATCTCCATCATTTGCGCTCCGCGGTTTTTGAAAATCTGATTCAGGCGGAAAAGCTGCTCGCCTCTCATCAAAACCATCGCTCGGGCCCGGGCCAGGCGAAAGTGGGCACGGAGACGCTTTCCTCGGGGAAACGCTGGCGGCTTGAGCAGGAAAAGATAGTCTCTTTTTTCAACCCCGCGCTCGGCGGGGCGCTCGAGGAACTGGACGATCTGTCCGGGGGATTCAACCTGATGTGCAATGTCCGCAGGCGTCACGAGGGGTATCACCGGATGCTTACCGCCAAGGTCTCCGCGGGAACGGACGGGGGGGAGGCGCCGCTTTCGATTCACCATCTCTTGGGGTTTAAAGAGCCGGGCCTTGAGCGGCATCTGTTTTACGACAGGACCAGGCGGTTTTCTTTTGTGGACCACTTCTTTGCGCGGGAGGTCTCGCCCGAGGAGTTCAGGACATTGACTTACGCGGAGACCGGCGATTTTGCCGGGAGGCCGTACCGGCTTCGGGTCCGGTCGCCGGCTTTGGATTTTGAACGAAAAGCGGTCTTGAATGCCGGAGGAAACAAGACACCGGTCATTTTGAAAAAGACCATCACCCCCGACGGCGGGTCCGCTCTGCGCGCGCGTTACCGGATCAAAAACGCCGGCCGCCGGCCGCTGGATTTCGTGTTCGGGGTGGAGTTTAACTTTTCAATCGGACAGGAGGTTTCCGCCGGCGGGAATGAAGCCCGCGGCGTCAGGGAGTGGGCGCTTCGGGACCCCTGGAGGGGGGTTTCGTTGAGGTGGTCCTCCCCGCAAGGCGCCGATTTTTTCTCGACGCCGGTGGAAACCGTCTCGGAATCCGAATACGGGCTTGAACGGACCTATCAGGGGCTCTCCGTGCTTTCGCAGAGGCGTCTGGGTCTTTTGCCCGGCCAGACCTGCGAGCACCAGCTGAGGCTTGAGGTCGATGGGGGAAGGGCCCATGCTGATTAAGAAAAAAGTGAAAATAAAAAATCCCCAGGGCCTGCACGCCAGACCCGCGTCTCTTTTTGTGAAGATCGCCAACAAATACGAGTCGGACGTCGTCGTCCGCAAAGGCGCGGACACCGTCAGCGGCAAATCCATCATGGGTCTGATGACGCTTGCCGCCAACCGGGGCTCGGTGATCGAGATCGAGGTGAACGGCGCCGACGCGGAACGGGCGCTGCGCGAGCTTGAGGAATTTTTGTTGCATGACGAGGACGAGACCATGGATCGGAGGAGCCGGTGAGCGTTTTAAACGGCATAGCCGCTTCGCCGGGGATAGCGATCGGGAGGGTGTTTCTCCTGGATAGCCAGGACCGGGCGATTCCCAAGAAGACGATCAAGGAATCGGCGATCCCCCGCGAGATCACGCGTTTCCAGGACGCGCTCACGACGACGCGCGCCGAGATCCTGGGGATCCGCGACAAGATTTCCCAGGAGATCGGGCAGGAGCACGCCGACATCTTCAACGCGCACCTCATGGTGCTCGAGGACCGCGCGATCATCGAAGAGGTCATGGAAAGGATCAAGAAGGAGAAGCTGACGAGCGAGTACATCTTCTCGCAGGTCCTGAAGAAGTATTCGGAGTCCTTCATGAAAATCAACGACGAATACTTGCGCGAGCGGATCAGCGACATCAATGACGTCGGGCGGCGGGTCATTAAAAACCTCCTCGGAGAACAGCGCGCGCCGTTGAGCGATCTGAAGGACAAGGTCGTCATCGTCGCCTACGATTTGTCCCCGAGCGACACGGCGGTGATGCACCGCAAGAACGTGATCGGGTTCGCGACGGACATCGGCGGCCGCACTTCCCATACGGCGATCATGGCCAAATCGCTTGAGATCCCCGCGGTGGTCGGACTGGAGTCGGCCACCCGGCAGATCCAGGACGGGGACACCGTGGTCGTCGACGGCAGCCAGGGCGTCGTCGTGGTGAACCCGACGCCGGCGGAGCTGACCAAATACCGCCAGGAACAGACGCGTTATCAGGAAGTCAGCAAGGGTCTCAAGAAATTCAGGGATTTGGCCTGCATCACCACCGACGGTCGGCGTATCGAGCTGGCGGCCAATATCGAGTTGCCCGAGGAAACGATCTCGGTGCTCTCGCACGGCGCCGATGGGATCGGGCTCTACCGCACCGAATTTCTTTATATGAACCGGCCGGATTTACCGAGCGAGGAGGAGCAGTACCAGGCCTACAAGGGGGTCGTGACGGAGATGGCGCCGAAGCCCGTGATCATCAGGACCTTTGATCTCGGCGGGGACAAATTTTTGTCGCATCTGGAGATGCCCCATGAGATGAACCCGTTTCTGGGCTGGCGCGCGATACGATTTTGTCTGGCAAGCCCCGAGATTTTCAAGATCCAGCTTCGCGCGATTCTGCGGGCGAGCGCCCATGGCAAACTGCGGCTCATGTACCCGATGATCTCCGGCGTGGGCGAGTTGAGGGAGGCCAACAAGCTTTTGCAACAGGCCAAAAACGAGCTCTCCGCCAGAAAAATCCGCTTTGACGAAAATACCGAGGTGGGCGCGATGATCGAAATCCCGTCGGCGGCGCTGACCTGCGACATCCTCGCGCCCGAGGTGGATTTTTTCAGCATCGGCACCAATGACCTCATCCAGTACTCGATCGCGGTGGACCGCATCAATGAAAAAATCGCCTACCTCTATGAACCGGCCCATCCGGCGGTGCTGCGCCTGCTTAAAACCGTCGTCGAGACGGGCCACGCCAACAACATTTGGGTCGGGATCTGCGGAGAGATGGCGGGCGATCCGGCGCTGACGCCGGTGTTGCTGGGCCTCGGGCTGGACGAGATCTCGACGTCGCCGGTGATGATCCCCGAGATCAAGAAGATCATCCGCTCGATGAGCCATGAAGAGGCCCAACAGGTCACCCAGTATGTGATGACGCTCCGCACCGGGGAGGAGGTCGTGAATTTCCTCAAGATGAAGTACCAGCAAATCGCCCGCGATTCCCAGTCCAAAAAATGAAGGCCGTGATTCTTGCCGCCGGGTACGCGACGCGTCTGTACCCGCTGACGCTGAATATCCCCAAATGCCTGCTCCAGGTCCGCGGCAAGGCCATTTTGGAATCGCTTTGCGAAAAATTGGCCCCGCTTCGCGAGATTGACGAGATCCTCATCGTCACCAATGCCAGGTTTTACGGGCAGCTGGAGTCGTGGAGCCGCTCCGCCGCGTCTCGAAGGGACGCCTGGGCGGAGGGCGCGACGGTCCGGGTGCTCAATGACGGGAGCGTGTCCAACGAGACGAGGCTTGGCGCGGCCGGCGATTTGAGATTCGCGGCGCGCGAGGCGAACCTCCGGACCGATATTCTCATGCTCGCCAGCGATAATTTGTTTGAGGAGGGGCTGCGGGATTTTATGGATTTTTCACTGAAGGCGAAAGACTCGGTGTGCATCGGCCTTCACGATATCGGCGACCGGTCGCTTGCGGCCAAAAAATTCGGCGTCGTGGAAGTCGACCAGACGTTCCGGGTGACCGGCATGGAGGAAAAGCCCGAACACCCGAGGTCAAGCCTGATCGGCATGGGGATTTACTTTCTCCCTGCGAAGGCCCTCGCGCGTCTTGACGAGTATCTGGCGTCTCCCGGCGCTCAGGACGCCCCCGGTTTTTATATCCGGTGGCTTTTCGAAAAAGGCGTCGAGATTCGTTCTTTTCTATTCCGGGGGATGTGGTATGATATCGGGGATTTTCAAGCCTTGGAAGAAGCCAACAAGAGGAACCCATGACTCAGCGATTGGAACGTTATTTATTCACTTCTGAAAGCGTCACGGAAGGGCATCCCGACAAGGTGTCGGACCAGATTTCGGACGCGGTGCTTGACTCCATTCTCGACAAGGACCCCACCGGCCGCGTCGCGTGCGAGACGCTCGTGACCACGGGGCTCGCGTTTGTCGCGGGAGAAGTCACGACCTCCTGCTACGTGGATATCCCCAAAATTGTGAGAAACACGATCCGGGAGATCGGGTACGACAGCCCAATCCACGGGTTTGACTACAACACCTGCTCGGTGATCACCTCGATTCAGGGGCAGTCTCCCGATATCGCGCTTGGGGTGGACGTCGGCGGCGCCGGCGACCAGGGGATGATGTTCGGCTATGCGACCGACGAGACGCCGGACTACATGCCGCTTACGATTTCTCTGGCCCATAAGTTGACGCGCGGCCTGGCGGAACTGCGCAAGAACAAGGTCCTCCCTTATTTGAGGCCCGATGGAAAATCCCAGGTCACCGTCGAATACCATGACGGGAAGCCGGTGCGCGTGGACACGGTCATTGTCAGCGCCCATCACGACCGTGCGGCCAAGCTCAAAAAAATCACCGGGGACTTGAAGCATTTATTGATCAAAAAAGTCATCCCGGCAAAATACCTGGACAAGAAAACGAAAATCTTCATCAACCCGACGGGGCGGTTCGAGGTGGGCGGCCCGCAGGCCGACACCGGCGTCACCGGTCGGAAAATCATCGCCGATACTTACGGCGGCGTCGGGTCCCACGGCGGCGGCGCTTTCTCCGGGAAAGACCCCACGAAGGTGGACCGTTCGGCGTCCTATATGGCGCGGTACATCGCCAAAAATCTCGTCGCGGCGGGGATCGCGTCCAAGTGCGAGCTGCAGATTGCGTACGCGATCGGCATCGCCGAACCGGTCTCCATCATGGTCAACACGTTTGGGACGGGAAAGATCAGCAACGAAGAGGCGAAGAAACTCATCCTGAGGCACTTCGATCTGACGCCGGCGGGGATCATCCGCGACCTCAAGCTCCGGCGACCGATTTATAAACAGACGGCCGCCTACGGTCATTTCGGCCGCGACGAAGAAGGTTTTTCGTGGGAAGAGCTGGACAAAGCGCCCGTGCTGAAGAAAGGCCTGCGATGAAGCACGACGTCGCCGATTTTGGGCTCGTCCGCAAAGGCAAGACGCGCATCGAGTGGGCCTCCAACCAGATGCCGGTCCTCGAGCTCATCCGCAAGCGTTTTCTCAAAGAAAAGCCTTTGAAGGGCCTCAGGCTCTCCGCGTGCCTTCACGTGACTTGCGAGACCGCCAATCTTGTGATCGCCCTCAAGGCGGGCGGCGCGGATGTCGTGCTCGTGGCGTCCAATCCTTTAAGCACGCAGGATGACGTGGCGGCCTCCCTCGTCAGGGACTTTGGGATCGCGGTGCACGCCGTGAAGGGCGAGGACCGGAAGCGTTATTATTCCCATATCTACGCGGCCCTCGACCATGGCCCCCACATCACGATGGACGACGGGGCGGACTTGGTGACGGCCATCCACAAGGAGCCCGCCAAACACAAACGCAACATTTTCGCGGGCACCGAGGAGACCACAACGGGCGTGATCCGCCTGCGCAGTCTCGAGGCGCAGGGCAGGCTCATGTTTCCCATCGTGGCCGTGAACGACGCCGACACCAAGCATTTTTTTGACAATCGCTATGGCACGGGCCAGTCGACGATTGACGGAATCATCCGCGCCACCAATATCCTTCTGGCCGGTTCGACGGTCGTGGTTTGCGGGTACGGGTGGTGCGGCCGCGGCGTCGCCGCGAGGGCCAAGGGGTTGGGGGCCAGGGTGATCGTCACGGAGGTGGACCCCCTGAAGGCCCTGGAGGCCGTCATGGACGGTTTTCAGGTGATGCCGATGGAGGAGGCGGCCCGCCGGGGCGACGTGTTTGTCACGGTCACCGGCAACACCGGCGTCATCCGCAGGGAGCATTTTCTGCGGATGAAGGACCGCGCGATCGTTTCCAATTCGGGCCATTTCGACGTCGAGATCGATACGGCGGGTTTGAGGAAGATGGCCGTCAAGGTGCGCCCCGTCAGGGATTCGGTCCAGGAGTTCGCCTTGCCCGGAGGCCGCCGAATCTATCTCTTGGCGGAGGGGAGGCTCGTGAATCTCGGAGCGGCCGAGGGCCATCCGGCGATGGTGATGGACATGAGCTTCGCCAACCAGGCGCTCTCGGCGGAGTGGGTGGCCGGGGAGTGGAAGGCGCTCGAGAAAAAAGTGTATCGCGTCCCCGCCGACATCGACAAAGAGATCGCCCGGCTCAAATTAAAGAGCATGGGGGTCTCAATCGACGGGCTTTCGGAAGTCCAGAAGAAGTATCTGTCCGGCTGGGAGGCGGGGACCTAACCCGAAGACTTGATTAAATAGACCCCCGCCAAACCGAAGGCCGCGTTGCTGAGCCAGGCGGCAAGCCACGGCGAGAGCACTCCGCCTTTTCCCAACGCCAGGCAGATTGAAAACATCCCGTAGTACAGCACGACCAGCATGAGGCTGGCGCCCGTGCCCAGCAACACGCCGCGGTGGTCCAGCTTCATCGCCAACGGCGCCCCGATCAGGATGAGGACAAAGCTGGCGAACGGCAGGGCCATTTTATAATGGTAATCCACCCATAGGCGGCGGATGAGTTTGTCGCTTGGTCCCTTGAAATTGCGGATATAGGTTTTAAGTTGTGCGGCGCTCATAAACTCCACCTGCGAGGCGTCTTTGATGAAGCTCTCGGGGCTCTCGGAGAGGTCGACGGTCATCGAGCTTGAAAACGACGGATCCCCCGACATGTCGCCGCGCGGATTGAGGTTGTACCGCATCACGTCCTTGAACACCCAATTCCGGTTCTCCTTGTCGTAATAGGCTTTTTTCGCGATCCATTTGGAGCGGGGCGTCTTGCTCCCTCCGTCCTCCAGGATCACGACGTCGTGCAGCGTCTGGCTGAGTATCTCGTATTCCCTGGCAAACAGCATGCGCCCGTCTTTGCCGTAGAGCGTGACGTTCTCGATCGCGCGTTCCCGGAGATTTTTTTTGCCTTTCTCGATCAGCGCCTCCTTGATCGCGGTGGAGGTCACCAGCGAATTCGGGACCACCGTTTCATTGAAGAGGAACACCCCGAGGCACAGGAGCGCGCCGAAGAAGAGGCACGAGAGGAGCACGTGGGAGGTCCCCACGCCGCTTGCCTTCATCGCGATGATCTCGTTGTGCCGGTTCAGGCTTCCCAACACGAAAAGAAGCGAGACGAGCGTCGCGGCCGGCACAAGCTCCACGAAGACCGAAGGCAGATAATAAAGATAATAAGACCCGATGACCGTCAGGGCCACGTTGTTCCTCAGGAAGTCGTCGAGATTGTTGAACGAGTCGATGATGATGAAGAGGACGAAGAAAAGCGCCACACAGTAAAGCCAGGCTCGGAGATAAGTTCGGATGAGATACCGGTCCAGGAGGCGCATCAGTGTTGGGCGAGCTTTCTTAAAAAGAAGAGGCCGAATCCGGCGAGGACGAAGTTTGAAAACTGCAGACAGAGGAACGGCGGGGCCAGCCCTTTCTGCGCCACGGCCTTGCCCCCGATGAGAAGCACCCAGTAGAGCGTCATCAGCGCGAGGCTTATCCCCAGGCTGACCGAACGGTCGCCGCGGCGCACCATGATGCCGAGCGGGACGCCGACGAGAAGAAACACAAGCCCCGAGAGCGACAGCGCGATTTTATTGTGGATCTCGGCGGAAAGGGTCTGGGTCCCCTGGATCCCCGAGGCGGTCAGCCTGGCGATCTCGCCCCGCAGCTCCTTAATCGACATGTCCTTCGGTTTTTTCTCCAGTTCCGCGGCCTCTTTGAGGCCCGCGAGGTTGAGCGGGAGGTCGTAGGTCTTGAAGTTCAGCTTGTAGAGCTTCGACGGGTCCTTGGGGTCTGGCTCGTCGCTGGTCCCGTGAATGAGCTTGAGCTTGATCACGTTTTTCTCGGGGATGGAGAGGAGCTCCCCCTTGGAGGCGATGATGGTCCGCACCGGTTTTCCTTCCTGCGGCTGGTAGATCCGGATCCCCTTCAGCTTGTTGCCGTTGATTTCGTAGATGAAGATGATGAAATTCTTGAATTTCTTGATGAAGACCCCCTCGTCGAGCGCCGCCGATGGATTTTCGATGCCGATCTGCGTGAGAAGCCGGCGGTAGGCATAATGACTCACCGAGGCGATCTTGTCGGAGAGGATAAACGAGACCAGGCACAGCAGCGTGACCGTGAGGACCAGCGGAGCGACGAGCCGCCGGAGGCTCACCCCGCCGGCCCTGAGCGCCGTGATTTCGTTGTCGTGGGAGAGTTTGCCGAACGTCACCAGCGTGGCCGCGAGCACCGAGATCGGGATGATGAAGATCAGCATGAACGGTAGGGAGACAATCAGGATCCTGAAAACGAGGAAGATGTCGACGTTTTTATTGAAGACAAGGTCCGCCATTTGGAAAAGACCGCGCCCCAAGAGGAATAGAAAAAGCAAAAGAAAAAGCGAGGAAAAAAACGGTCCGAAGAATTCTCTGAGGACATGGTCTCTCAGGAGTTTCATCAGACCCCCCGGGCGCAGGCAAGCGCCGTGACCCACGCGGCCCCCGCGTCTTTGAGGGCGCGGGCGCATTCGGACGCCGTCTGGCCCGTGGTCAGGATGTCGTCGATAAGGAGGATCTTTTTTGACCGGAAAAAGGCGGGGTCCGCGATCTCAAAGCACCCCCTGACGTTGTCTTTTCTCTCCGTCTTATTCAGAAGAGACTGCGCCAGCGTCCCGCGCCGGCGGAGCCGGGCAGTGGTTTCGGGGAGGTCCAGATCGCGGGCGATGCGCGAGGAGAGGAGCGCGGACTGGTTGAACCCGCGCTGTCTTTCTTTGTTTTTGTCCAGCGGAACCGCCGCGACCGCGTCGAAGGCCATGTGTCGGAAGCGCTCCCCGATAAAACGGCGCAGGAGGCCAAGGAAATAATGCTTGAGGACCTTGCGCCCGCCGAATTTATAGAGATGAAGCAGCGTTTTTACCGGTTCCTCATAGTAAACACAGGCATAGGCCCGGTCAAAGAAGAAAGATTCTCCGGCGCATTCCCCGCAGCGCAGGTTCTCCTCGCGAACGGTGCGGCCGCAGGTCACGCAGTGAGGCGCGCGTATCCATCGGACGCCGGATTCGCAGGCCGGGCATAGACCGGCATTCGAGACGGGCAGCACCGAGGAGCAAATTTCACAGCACCGGGGAAAAACGAGGGAGTCGACCAGCGACCCGATCCGAGTCAGCATACGGATTTACTATAGCATTTGCCCCGGTGGATTGCAAAGCACAGCTAACAGTCTCCAGCTAACAGTCTCCACAAGGTCTACGGCCCAACTCTGTCTCCGCCCGGACGCATGATTTTCGCTCCGACCCGCGAACGGGTCCTGCCGCCTGCGGGACTCCGCGGTGCTCGTGTAATTCTTCACTCCGCGCCGCGGAGGCCTCCCCTCCGGCGTCACCCGTTCGCCGACTTTAAGCCTTTTCAGGTGCCAGAGGGGTCTGACCCCCCTGGCACCGAAGCCTGAGAGTCGCGTCCCGCAGTCCCCCAAGCCCCCGGAGGCGACTAGAAGCTTTTTGAGCACGCTTATGGAGCTTTTCGTAAAGGCTTAAGGGGAGACGCCAAAAAAGCTTCGGACGTGATCCAAAATCACGTCCGTGTTTTTTTGGCGAGGGGTCTCCCCAGCCTTTACGAAAAGCTCCATGCTCAAAAAGCTTCTATGGAGCCGGAGGGGGGTTGGGGGACGGAGGGACGAGGGTGGGGGGGCAGAGAACGGGGACGGGTGGAGTGTTAGTGGGCCTCGTGTCAGAGCTTTCCGGCCGTGCCATGAGGTTGTATAATAAGAATGATGAGAAAACCGAACGGGATTTTGAAAAACCTTCCGGTCGTTTTGAAGATTCTGAGAGCGGAGGCCAGGGGCTGGAAGCCGCCGGTTGTCGGCACGTTTGCGGAAGGGGAGAACGCGCCGTTCAAGATTTTGATCTCGACGGTCTTGAGCCTGCGCACCAAAGATGCGACGACGGGCGAGGCCGGCCTCCGGTTGTTTCGGCTTGCCGACACCGCGGAGAAGATGCGGCAGCTGCCGCTCTCTTTGGTCGAGAAAACCATCTACCCCGTCGGTTTTTACCGCACCAAAGCCAAAAATATCCTCGAAATCTGCCGCATCCTTTGCGAGCGTTTTGACGGGCAAGTTCCCTCCGAGATCGAGGTCCTCCTCGCCTTTCCCGGCGTCGGGAGAAAAACGGCAAATTTAGTGGTCACGGTAGGTTACGGCAAGCTCGGGATTTGCGTGGATACCCATGTTCATCGGATCTCCAACCGCTGGGGGCTTGTCCGGACCAAGACCCCCGAAGAAACCGAATTCGCGCTGCGCAGGAAATTGCCCGAGAAATACTGGATCGATTTCAACGACCTTCTCGTCTCCTACGGACAGAACCTTTGCCTGCCCGTGTCGCCCTGGTGCGGCCGGTGCAAAATTCGCTCTTACTGTCCCCGTGTGGGGGTGAAGACGTCTCGTTGACGCCTTACAAGATTAAGCAACCCTTATTATTTATTGACGCTTTTAAACTTTTGGGGTAAATTCTTTAACAATGCGCAGTCTTATCGTTTTTTTATTTTTCCTGCTAGGCGTGTTGGCGTCGCCCGCCCAAGCCGCCGAAGTGTATGTGATTTCCGACGTCCAAGTGACGAAGGCGCGGGAGGAAGTCACCTATTTTCACATTCCCAAAGAAAGATCGGGCATCGTCACCAACAATCTCGAGCTCCCCGGCGAGGAATGCCTGGTCTGTGTCGCCAGAAAGGCGGAATTCAGGGCCAGACCGAAACCTCTCCCGGACGAGTACCGCAAACGGATCAAGGGGCCTCAGGTCAATCTCTTGAGCGTGCTTTATTTGACAAGCGGCCTGCCCCTTCCCGAGGGCGATTTCAGACAGACGACGGTGGCCGTGGGGGAGGGCGCGGTCCAAGTCACGCCGATTGTCAAAGTGGGCGAGAGGGAGATGAGGATGACCTCCGTGATGGTCCGCGGGAATACGAAAAGGAAAAACGCTTCGCCGCTTGATCTCCGGACGTCCGACCGCAAGCAGGTGTTCCTAAAAAAACCCGAGAAACCCGAGGCGGACACGGTGACGGTGAACCCCTGCGGTTACGTGAAGCTTGGGCGCGACCAGAAAGGCCTGAATCTGACGGACGTTCCGTCGACGTTTGCTCTACCCTAACCCCATGCAGGAAATTTTCTTACGCATTCTTGACCGGATCCGCTTCGCGCTCATTCTGGCGACGGTCTTTCTTGTCCCGTTTTTTCTGGGCGGCGAACGCCCGCTCTCGCTTTTTGTGATGCGGGGGCTCATCGCGGCGGCCGGTGTGCTGGCGCTGGCGCCTCTGCTTTTCGGGCGGGGGCGATTCGAGACGGAGCCGCGCGCGACGCTTCTGCCGCTTGGGATTTTCCTCGTCTTTCTGGCCTACGTTTTTTTTCAGTCGGTCGCCGGCCATGCCGTCTTTGCCGCGGGAAACGGATTCGGGACGGCCGTCGTCCACCAGACGCGCGAGCAGGCGGCGCAGCTTGTTTTTTATACGCTCTTTTTTTTCCTGTGCCTCGACAGTTTCCATTCGAAGAGGCGCGTCCGTTTCCTGACGTTTCTTGTCGCCGCGCAGGTCATCCTTCTCATCGCGGTGGGTTATGCCCAGAGGATGCAGTCTCTGCCGCTGATCCTGGGACATTTTGACCCGGCCAACATGCCGTTTTTTTCGACGTTTCTGAACGAAAACCACTACGGCGCTTATCTTCTTGTCGCCGGGTTTCTTTTTCTGGGGGCCTCGGCCTATGGTTACGAGAGCGCGGGCGCCAGGCACCGCTCGGACGCGTTCCTCCTCGAGAATATTTTCCTGCTCGTCGTGATCACGCTCGGCGCGGCCTCTTCGTTTTATGCCGAGGCCCGCGCGGCGTTTCTCGCGCAGGCGGTCGTGATCCCGCTTTTCTTTTTGGCCGCCGTCGGCGGGCGCAATCGGGGGCGCGCGTTTTTCGTCCTGGCGATCCTGGGGGCCCTTGTCTTTGTTTTTATCCAGATGTTTTTCCCCCAGATACGCCAGTCCTACGGGGCCGTGCCGGCCGCCTTCAACGACCGATGGAGCCTGGTGAAGGACGGGTGGGAGATTTTTCGGGATTATCCGCTTTTCGGAGCGGGGTTGGGCTCCTACCCCTGGGTCGCGAGGGCCTATCAGGGCCTCGGCGGCGGTTCTTTTTACCGCGAGCATTTGGCCTGCGAGGTTCTGGAGCTTTTGATGGATACGGGCGTTGTCGGGACGGTTCTTTGTGCGGCGCCTTTTTTGATTTTGATCCCGTCGGCGTTTCTCCGGTCCCGGCGAAGCCCTTCGCGCTGGTGCCGGACGATGGGCCTGGCTTTGTTTTTTGCGGTGATCGGCGTGTTTGCGATGTCGCTCCTTGAATAAGCCTCTATGAAAACGAAAAGGAGAGGGCGGAGTCTCCGGAACCGGTGGGCAATGTCCCGAAGGGCGCGGCGCGGATGGTCCCTTGGGCGGTTTTGATCCTGGTTTTTCTTCTGTCGCGCTATGCGTACGCGCATTTTGTCTCGGATGAGGTCTTTGAGGATTTTCACCGGTATTATCAGGCCCTGGCCGTCGGCAAGACGGCGCCGCGGGCCGTGACGTCGTCTCATGCGGCCATTCTCGAGGGTCTTCTGCAGGGCGACCCTTCCAACCCCAGAGGCTGGGCCTCGCTCGGCAATGTCTATTATGACGTCGCGCAGAAAAAAGAAGGGGCGGAGTTTACGGACGCGATCGGAAAATCCATGGACGCGCATCTCAAGGCGATCGCGCTTGCGCCGACATGGCCGGACTACTGGCTTTATCTGGGCCGGGCGAAAATCTTCGCGGGTTATCCGGCGGAAGGCCTCGGGGACATGGAGCACGCGGTGGAGCTCTCGCCGGCGAGCGTCGATCTCTATCTCTATCTCATTTTGTCCTATTGGCATGCGGCGGAGTATGCGACCTGGGAGGAAGAGAAACAGAGGATGAAAGACAGGGCGTTTCAATGGCTTGAGGCCGCGACGAAGCTGCCCGGCGGGATCCGGTCCGATTCGGTGTGGTTTCTCCAACCCGCGCTCAATACGGAAGCCAATCAGAGCCTTCTCTCCGGTCTTGTCAGAGAATGGCAAGACAGGCAGGCCTCCTTGTTTCTCGACAAGATAAAACAGGGGAGGAAAAAGCCGGATTAGAGCGGATTAGAGCATAAAAACTATTAAAAGAGTTAAGATTTATGCTAAAATACGTTGTAAATGCATAAATTTTATCATATAGTGGTTTTTACTCTTATTTTAGAAGGAGTGATCACCGGCCAGGCGCGCGCTTCGTCGCAGACCATTGACGCCGCGACGGGGGCGGAGCAGGTGTTCACGACCGGCTATGTCCAGCGCGTGGGGGCGGAGGAGTTTCACCGTGAAGAGACTTACGGCCCGGCCCCCGCAGCGCTGGAAGAGGGCAAAGAGAGGTGGAGGTTTCACAAGGGGTTGCGTTTTTCCACGGCGTATGACGCGAATGTCTTCAACGCGAGAACGGACCCCAAGGACGACCTGATCCATAATTATAGGCCGTATATGGGCTTCAGCCGCCGCGGCGACTTTCATTACCTTGAGACGTTCTACCATCTTTCGTATTTCGATTACGTGGAAAACTCGAAGCAAAGCAATCTGACGCACTTGCATACGCTGAAGTATGAGTACAAGAAAAATAAATGGAGGCTGGTTTTTGCCAACCAGTACAAACCCGAGGTCTCCGTCGCCACCGGCGAGAGGACGGAGCTGGCTTCGGCGAGTTCCGACCGCGTGACGACCGAAAGCGACGAGGCCAAGATGGAGGTCGAATATGAAATGACCCCCAAGACGAAGCTGGCCGCGTTTTATGAATACGGGCTCATGCGTTTCTCCAAAAAGAAATCGGCGCAGGCCACGGGCTTTGGAGATCAAAGGCATGCGCTGACGCCGAAGATCGTTTATGCGCTGACGCCGAAGACGAGCGTCTACGCGAGCTATCGTTTCGAAGGCGTCTTTACCAAAGACGGCGAGTTTTCGACAAGGACCGCTCTGCCGCTGGCGGGGGCGAAAGCGCAGCTTGCGCCGAAGACGACGCTCGACACGAGCGCCGGTTGGAAAGAGCGGGATTTTCTGGAGTATAACCAGCCTACCGTCGACGGATGGATTTACAGGGCCTCGCTCTCGCGGAAGCTCACGCCAAAGGTCACCTCGACTTTTTCTTTCGTCAGGGATTTCAACACCGATTACGTCACGACCGGCACGCAGTCCTCGAAAATCGACACGACGTTTTACGGGCTCAACGTGAGCTACGCTTTTTCACGAAATCTCAGCCTGAATGCCGGCGCCGGCTACACGCTCACCCATCAGAAGGGGTTGATCACGCAAAAGGACATCGAGAACCCCACGCTGACTTTCACGCGCGAGGACGAGGACGAGCAGTTTGAATGGGACGCGGACCTCCGGTGGTCGCCCGCCCGGGACAAAAATCTTTCGCTCGCATACAAATCGACGAAGAAAAACTCGAGCTTCAAGGATTCCGAATACGACACTCATAAAGTGGTGGGCGCGGCGGAGTTTATATTCTGATGAAAAACACAGTGATGTCCATGGGGATCCTGGTCTTCGTTCTGTCGTCGGCGGCGCTTTCCGCGGCGCAGCAGGAATCCGAATTCGACGCCGACTCGATACAGGCGGGGGACAAGCTGAATATCCAGGTCTATCAGGAAAAGGATCTTTCCGGTTCGTTCACCGTGAGCCCCGAAGGCAAGATCCACTATCCGTTTTTGGGGGAGGTCTACGCCGAGGGCCTGCGGCTCGGGGAACTCAAGGATTTTCTCACCGAAAATTTGGGAAAGGAATATCTCGTCAACCCCCAAATCCAGATCATTTTTGAGGAGAGTCCGAACAAATCGGTGGCCATTCTGGGGCAGGTCTCAAGGCCCGGCAACTACATTTTGACCCCGAACCTGACGCTCGTGCGTCTCATCTCGCAGGTCGGAGGGTTTGCGTCCGACGCGGCGACAAGCGACGTGAAGATCGTGAGGACCACCAAGACCGGAGAGAAAAGTTATCTCCGGGCCGATCTGGACGGTTATATGAAGGGAAAAGGCGAAGACCTCAAGCTCATGCCGGGCGACGTGATCTACGTCAATCGCATCCCGCCCGAGGAAAAAAAAGAGATCCTCGAGGACACCGTCTCCATTCTTGGGCAGATCGCCAAGCCCGGCAACTACCGTTTCAGGAAGGGGATGACGCTCATCAAGCTCATCTCGGAGGCGGGCGGATTTACCCCGCTGGCCGCGCCGAACCGCGTGAAGCTTGTCCGGAAAGCCAAGGGCGGCAAGAAACAGGCGATGATGCTGGACGCGCGGCGTATCATGGACGGCGGCGCGGACGACGTGTCGCTTCAGACCAATGACCTGGTCGTCGTCGCGGAATCGTTTTTTTAAATCATGCTCAGCAGAGACGAGGCGCCCAAAACGGATTTTTCGATAGACGACGCGGAAGGCGGCAACCTGCAGGACTTTTGGGGGATCATCCTTTCGCATTTGCGTCTTGTCATCGGGATCACGGCGGCCGGGATGGTTCTGGCGACGGTCTACTACCATTTTGTCCCAAACCAGTACCTGACAAGCGCCAAGATCCTGATCGAGAAGACCGCCGATCAGCAAAAATCCTATCAGGACATGATCGTTCCCCAGGTCAGGGGCGAGGAAGACTACTACGGCACGCAGATCTCGATCCTCACGGGACAGCCGATGCGCACGAGGGTCGAGGCCGAGATCGGCGCTCCGGAGAAACTCTATCTTCTTCAGGCCAAGCGCCTGCGGAACACGCGCATCGTCCAACTCTCGGTGACCTATGGGGACCCCGTGATGGCCGCCAAGATCGCCAACGCCTTTGCGGACGTTTTTGTGCGCGAGAGCGCCAAACAAAGCTCGTTCATGTCCAGGCAGATCCTCCAGCTCATCCCCGACGAGAATGAGGCCGCGGGCGCGGCCGGCGGCGCGGCGACGGGTTTCAACAAGGAGGAATTCGTCGGGTCGTTTTCCGGCGTCTCCAACGATCCGGATCTGGAAAAGCTGAAAAACGAGAAACTCGAGCTCGAATCGCGGCTGCGGGAGCTTTCCCAGCGCTATCTTCCGCAGCACCCGAGCGTGCGCGAAGTCAGCGAGCGTCTGACGTCCGTCGAGAACGGCATCAGGGAGAGGACGAGAAAGATCGTCAGCAATCTCCGCGCGAGCCTCGCCGGCGACGTGAATATCACGAATGTCCGAGTGCTCGAGGAGGCCCCGGTGCCGCTCAAGCCCTCGAAGCCGAACCGCGTCCTCGGGGTTTTCTTCGCGACGGTGATGAGCTTTCTCGGCAGCTCTTTCCTTGTGATTGCGATGGACTACACGAGCCAGAAGATCGTGACGGAGGAGCATCTCCGCAAGTATCTCGGCCTTCCCTTTCTCGGGCACGTGCCGGTCGTCAAGGAGCTTTATAAAAACAAAAAACTGAGGGCAAGGTCGTCGGAGAAACTGATGTCGGTGGTCGACGCGCTCACCGCCGATTCGCGCCTTTCGGACGCCGTGGCGAGCGTGCGCACGCATATTCTTTTCTCGATGCCCTATGAGAAGTCAAGGCGGATCATGTTCACAAGCTGTATTCCGGACGAGGGAAAATCCACTGTCGGCGCGCTTCTCGCCGCGTCGCTCACGAGCCTCGGACAAAAAATTCTTCTCATCGACGCGGACCTGCGGCGCCCTTTCCTGCACACGCACCTCGCCGTGAAAAATCAGAAGGGTCTCACCGATTTTCTCGTGGGGAACGCGACGATAGAGGAGGTCATTGTCTCGCTCGACAACACGCCTCTGAAGCTTGTCACCGGCGGGACGATCAGCCCCAACCCTTCGGAGCTTCTGGCCTCGGACCGTTTCGCGGATTTTCTGGCGCAGGCCTCGGAGCGATTCGAGCGCATTCTCATCGACGCGCCGCCCGTGCTCTATATCCCCGACGGCCTTATCGTAGCCAAGCAGGCCCATAGCAGCATTCTCGTCTGCGGGTCCGGGATGGTGGATCGGCAGATCGCCCGGAGCGTGAAGGAGAAGTTCGAAGCGGTGGGGCACCCCCTCATCGGCGTGGTGATCAACCGCATGAATTACGAGGGCGAAGGCTACAAATACAAGCACTACGGAAGCTACAAAAAGTATTACGCGGGGAAAACATGAAAAAAGCCTTGGTGACCGGCATCACGGGCCAGGACGGCTCGTATTTGGCGGAATTCCTTCTCGATAAAGGGTATGAGGTGTGCGGGGTCGTGCGGCGCTCAAGCTCCATGAACCGGGGGCGGATCGACCCTCTTTTTGCGAAAGGAGGGGCCGGGGTCAAGCGCCTGCGCCTGGTTTACGGGGATTTGAATGACGCCAGCTCCATCAACCACATCCTTCGCACGACGAGGCCCGATGAGATTTACAATCTTGCCGCGCAGAGCCACGTGAAGGTGAGTTTCGAGGTGCCGGAGTACACCGCCGAAGTCACCGGTCTGGGGCCTTTGCGGATTTTGGAAGCGATCCGCGAATCCGGCGTCCGGGCAAAATTTTACCAGGCCTCGTCCAGCGAGCTCTACGGCCGCGCCCCCGCGCCTCAAAACGAGAAAACGCCCTTTTCTCCCGTCAGCCCCTACGCCGTTTCGAAGCTCTTCGCCTATTGGACGACCGTCAACTATCGCGAGGCCTACGGGCTTTTCGCCTGCAACGGGATTTTGTTCAACCACGAGTCGCCCCGGCGCGGGGAGAATTTCGTCACGCGGAAAATCACGATGGCCGTCACGCGGATCAAGCACGGGTTGGAGAAAGAACTCGTCCTGG
>JACPAX010000027.1 GCA_016180585.1 Candidatus Omnitrophota bacterium | reverse complement strand
ATCGAGTCCGATTTTCCTCGGAGGGGAAAATCGGACGTCCGGGTGAGGATAAAGCTTGCCGGGTGGCGCGGGAGGGGGCGAAGACAAGGCTCGCCACCCCAAACGGACCCACTACCAAAGCGCGCGGACCCGTAACTTGGGCAGGATTCCCGGCAGATCGCGGCGCAGGCAAAGCCTCGGGGACTCCCGCATCACGGCGGAGACGCTCGCGGCCATCCCGATCCGGGCGGCCTCCTCGAGGCCCTTTCTCCTCGAAAGCGCCAAGACAAACCCCCCGATCAGAGAATCGCCCGCGCCCACCTTGCTCCTGACCGCGACCTGCGGCACCGAGACGTGAAACGCCTCCCGCTCGGAGACAAAGAGGGCCCCCCGGGCCCCGAGTGAAACCACGACGATCTTGATCCCTTTTTTCACAAGACCCTTCGCCACCCCGAGATAATCCTCCAGGGCCGAGATAGACCTTCCGATGAGGCGCGTGACTTCATATTCGTTGGGCTTGATCAAGAAGGGCCTGGCCTCGATTCCCCGCCTCAGCGCCTCGCCGTCCGTGTCCAACACGCAGGGCGTGCCCTTTTTTTGGACCGCCCGCACCAGCCGACAATAGGCGGCGGGGGTCATCTTCTCGGACAGACTCCCGCCCAGCGCCCAGATAAACGGCCGGGGCCGCCAGGACAGGACCTTGCGCTCAAACTCGTCCATCTCGGAGCGACTGATCACAGGCCCCGGGGCGCTGATCCTCGTCTGGGTGCCGTCTTTGAGATCGGTCACGATCGTATTGATGCGCGTGTGGCCCTTCACGGCTATCGCGGTCAGCGGGACATCGAGCCCCCGCAGAAGCTCCGCCAGGAGTTCGCCCGGTCTCCCGCCGAGCAACGCAAAGGCATGCGTGCCGCCGCCAAGCTCCCGGACCACCTTGGACACGTTGATCCCCTTGCCGCCGGGATAATGAAGCACCGACACCGCGCGGTTGGCGTCGTCTTTCACCAGACCCCGGACAAGAATCAGCTGATCGATCGAGGGGTTGACGGTGATCGTGCCGATCATGGGCGCGCCCGCCGTGTTTTGTCGAGGGCCCGGAGGCAATAAAAGTAAATGGACTGGGTCAGATTCAGTTTTTTGTCCTTGAGCTCGCGGGGCCCGACCCAGCGGTATTCACGGTGCTCACGCTCGTGGAGCTTCACCTCGCCCCGGCCGGCGGCGGCGAAATAGATGAAGGCGATGTGTTTGTGCCGGTCCGTGATGCGGTGCACGTCCACAAAATCCGGCGTGGGGATCGGCTTTACGCCGGCGTGCCCGATCGACGGGGCCTTCGAGAGAATCCGGACCTTCAGGCCGCACTCTTCCTTGATTTCGCGGTAAAGCGCCTCTTCGGGGTCCTCATCCAGCTCGATGTGGCCGCCGATCGGCAGCCATTCGTGATAACGCTTGTGATAGACCAGGAGGACTTTTTCTTTCCGAACGATGAAGACGGAGACGACAAAATCGTAGAGGTCGTGAAGATGGGGCATGTTTAGAACAACGTCAGCATGAGCGCCGCCGTCGTAAAATAACAGGAAGTGCTGATGATATCGGTGGTCGTGGTGATCAGGGGCCCCGTCGCGGTGGCCGGGTCGATTTTAAGACGGTGCAGGAAAAGGGGTCCGACCGCCCCCATCGTGGCCGCCACCGTCATGGAAATGCAGATGCTTAAGCCCACGACGAACGGCAGGACCCCCGACGCGGATCCTCCGAAGATCAAAAACGTCGCGGCGGAGAGGATCGCCGCGTAGCACAGACCGAGCAAAAACCCCACGCGCATCTCGCGAAAAACGGCCCGGGGACCGTTGTGGCCGTTCACGGCGCCCAGCGCGATCGAGCGCACCATGATCATCGCCGACTGCGACCCCACGTTCCCCCCCATCGCGGCGATCAGCGGCAGAAACGAAGCCAGCACCAGCATCCGGCTGAGCGTCGTCTCGTAATTTCTGATGATCATCGCGACGATCAGTTCCCCGAAAAGCGTCGTCACAAGCCACGGCATGCGAAAACGAAAAATTTTGAAAACCGATCTTTCCTGAATATCCGAGGCGCGCGTTCCGACCACCTTCGCGAAGTCTTCGGTGGCCTCCTGGCGGATGATAGAGATGATGTCATTGGCGGTCAGAACGCCGATAAGGCGCTTGGCGTCATCCACGACGGGGACCGCCCCGAGATGATACTTGCCGAAAAGCTTGGAGACGTCTTCCTGGTCCGTCAGCGGGTTGACCTTGATCCCCTCGACCGAGCTCATCAGCTCGCTCAGCTTCGCGTCTTCCGGCGCGCTCAAGAGCTCTTTGAGGTCCAACCCCCCCACGACCTTTCCGTCGTCCTCCACGACAAACAGCGCGTAAAGATGCTCCTTCTGGTTGGGCCGCGCGACCGCCTGCAGCCGCAGCAGCGCCTGTTTGGCCGTGAGTTTCGGCGAAAGCCTCACAAACTCGGGGTGCATGAGGCTTCCGGCGGTATTCTGGGGATATTTCAGCAGCGTGTCGACGTGGGAGAGGGCCTCCTGCCGCTTGATGAAACTTTTCATCTTTTTCACGCCGCGGGCCGGCATTTTGTGGAAGATCTTGGCCAGGTCCGGCGAGTCCATGCCTTCCAGGAGCGGCGTGACGCTCTCCTCGCTCAGACGGTCGAGGAGCTGACGCTGGTCCTCGATCTCCAGGATTTCAAAAAGCCGGAGCGCGGCGGCGGCCGGCAAAAGCCTGAAAATCTGAAGGCGCTCCTCCTCGCTGAAATGCTTCCACATGTCCGCGAAATCCAGGGGGTTGCATTCCCGGATCACCTGCTTCAGGAGGGCATAGCTCTTCTGGTCAAGGAGTTCCTTGAATTCGGGGATGAGCAGCGCGATCGATTGGATTTGATTCATGAAGTTTTAAAATTAAAATAGCCGAGGACTTTCACGGGACAGCGGGAGAGCGCGACGAGCCGGTCATGGTGCTTTTTCATGAAGGAGTCATGGTCCCGCTTGTTTTTCCAGAGATAAAAAGAAGCGCAGTGGCCTTTCTCATCCGTGCGAAAAAGCGTGTGGTATTTCAGGAGCCCGCCCCACTTCCCCGCCTCACGCGCCCACAATCGGCAGTCGGCCACATAGGTGCGCACGTCGGACGGCTTGATCTTGAAAAGCACCATGTGAATGAACATGAGAAAGTTAAAACGCCTTAAGCAGCGCCCAGGTCTTTTCTCCGACAACGCCATCGGCCTTGAGATTATGTTTTTTCTGGAAGTCCTTGATCGCGCGCTTGGTCTTCTTGCCGAAACGCCCGTCCACCGGTCCGGGGTCGAGTCCGGCGCGCACGAGCGCCCGCTGGACGTCCTTGGCCGTCACGCCCGGCACGCGGATGTCGGCCTCGCGTTTAGAAACGAACGTCCCGGAGGGCTCGAGAGGCTGCTGCAAACTCTGTAACTGCAGCTGAAGGTCCTGGATCTCCTGGTCCTTGGCGTGAAGCTCGTTTTGAAGCGACGCGATCCGGTTTTCCAGGTCCGACGGTCCGGGCTGCTGCGCCCGGGTGGTCGCGCAGCCGGCCGCCAGGCTTGACGCGAGCAAAACCAAAAAGATCCGCCGACACAAACAGGCGTTCATGCTTTTAAATTTCCCCTTTTGAAACCATCTTCACCAGATCATCATAGCCGCCGATCGGTTTTCCATCCACAAAAATTTGCGGGACCGTTTCCCTGCCGCCCGTCCTATCGACGAGCTTGGCGCGCATCGCGTCGTCGTCCGACACGTCGATCTCCCGATAAGCGATTTTCTTGGACTGAAGCAATTTCTTCGCGGCGGCGCAGTAGGGACAATACGACGCCGTGTAAATGAGGACTTCGCTAGCCACGTTTTTCAAGCCCCGTGATCCGCCGAAGCTCCCGGACTTCTTGCGGCCTCAGTTCCCGTTTTTCGCCCGGTCTCAAATCCCCGAGAGACAAAGTCCCGTAGTTCAGGCGGGTGAGCTCCTTCACCCGATGCCCTATTTTATCGAACATTCTGCGGATCTGTCTTTTTTTTCCCTCGTGAAGCGTGACGATAAGGCCGGTTTCGCCGGAGCGCGCGGATTCAATCTCGATCTTGCAAGGCGCCGTCTTCCCCTCTTCGAGGAGGACCCCTTTTTTGAGCGCTTCGACCTCGCGCGCGGCGACCGCGCCCTTCACCACCGCCCGGTATCTTTTCTCGACGCCAAAACCCGGATGGGTCAGGCGGAACGCGAGCTCCCCGTCGTTGGTGAGAAGCAAAAGCCCCGTCGTGTCCTTGTCCAAACGGCCGACCGGAAAAACCCTCTCGGGGACGTCCCCCAAAAAATCCATCACGGTGCGCTCGGCGTGAGGGTCCTGCCGGGTCGTCATCACCCCTTTGGGTTTATGAAGCACAAAATACTTTTTTTCCTGCCGATCCGCGGTCGCTATCTCCCGGTCGTTCACCGCCACTTTGTCATTCGGGGAATGGACACGGAAACCTTTTTCGCGCACGACCTGGCCGTTGACGGTGACCTGGCCGGCCTCGATGAGAGATACCACGCCGCGGCGGCTGGCTATCCCAAAACGCGCCAGCACCACCTGAAGACGCTCGCCTTTTTTTGTTTCCATCTTTCTCCGTCCCGATTCCGGTCCCGATCCCGGTTCTAATCCCCCACCCTCATTCCAATCCCCGCTCCCGACCCACCGCTCACCACTCACCCTCACCCTTGATTTATTCCTGCCGTCTCATTCGTTTTCGGACCAATGGATCGAGCTCGCGCTTCCTCAACCGGATGCTCTTGGGCGTGACTTCCACCAACTCATCCGGTCCGATGTACTCGATCGCCAGCTCCAGAGTCATTTCCTTCGGCGGCGTCAGCACGATCGCCTCATCGGACCCGGACGAGCGCATGTTGGTCAATTTTTTCGTCTTGCACGGGCTGAGGTCCAAATCCTCGCCGCGGGAGTTCTCCCCGATGATCATTCCCTGGTAAACCGCGGTCCCCGGCCCGACAAAAAGCTCGCCGCGTTCCTGCGCGTTGTTGAGACCATAGGCGTTGGAGACGCCGGTCTCGCTGGCGACGAGCGACCCGTGCGGGGCCGCTCCAAAAGAATCGTCCACCGTCGGTTTGTATTCGTCAAACACGTGGTGCGCCACCGCGGTGCCGCGCGTCTTCGTCATCAGGGCCCCCTTGAGACCGATCACGCCGCGCGTGGATATTTGATATTCAAGGTGAATCTCCCCTGTCGGCGTCTGGAGCATATTCTTGAGCGACCCTTTTCGCCGGCCGATCTCCTCGATCGCGGCGCCCTGATACTGGGCCGGAAGGTCCACGGTCAAAAACTCAAACGGCTCAAGCCTTCGCCCGCCTCTCTCATGAAAAATCACCTTGGGTTGAGACACTTGAAGCTCATAGCCCTCGCGGCGCATCTGCTCGATCAAAATCGCCAAATGAAGTTCTCCGCGTCCGGACGCCAGAAACGTATCGGGGCTTCCCGTTTCTTCCACGCGAAGCGAGACGTTCGTCTCGAGTTCTTTGAACAGTCTCTCCCGAATCACGCGGGAGGTGACAAACCGCCCTTCCCGGCCGGCGAAAGGGCCGGTATTCACGCCGAAAGTCATCTGCACGGTCGGTTCGTCTATCTCCAGCGGCGGCAGCGGCGTCGGGCGGGCGGGGTCCGTGATCGTCTCGCCGATCCCGATTTCTTCAAATCCCGCGACCGCGACGATATCGCCGGATTCGGCCAGGTCCACCTCCACGCGCTCAAGGCCCTCGTAGGTAAGGAGGGCGGTGACCTTCGCGTTCACCTGTCTTGCGTCGCGGCGGATCAGAGCGACCGTCTCCCCCTTTTTGATGGAGCCTCCCAAGATCTTGCCGATCCCCATTCTCCCTTTGTAGGAATCCTGAAGAAGGGCCAGCACCAGGATCTGGAGCGGGTCGTCCGGCCGGACCGAAGGCGGCGGCACCTTCTTGAGAATGACGTCAAGAAGGGGATAAATGTTTTCGGAAGGTCTGGCCATGTCGAGCGTCGCGGTCCCCGCGAGCGCCGAGGCGTACACCATCGGGAAATCCAGTTGTTCCTCGCTGGCGCCCAGTTCGCAGAAAAGATCGAACGTGCGGTTTGCGGTCTCCTCGATCTGCGAATCGGGGCGGTCGACTTTGTTAATCACCACGATCGCGCGGTGGCCCAGTTCCAGCGCTTTTTTAAGCACGAAGCGCGTCTGCGGCATCGGGCCGTCCTTGGCGTCGACCAGAAGCAGCACCCCGTCCACCATGCGAAGCGTGCGCTCCACCTCGCCGCCGAAGTCCGCGTGGCCCGGCGTGTCGACGATGTTGATCTTGGTGTCTTGGTAGGAAACGCTCGCGTTTTTGGCGCGTATCGTGATCCCGCGCTCGCGCTCGAGGTCCATCGAGTCGAGAATGCGCTCTCCCATCTCGGCGATGTTGCGGTGGACGCGCGTCTGCTTGAGGATCGCGTCGACGAGCGTGGTCTTGCCATGGTCGACATGCGCGATGATCGCGATATTCCGGATATTTTTCGACATGGGTCGTCTATTATACAAATATCCCTGTCCGAAGTATACATTCCCCTGAGGAACGAGTTGTTTTACCCCTCCGTCCCGCTGCGGCGGGACACCTCCCCTTCGTAAGGGGAGGAATGGTTCACTCCCCTCCTTACGAAGGAGGGGAGTGGGGAGGTTAAACACAAATATTTGACCCACCATCCCAGCAAGAAAAATGTGTTAGAATGACGTCATGCTTCGCCTCAAATCGCTTGTTTTAAAAACCCGCGTGATCCAATCCCCGATGGCGGGGTGCACCGACTTGGCCTACCGGTTGATCTCGCGCGAACACGGGATGGAATTTGCGTTTTTGGAGATGGTCTCCGCCGAATCGCTGGTCCGCGGAAATAAAGGCGCGCACGCGCTCATGAAAACACTGCCCGAGGACAAACCGCTGGGCGCGCAGCTGGTCGGAAACCGCCCCGAGGCGATGGCGGAGTCGGCCCGGATCCTCGAAACGATGGGTTACGATCTTCTCGATATCAACTTCGGATGTCCGGTGCCCAAGATCGCGGGAAAAGGCGCAGGCTCGGCCCTCCTGGGTTGTCCCGCCCTTGCCGGCCGGATCTTCTCGGCGGTCGTCAGGGCCGTCCGGCGGATCCCGGTCACCGTGAAAATGCGCCTGGGGATAAACGACGGCTCCGGGCGCGAGGCGGCGGCGATCGCAAGGATCGCCGAGGACTGCGGCCTCGATGCCGTGACGGTTCACGGACGCACGCGGGCGCAAGGCTTCGTGGGATCGGTTGCCTTATCGGTGGAAATGCCAATCACCTTTTCCACATCGTTGGCAAACGCGCAATCAATTACGTTCTGCGTGCCTTGGACATTGGTCTTAACGGCTTCAAACGGGTTGTTCTCGCACGAAGAAACGTGCTTCAAGGCTGCCGCGTGGAACACGATATCCACACCGTGCATGGCCCGCTCGAGGCGGTCTCGGTCTTGGCATTCACGATCATCCCGACCGTGCGGTTGGTCTTGATCAGGGTCTTCTCCATCACGCTCTTCAAGTCCTCGAGCTTGAGCGCCTTCACCGCGACGAGCATACCGCGCTCTGCCATCTGAGACGGATCGCCTGCTGGTATTTCAAAAATGTCCCGGGGGTAAGCGAGTTCAGGGGGGCCCTCAACGCCTGCCCCACCACCGAGGCCATGCGGGAGCTAATCGAGGGTTTTAACGCGTAATCTTCAACACCTTGTATCTCAAAACGCCGGCGGGAATTTTAATTTCCGCGGTGTCTCCTTCTTTGAGCCCCAGAAGCCCCTTGGCGATGGGGGAAGTCACCGAGATCTTTCCTTCGTCAAAATTGGCCTCGTCCTGCGTCACGATCGTGTAACTGAGCTCTTCCCCGTCTTTTAAATCCTTGAGCCTGACCGTCGCGCCGATAAACACCTGGTCCCCGGCGATCCTGGCCTCGTCGATGATCTGAACCCGGCCGAGTTTTTCTTCGATATCGCCGATCCGCTTTTCATTGAGGGCCTGGCTGTTTTTGGCCGCGTCGTATTCGGCGTTTTCGCGGAGGTCGCCAAAGGCCCTGGCCTTCGCGATGTCCGCGGCGATCTCGCGGCGTTTGACGGTTTTCAAATGTTCAAGCTCTTTGATCAGCTTGTCATACCCCTGACGGGTCATCGGAACTTTATCAACCATCGTTTTTTCTCCCAAGGCAGTCAGTCTAACACAAGCGGCAAACCGCCGTCCAGGCGAGCCGGGCCCCCAAACGGACTTGTCACCTCAACGCTAAATCAACCGGCGGCGCTTTAAAGCGTCTATCGGCAGACCGGCGGCGGACGTCCAGGATCCCCTGACTTCAGCCACAATGTCCGGTTCGCGGCACTGGATCGCGTAGGCGCCGGCTTTATCCATCGGGTCGACGGACCTGAAAACCCGCGCGACCGCCCCGCGGTCCAGGGGTTTGAGCCGCACGCGCGTCGTCTCCGAAAAAACCCTCTTTTTGTTTACGGCCCCGCCACGGACCTCAAGCCACGCGACGCCCGTGTAGACCGTATGCCACTTCCCCTGAATCCTGCCCAGCAGGCGGACGGCATCTTTTTTACTCTTCGGCTTGCCGATGATCTTTCCGCCAAATACCACCACCGTGTCCGCGGCCAGCACGGCCCCGTTTTTCAAGCGGCCGGCCACCGAGACCGCTTTGCCCAACGCGTGTTTTTTGACCAGCGCCGCCGGAGGGCCTTTTGCCTCCCCGCCCTCTTCATAACCCGGACGAAGCGTCTTAAAACGCACCCCTTCCCGTCGAAGGAGCGAGCGCCTTCGCGGAGAAGTGGACGCCAGGTAAATCACCGCGGTTTCCCCCCGTAGAGACCGGCCGCCGCGCTCGTGCCCGCGACGTACCCGCTGGACCACGCCCACTGGAAATTAAATCCGCCGATACGGCCGTCGACGTCCAAAATCTCGCCGGCGAAGTAAAGCCCCGGCAGACTCCTGGACTCCATCGTGGAATCTTTGATTCCGGCCAATTCCACGCCGCCGGCCGTCACCTCGGCCTTTTTGTAGCCCACGGCGCCGGTCACCTCCAGCGGATAACGAAAAACCGCGCGGAAAAGACGCCGGCGCTCCGCGGCGCGGCAACGCCCGATCCGCGTCCGCGGATCGACACCCGCTTTCTCAAGAAGCGTCCCGGCAAAACGCTCCGGAAGCCCGCCGGATTCGGTCAGGAACCCCCGGAGAGATCTTTCCGGATTTTCCCGCGACGCCTCCGAAAAAAGCCCGAGGAGCTCCTCGGCGCTCCGGCCCGGAAGAAAATCCGCCTCAATCACCGGAGCGCGCGCAGGATCGCAGGCGGTGAAAAAACGGCTGATGTCCAGCGCCACGGGCCCGCTGAATCCGAAATGCGTGAAAAGAAAAGACCCTGTCCGCTCCGCTTCTTTCCTGCCGTCTTTGTAGAAAGAAAGCCTGGCGGGGAGCGCGATGCCGCTCAAAAGTTTCCACGACTTGTCGTCCGTCGTGAGCGGCGTCAGCGCCGGCGAGGTCGGCCTTACCGTGTGCCCGAGATCCTTTGCGATGTGGTAACCCGTGCCGTCGCTTCCCGTCTCCGGATAAGACAATCCTCCGGGGGTCAGGATCACGCGCCTGGAGGCCATTTCAAAACCGCCCTCTCCCTTCAGCAGGAAAAACTCGCCTGTCTTTCCGACTCGGGTGATCCGGACCCCCGTTTTAAGGTCCACCCCGAGGCGCGCGGTCTCTTTGAGGAGCGCCTCAAGCACCGTTTTTCCGGAGTGCGTGACGGGAAAATACTTGCCGGTCTCCTCGAGCGTCAAGGCGACCCCGATCGCTTCGAAGAAGAGCCGGGTCTTCTCCGGAGGGAAGGCCTCCAGCACATGTTTCACAAAATGCCTGGGCCCGCCTTCATAATCCGCGGGGGACACTTCCCGGTGAGTGACATTGCAGCGGGCGCCGCCGGACATGAGAATCTTCGCGCCGATCTTCCGCCGGGCGTCGAGCAAGACGATCCGCGGCCGGGAGGGGCCGCGCCGCGCCGAATGGATCGCGGCCACCAACCCCGCCGCGCCGGCGCCGACAATCGCGATATCCGCTTCCGTCTCAGGCATTCATCGGCCGCGTCCCTCGAGCCGGCGGCCCAAGGTCGCGAGGTTTTCGATGTCCACCCAGGGCTTTTTGGAATACAACATCGCGAAAATGATTCTTTTGTCCGGCTCGTAATCCGTGCCGACAAACGTATGGAGCGAGGCGGCGGTCCATCCGGTCTTGCCCTTCACGAATTTCGGCATGCGCCAGAGCATTTTGTTGTGGCTCTTGAGAAAAACCGGTTTGCCGTCGCTCCCGACTATCACGGTCGTCGTGATCCCCATGATGCGATCAATGGTCCTGTGGCCGGACGCCAAACGCATCAAAATCGCCAGGTCGCTGGCGGTCGAATACTGCCGGCGTTTCCTCTCCGTAAGCCCGGTGGCATTGATGAACTTCGTGTCACGCATCCCGAGTCTTCCGGCCTTATCGTTCATGAGCTCCGCGAAAGCGCTCTCGTTTCCGGCGACGGCCTCCGCCAACGCCACCGCCGCGTCATTGGAGGAGGAAACCAGCGCCGCCGTCACAAGGTCCCTGACCGTGTACCGCGCGCCTGCGGAAAGTCCCGCCCGGCTGGGGGCCGCGCCGGCGGCCGTGGCGCTGACCGGCACCTGCCGGTCAAAGGGAAGCCTCTCCATCGCAAGGATTACGGTCATCACCTTCGTCGTGGAAGCGGGCGGCAGGCGCAGATGAGGATTTTTGCTGAAGAGGACGCCCCCGTTGTCCGCGTCCAGAATCACCGCCGATCGCGCGCTCAAGGAAGGGGTCTTGGACCTGGGCCTGGCCTCCGCGGAGACCGCCGCCAGAAGAAGGGATACCGCGCCGAGCGCGCAGACCGCGCGCATTCTTTTTTGGGGGGGATAAGACAGGCGGGGTCCCAAGCTCAAAACCGGAAGTTCAAATTGGGATCGCCGTCCTCATTGATATCCATGGCGGTATCCCCTTCCCGGAAAAAATAAAACTTCTCGTCTTCGCCTTTCTTTTTATCCTCGATGGAAAAAGGCTCCAGTTCCCGGCTGTCTACGGAGACGTTGGTGCCGCGGAAGGACGCGGCCTCCGCGCCGGTTAAAAAGGAGAGAAAAAACGCGGTCGCCGCCGATAAAATTTTAATCTTTTTGCTTTTCTTTGATCTCATGTTTCTTGCCGAAGCGGTCGCGCGTGAAACGGACGCCCTTGGCCTCTGCGTCTTTGACATCCACCGTGTCATGGACGCTCATGTGCGCCCTAAACTCCAGCTTGTCGAGCGACCTTCGCGTCCCCATAGAGGCCTCATTGTACCAAAAACAGTCGGGACTTTCCAACCGGCAGCCCGGATGATAGAATGGCGCCATGCCAAACCAGGACGCCCTCGACAAAACCTGCTCCGTCTGCGGGTCCAAAGAATCGGTGGAGATCGAGACCGTCACGAACGTCATGCCGGCCCCGGAAGAGATGTTCCCGGTGCTCCTCTGCCGAAAACACAAAAAAGCGCTTCAGGAAAAGTTTCTCGACATCACGCTCGACAAGGCCGGCAGACTCTGTTTCGTCCCCAAAAAGAAGATCGTTTAACAACCCGCTGAAAAACCTATGAGTCGAACAGTCTGATCAAAAAGCCCAAGATGCGAGGCGCGAGGAAGCGAGCGCGGAGGCGCTATGGGAATAGCGCCGCACAAGTAAGCGACCGAGTAACGCTGCAGATTGGGCTTTTTCATCAGACTGTTAGCCGCCTCCGAGATAGGCGCTCTGGACTACGGGGTTGTCCCGCAGATCGCCCGACTTTCCCTCCAGGACCACCTGCCCGATCTCCAGCACGTAGGCCCGCTCCGCTACTTTAAGGGCCATTCGCGCGTTTTGCTCGACGAGAAGAATCGTCTTGCCCTGCCTGTGGATCTCGTCCACAATCCCGAAGATCGCCGAGACCAGAAGCGGCGCAAGCCCCAGCGACGGCTCGTCCAAGAGAAGCACCGACGGCCCCGACATCAGGCCGCGGGCGATCGCCAGCATCTGTTGTTCGCCGCCGGAAAGCGTGCCGGCCTTCTGCCGCAGGCGCTTTTTTAAAAGCGGAAAAAACTCGAACATCCGCTCCACGTCCGCCCGGATCCCCGCCTTGTCCGTCCGCGTGAAGGCGCCCAGCTCCAGGTTTTCAAGAACGTCGAGCAAGGCAAGGGACGCTGACGATCACCGCGTACACCGACACGGCCATGGAGGCCTCGGTGCGGCGGGACATCGAGGCCGCCCAGCGACACTTCAGCGCCTACTTGGCGGCGTTTCGAGCCTTGCTGGAACGACATCTGGCAGAGGTTGACGCTCTTGAGGCACTCCACCTTTCCATATCGGGTATACACGTGCCGGAGCTCAAGCATCGGTCAGTCAAGCTCCCCCAGATACGCGTGAATCACGCGGGGGTCTTTCCGGATCTCGGCGGGTTTGCCTTCCGCGATCTTTCGCCCTTCGTCCATCACGACCACCCTGTCGCAAAGCGGCATCACCACGCGCATGTCGTGCTCGATGATGAAAACGGCCGTCCCCTCGCTCCGGATCCTGCGAATCAGCGCCGAGATCTCCTCTTTTTCCCTCGGGTTCATGCCGGCCACGGGCTCGTCGAGCAAAAGAAGCTTGGGCCCGGAAGCGAGCGCGCGGGCGATCTCCAGGCGTTTTTGGCTCCCGTACGGAAGAGAGCCGGCGATTTCGTTTTCTTTTCCGTCGAGCCCGATGAATTCAAGGAGCGCGGCGCTTTGGCTGAAGATCTCCTTCTCCTCCCGCCGGTGCCTCGGGGTCCTCAGGAAGGCATCCATCAGTCCCGACCGGGTCCTCGAATGAAATCCGATCGCCACGTTTTCGCAGACGGTCATGTTTTTGAACACCCTCAAATTTTGGAACGTTCGCGCGACGCCGGCCCGAAGCACTCTCTCCGGCGAAAGACCGTCGAGCCGCAGGACCGGATCGGTGAAGTGGATCTGCCCGCTGTCCACAGGCAAAAGCCCCGTGATGCTGTTGAAAAACGAGGTCTTCCCCGCGCCGTTGGGACCGATGAGGCCGACGATTTCATTTTTCTCAAGCCCGACGCTGACGTCGCTTAGGGCCGTCACCCCTCCGAAACGCTTCGACACCCCGTAGACTTCAAGCAGGGGCATCGGAAGACTCCTTTCGGGGCGTCTGAAGCTCGCGCCGAATCAGCGACCCGCCGAGAATGCCCTGTGGGCGAAAAATCATCATGAGAATCATGATGAGCCCGAAGATCAGCATCCGGTAGCTGGCGAACTCGCGCAAGAGCTCGGGGAGAAGACCGAGGACCACCGCACCCAGCGCCGCCCCCCACAGATTTCCCATCCCGCCGAGCACGACCATCGCCAGGATCAGGACCGAGAGCACAAAATCAAAGCTGTCCGGCGTTACGATCGTCTGCTTCGACGCGAAGACGCATCCGGCGACCCCCGCGATAAACGCGCTGAGACCAAAGGCGTAGAGCTTGATCCGCAGGACCGGGACGCCCATGCACGATGCGGCAAGCTCGTCCTCGCGGATCGCGACAAGCGCCCGGCCGATCTTTGAGTCTTCCATCCGCAATAAAAGCGCGGCGGTCACCGCGACAATCACCAGCAAGAGATAATAATAAGGCGTCGCGTTCACCGAAAAGCCGGGGGGACGGTCGATCCCCAGAATTCCGTTCGGACCGCCGGTGATCGAGTCGAGATTGTTGAATGTGATCCGGACGATCTCGCCGAAGCCCAGCGTCGTGATCGCCAGGTAGTCGCCCCGCACGCGTATCGAGGGCATCCCGACGAGAAATCCGAAAACCATCGAAACGATCCCGGCCGCCGGCAGGCCCAGCCAGAAGGGACACCCCGCATGCTGGTTCAAAAGAGCATAAGTGTAGGCGCCTATCGCGAAAAACGCCGCGTAGCCCAAATTAAGGAGACCCGTGAAACCCACCGCGACGTTGAGACCCATCGCCAGAAGCGCGTAGATCGCGACATTGGCCGCCAGATCCGCATGGTAGGCGTTTTTGTCGAAGACCGGGAAGAGAAAAAGCGCGAGCGCGAGAATCACCAGACCAGCCGTCCGCTGAGAAAGCCCCAGCGGACGGTTAAACTTTTTCGGGAAGATTCTCACCCAGAAGCCCCGACGGTTTGCACAACAGCACGACGACGAGTATCAGAAAAGCGATCACGTCCTTCCAGGAGGAGGAAAGATACGCGGCCCCAAGCCCTTCGCAGACGCCCAAAAGCACCCCTCCCAGCATGGCCCCCGGGATGCTCCCGATCCCGCCGAGGACCGCCGCCGTAAACGCCTTGAGTCCCGCCAGATATCCGTCATGGAAATTGATGCTTCCGTAATTCAGCGCGAAGAGCGCTCCGGCGACGGCGGCCAGCGCCGAGCCGATGAGAAACGTGAGCCGGATGATCCGGTCGGTGGAGATCCCGACCAGATGCGCCGCCTCGGGGTTTTCCGCGCAGGCCCTCATCGCCTTGCCGAGTTTGGTGCGCCGCACAAACCACGTGAGAAAAACCATCAAAGCCAGCGAGACCGTCATGAGAACGCACTGGACCAGCGACAGCGACACCGCCCCCAGTTCCACGCGCAGAGGCGGCAGGATCTCGGGGACGTTCTGTTCTCTGGCGCCGTAGATGAGCATTACGGCGTTTTGCAGGAAAAAAGAGACGCCGATCGAGGTGATGAGCGCCGTCAGTTTCGGAGAGCCCCGCAGGGGTTTGTAGGCGGTCTTCTCTACGACGCCGCCGAGCGCCGCCGATCCGAGCATCGAGAAAAAGAAAAGCGACGGCAGCACAAACCACACCGGCGCGCCGGAAAAAATCGAGGCCATGATCCAGATCGCCGTCAACGCGAGGTATCCCCCCACCATGAAAATCTCGCCGTGCGCGAAGTTGATGAGCTGAATCACGCCGTACACCATCGTATAGCCCAGCGCGATCAGCGCGTACACCATGCCGATCGCCAGGCCATTGACGAGCTGCTGGAGGAAAAGCTGAATATCTGAACTCATAGGGTTAATGCCCTTTAACCTTTAACTTTAGTGGCTTATTTCAATAAATCATTAAGCTCACAAGACACCAGCGTCGATTTATTGCGCAGGATCTGTTCTTTCTGGTTTAAATGATCCGCAGTCATTCTGATAAGCTTGGTGGTAATACTTCTGCCAAGCATAATCCGGTTTGTTTTTTTAAAATAATTTTCAGTTTTCTGATAGAAAAGAGTCGCGTACTGCTTAAGCTTATCCTCTGGAACAGAGTCGCTGCTCCAGCCGTCACGCGTAAATTCGGTGACATTGCTGATATTTTTATCTATCGCAATCGACAAATCCCCATCCCGTAATTCAATCCAGTAATCGCTGATAACATACCGTATTCGGCAAGTCTTTCCATCTTCCGTGGTGTGGTAGGTGTATGTAAACGAAAAACTGTCGGTATCAAAATACTGGTGCACTTGCACGCTTTCCAACGTCGTTACGGTGCAGATTTTGTACGCGTCGACAAGCCGTAAATAATTTTCTCTCCAGTTCTTGAGCCAATTTTCAACGTAGGTACGGTTTACAAAAAGCGGCAGAAGATCCTGCTTGAGATTTGCGTCACTGACGGCGCTCATTTTGACCGTAAGTTTATCAAAAAGTGTGCGTAAATTTTTGGCCTCTTCCACATTTTTAGCCGTCAGATAATCGAGGTCAGGCACGATCTTGTTGTTCATATACCATAGAAGGTCATAAATATCACGGCCTTTTTCCTCATAAAGGGCCTTGCCCACGCCGCGCGTCCCGCGCAGGAAGATCGCGGCCACTTTGCTGGCCATCAGCGTCGACATTTTATACGTCACGATCACAAAGGAAAGCTGGTCACGATTGATCGGCCGACGTTCAGTCGCCACCTTGGCAGCAATAAAATGATTGAGATCAATTTTGACATGCACCTGATTGGACGGATGACCAAGGCTTAATGCTTCACCGGCATTGAATTTAAGAAGCAATCCTCTTCCCGTAATAATTTTGACAGCCAAAAAACCCGGATGGGCGCCGTAGGTACGGGAAAAATGTTCTTCGATTTCTTCTTTTAACTCCTCCAAAAATCTTTTGGTTATTTCATCGGAAACCTCAAAATCCAAGTCAACCGACATGCGATCAAGCCCATAAATAATGCGAAGCGCGGATCCCCCGTACATGACCCATTGATTATATTCGGGATGGTGATAAATAAAATTAAGGACATAAAACTGAAGCTCCTCTTTAAGGGCGTTACGGAGTGTTTCGGGGTCCACCCTGCCCTGCGAGGCAAGATCATCAAGTTTTCTTTTTAAAATCGCGAGGATTTGTTCACTCATCGTGAAAATACTTTTTGATCCATGTGTAAAACCTGGACTGTTCCTTTTTATCCATTTCGTCAATATCTATCCGCAATTCTTCAACAAGCGCTTTCGTGTCTTTTATACGAACACTGCGGAACTGGTGAGTTTTAAAATAGAGCAAGTCAAACAAAGCTTTGGCCGGAGAGGCGATGAAAAAACCAAACTTTGAGGAAGCTTTCCCCTGGTTCAAAGAAAAATCAGAAAACAGCTCCTGCTTTAGGGACTGATAGGCAAAATTACCGGCTTTTGTCTTGTAGGTCCTAGTCACTTTTGGAGTGACAGACGTTATGCCGTGGATGGCTTCAGTGATAAGGTTATAAAATTGAAGCGCAGACCATGAACTGACATAAGAAGGTGGGCGGATAATGTTCGCCAAGTAAAAAGAATAGGAAAGGTCACCCCTATTTTTACTGAAGAAGTCAGTTGAGACATACAGCCCCCTTTTCAGTTGAAGAATTTCTTTGTGCCTCAAAAAGCGGCTGATATACGTATCTACCGTGGTGTCTGCAAGCCCTAACTGCTTGCCAAGCTGATACAGGCTGTCTTTGCTGAAGTGAGGCAAAGATTTTAACTGTTCTAATAGGTTTTTCTTGCTTTTCATAATTATGACATAAGTGTATCATATATGAAATATGAGGTCAATATTCTCTTCTGCAGAAATCCGGGGACACGCGCCAATTATTTGGATTTGGCATTAGAGCGGTTTTATTTCCTCAATGAATTTAAATTTCCCATCTTCTACTTTGAAGATCCCGACGCTTTTGCCGATCGCATCCCCTTTTTCGTCAAAATTGACCGTCCCGAGAATGCCCGGAAAATCCCGGATCCCACGCACTTCTTTCAGCACGGACTCGCGGTCCTTTTTGCCGGCGCGGCGGACGGCCTCGATCAGCACATTGGCGGCGTCGTAGGCATAGGCCGAGAACGAGCCGATCCGGCCGTAGCGCGCTTCGTAGCGGGCGACAAAATCTTTCGCCGAAGGCAGGGAGTGCGGGTCTACGCCGAGCATCGTCATGGTCGTGCCCTCGGCAAACTCCGGCGACGCGAGCGTGATCAGCGTCACGTCGAAGATGCCGTCGCCTCCCATCCACGGCGCGGAAAGCCCGATCTTTTTGGACTGCTTGAGAAGCAGCGCGAGCTCCGGATACACGCCGCCGTAATAAATCAGCTCCGGTCCGATGGCCTTGATTTTCGTCAACAGCGGCGTGAAATCCTTTTCCCCCTGGGTAATCCCGTCGCGGCTAAGCGCCCTCCCGCCCAGATTTTCGAATTTTTTCTCAAACGCGTCGGCGAGGCCCTTGCCGTAAGTGGTCTGGTCGTCGAGAATGGAAATCTTCCGGACGCCCAGCTTCATCCGGACAAAATTCGCGGCGGCCGGGGCCTGCACATCATCGGTCGCGCACACCCTGAAAAAAGTGTCAAAACCCTGCCGTGAGATTTCGGGATTGGTGGAGGCCGGCGTGATCTGGACCGTACGGCTTTCATGATAAATCGCCGAGGCCGCTTTGGTGCAGCTGGAGTTGAAATGCCCGACGACGCCCAGGACATCCGGATCGGCGATGAGCTTGTTCGCCGCCAGGACCGCCTGCGTCGGATTGTGCTGGTCATCCAGCGCCACAAGCCTCAGCTTCGCGGCGCCGAACACCGGTCCCCTGATGTTGGCGTCCTCCACGGCCATCTGGGCGCCCTGCAACACGCCGGTGCCGATATACGCCTGATCGCCGGTGAGCGGCGCGACGAGGCCGATCGCCACCGTCTCCTCCGCAAAAACCGATCCCGCCGGCGTCCCCAGCAGGAAAACCGACAGCGCCCACGACACCGGCATCGTTCTCATAGGTCAGGTCCCATCCTCCGGTTTGAACGCCTTTCCAGAGAAGCCCTGGTGCGGTAAATATCTCCGGCGCATAAAAAAGGCCCCTGAAGCCGATCCAAGGGCCTTCTTTATCCCTGCACCCCGGGGATAAACTTTACTGGGTGGCGGAAGCGGGTGCGGATGAAGTGGAGGCGCCGCTCGCGTTCAAATAAGACTCAAGCGCGGCCCAGGTCTTCGGCCCCACTTTTCCGTCGACTTTAAGTCCGTTGTTCTGCTGAAACGTCTGGATCGCCTTGCGTGAGGCGGGCCCGATCTTTCCGTCGATGGCCCCTTGATAGAGGCCTGCGTTTTTAAGCGCCGTCTGGATTTTCTGGTTATGGGAAAGATTCTCGGCGGCTTCCGTCGAAACGGCCGTCAAGCCGGGCGCGGGAGTCACCGGCGAGACTTCCACCGGCAGAGACTCCACCGCGAGCTGCTGGTTGGGGGCCTCCGTCTGCGACGGCAATTGCGTCAGCTCATCCGTCGTCGCCAAAGAATCAAACCCCTCCGGCGCGCCCGAAGTTAAATTGGCCGAATCCGTTGAAGCCTTTTTCCACCAGCAACCCGTCAAAGCCCCCGCAAAAACCAGCGCCGCCACCGCCAAACCGACTCTATATTTTCTCATGGATTCCTTTCCCTGAATGCTTGAATTGTAGACGCGATCATGCGCCAAAATCTCTAAAACGTCACTATACACGGGGGGTTTTAAGTTGTCAAACCAAAATCCCCGGGTTAAAAATGTATTATTAGCCTGATTAGGGAGGCGCCGGTCCGGTAGGTGAGGTTTTTTTAGCGGACGGTTAAGCGTTCCGGTCGATTATTTCCTGGATGGCCCGCTGAATCGCTTCTCTGGAAAGGTCCGCGGCCCAGTCGAAGGGTCTGGGCCGGAAACGGTAGCGGAGAGACAAGG
>JACPAX010000011.1 GCA_016180585.1 Candidatus Omnitrophota bacterium | reverse complement strand
AATCGGCCCCGCCGCCATCCCATCACTCATCGCCGTCTTGGGTGGTGAAAATCCATCCGTTCGTCAAAGCGCCGCCTGGGCCCTCGGCCAAATCGGCCCCGCTGCCCATGCCGCCATCCCATCACTCATCGCCGTCTTGGGTAGTAAAAATCCATCCGTTCGTCAAAGCGCCGCCTGGGCCCTCGGCCAAATCGGCCCCGCTGCCCAAGCCGCCATCCCATCACTCATCGCCGCCTTGGGTAGTAAAAATCCATCCGTTCGTCAAAACGCCGCCTGGGCCCTCGGCCAAATCGGCCCCGCCGCCATCCCATCACTCATCGCCGCCTTGGGTGATGAAAATCCATCCGTTCGTCAAAACGCCGCCTGGGCCCTCGGCCAAATCGGCTCTGTACTCAAGGAAGCGGTTTCTTTGTTTCGTGATGCCGTAGAAAAAGAACGGTTTTCGGAAAGTCGATCCCTGGCGTTAAGTATCGGAGGGATGGATGACGACTCCATCCATGAAGCATTTGAGCTTCTCGTCGCTCTTTACGAGGAAAAAAGAAGACAAACCACTTCAAACAGCGAGTTTGAGGACTGGGTGGAAAAAAAACTCTCCATCCTCGTCGCCTCGCTTCTCTACCACCAGGCCGGCAAGCTCGCCAAACGATATTCTGAGGACAGAGTAACCCGAACCACTTTCCTCAAGACCCTCTTTGTCTCAGCCGGGCTTGAGCCCGAATTTGCCAATCAAGATAGAAATCCACCGGAGGGCCTTGAGCTCGACTCGCCGGTGTTCTCAAGCGCGGATCAGCTCCGGGGTTTTCTTGAAGCGCTCTACAAACTCCCGACGGGCGAGTTCTTGTTTAACATCAGCTCCGCCAACACCCACATCAATCTCGGCCTGACCGTCGAAAGGAACAAGGCGATTAAAAGCACAAGCCTAGAGAACGTCCTGCGGGTGTTGTCCTATCTTCTCGTTTTTCCCAACAATCCTCCCGGAAGACACCGCTATCTGATGGAAGATATCAGAACCGACAAGTTTGACATCAAGACTGAGAACATCCGCGACAACCAAGAAACGGGCGTGGTCGCCCGCTTGCACGTCGGATCGGCCGCGCTCTGGAAAGACACCGACATCGACTACTTTGTCAGCGTCGTCAACTGGATGGGCTGGGCGATCAATCAGGACTTTGAGACTTTGAAACCAATCATCCTGCAAATTGCCAAACTTTATGAAGAAGAGGGCGTTGATCTTTTCTCCGCTTCCGCCCAAGACACGATGAATGATAGAAAAATTCTAAGACTGAAGGATCAAATCAAAAAAATCATGGGGGATTCGATAGCCAACCCCACCGGCCCCGTCGCCCACCCTGCCACAGCCGGCGGGGTAGGGACGAGGGAGGCGGCAAGAGCCGGTGAGCCGGTATTTGCGGATGATCGATCCCAATGGCCGTCAACCCTGCCGAGTTTATCGGGGGAGGCGGGAGACGAAGGGAGAGCAGAAGCCCGCGCTCAATATCTCGATGCGGCTAAAACGGCCAAATTACTTAGCGCCGACCCGCGCGCCTTTGACCATGCCGCAGAGATTTTGACCGGCGCCGCGGTGGTTTACCATCAGATGTCCGGCACTTCTCTGCCGGATCCGGACCCCCCTGGCACCGACCCTGCCACAGGCGGCGGGGTAGGGACGAGGAAGGCGGAAGATAAACCGGTCCTCAGAAGAGAGGTCTTGCTGGAAGCCATGAAGGTATTTGAGCTGGATTACTATAGTGCATATGTCAAGTTACAGCAAATCGACACTGCTTACTATCGTTCTCTTGCCTGGTTAGAAATTATGAAAGCCACTCAAGGTCGCGAAGGACTCGCTGAAGCCAAGTCCTCCGCCTGGCAAATCAACATTGATCACCATCGTTTTCTTGCCTGGTCGGAGATTGTGAAAGCCCTTGCCGGTTTCAACCGGATCGAAGAAGCCAAGTCCCTCGCCCGGCAAATTGACGATGCTTACTATTATTCTCTTGCCTGGTTAGAAATTATGAAAGCCACTCAAGGTCGCGAAGGACCCGCTGAAGCCCAATCCTTCGCCCGGCAAATCGGCGATGTTGACCGTCGTCCTCCTGCCTGGTTGGAGATTATGAAAGCCACTCAAGGTCGCGAAGGACTCGCTGAAGCCCAATCCTTCGCCCGGCAAATCGGCGATTTTGACCGTCGTGCTCTTGCCTGGTTGGAGATTGTGAAAGCCCTTGCCGGTTTCAACCGGATCGAAGAAGCCAAGTCCCTCGTCTGGCAAATCGAAGAAGCCAAGTCCCTCGTCTGGCAAATCGACGGTGCTTACCGTCGTTTTCTTGCCCTGGTGGAGATTGCGAAAGCAGAGAGAAGCTTCTTCGATGCCCGTTATCAGCCCTACACGGAAGAAGCGCTTCTTCCCGAGTTAAACCAAATCCCCAAAAATTGGGGAGGTTTGGAAAGGCAGGAATTAAGGCTGCTTCTGATCGGTCATCCGGAACTTATGGAAGCTGAGAATTTCAATCCAATCATGAACCAGGCCGGCCGGACCACCGATCTCACCGCACTGATTCAAGTCTTGAGCCGTGATCCGGAGAAAACCTCCGATTACGAGCCATGGTTTCAAGGGATAGCGGAACTGGCTCTTGCATTATATGGTGAAGACCGGTCCGATCGCTGGCATGGGCCTATGGAGAGTTTCAATATCGATGGCCGTTATCGACAAGGCGATTGGCCTTATCAGTATCAAAGAGCTATTGCCCGCCATCAGGAGAAGCTGAGGCGACCTTCTTTCACTACCGTTGAATCAGGTTACCGAAATCCCGTGGTGAATATCCGCTGGGGCTTTCTTGCCAAGCGCCTGTCCATGGAAGAATGGACTCAAAAGACAGCCAAGGATTCTTTTTTTGAAGTGGGGGATGCCCATACCGAAGAATCAGACCGTAGACAGATTCCATTCATCGCATTGGTTGAAGGAGAGGAGATCCAAGACAATCTTTTGGGTTTAAAAGAAGGGCTATTGGTTTGGAGGGACACTCAAGAACGGGTTCTCTTGGCTCCGGATCAAGCGCGGGAAAGACGGCTTAATGGAGAGACGGTTCATCTGATCGGTTTTAGCCCCGGGTACGGCCGTATTTTCTATGAGGTTCAAGGCGAGATTGTAAGCAGTTGCCTGTATTTATCCCTCTCTGAGCCTATCCTGGAGAATTGGCTACCTCAGGGCGCAGCGCTTCGCGAGGAAGCGGAAGGAAAGATTAAAAAACTTTTGGATATTCCGGATCACCGAGTTTCACAGGATGCCCGGGCTTATGAGCTCACCCAATCGAATGGGACTGTTTGCCGGCTAAGCGAAGAAGCGCTCGAAACGCTGGCCCGGGATGAAACGTGGGGGATTCCGTGGTTAAAGGGTATAAACGGAAAAGAGAAAGACGCATTTGAAATCTATCGAATGCTCAACTCGGTTTTTGAAATGGTCAGACTGCTTACAACCGGCAAAACAACGGAGGCGATTGTCTATAAAGCCATTCTTGACGCTCCGATGGGGGTCTTGGGGCACAAGGAAAGCATCAAGACGGTTATCCAATTAATCGGGGAGGGGAAAGCCACGCCCTCCGGAGGGCGGCTGGCGGAGGACTCACGGGCCGGGGAAAGCGGAGCGAAGACCGCAAGTCGTTGGACAAAACCTGCGCTCATCGCGGGCCTGATGGCCGTGCTGCTCGGCGCGTTCTTTTATGTGGCGTATCGAGATCACCAAGAGAAGGCTATTATCCGGCAGGTCGAGGCCGCTTATGACGCGCGGGATTCCTTCGCGGCCTTGCCCCGGATGATCGAGCAAAACCCCCATCTGGATGTGATGATCCAGAATGAAATCGACCGGAGAGCCCAATCGAGGGAGTTTAGGCGCAGGAGGGACGAATTTCTGCGCAAGGTCCGGAACCTGCCCCGTCAGCAAGAACTCTTCCGGATGACCATAGACCCCGGTATTCCGTTTGACAGCCCTCTCCGGATGGCCCTCGGGTTCATCAAGGCCTTGAAACAATACGGGATCCAACCGGACGAAATTCTCCGGACACAGGCCGAAGAACCCGCCGGTCGCTTCGTCATCACTTTCAAATCCGGGCCAAACCGGGGCAAAGCAGCCTGGTTCAACGCCAGGACCGGCCAGAAAATCTTTGGCGACGCTCAGCTGGAGTTATTGGAGTTAAAAGAAAGCCCGGGAGGCGCGCGGCAAGCGGCGGGGGAATGGCGGGCGCGCGTGGCCGGGTATGCGCGGGGACTTCTTTTGGCGGTTTTTTTGCAGGGTTGGGCGGCTGTGGCGCAGGCGCCCGAGGCGTGGGATGAGCAGAGAACGCCGTCTCTTGCCCAAGACTTGGTTGAAGAGTTAAGGGCTCTGAGTTCCAGGTTCGCTTCCGACGCTCCTCGTAGAGAAACAGAAGCCCATCGAATTGTCCACTTCCAACTTCCCGAGATGGGAAGCGCGGCCCTGCCGGCCGCTATCCAGATGCTGCGTGATCGCGATGCCCAAATGCGCCTTTGGGCGACGGAGGTCCTCTACCGTCTGCGCATGCGGGAATCCATGGAGGCGCTTTTGAATGCCGCGTTAAACGACGCCGACCAAACGGTCAGGGTCGGCGCTTTTAGAGGACTGCAGCCCATGAAGGCGGTGCGGACCCCCCTTGCCGTCGAGCGCCTGAGAGCGGTTAAAGACAGCCCCGCCGCCGCTCCGTCGGACGCCCGCGAAGCGGATGAAGTATTAAAAGCCTGGGGGGAGGCGAGCGTGGACGCTTCTTTTGAGGATTTGACACTGGCTTTGGACAAAGCGCTTGAGCGGGCAAGGGCCGGATTTCCGCCGCGCGTTTATTATGACCGCGGGGATCTCAAGGCGCCCGATCCCTTGGGCGACCTCATCGCCGATGAGCTCAATCTCCCGACCAAAGACCGCTATCTGGTTTTGAGCGACCGGATGAGGGAGGCGATAGACCTCCTGAGAAGCAGCCCCCGGTTTCCGCGGTCCATCAAAGGCCTCAACCTCGACGCGGATGTCGAGCAGGGAATGGTTCTCTGGTGGATTTATTCGCCCGGATCTTTTGAGCGTTGGGAAAAAAATGGGGCCAAAAGGATTTTATTTGAAGAACCCCAAAACCCCCTCGCCGCGGGCTTCCTGCCCTATGCGGTTGAGGATGCGGCGGCGGTCCGCCTGAAATCGGGTTACAAGCACGTTCCGCTCGCGGTGGCCGCCGGCATGGCCTATGCCGTCGACGGATGGGAGTCCGCCAAGGATCTCTGCCGGATTTTCGGAATCCGGCTTGAGGAACGGCCCGCCTGGCCGACGCGATTGTCTTTGTTCTTGAGTCAGGACATACGCGGACAAGCGCTTTTGATGGGGTCCGCTCTAGGGGTCTGGCTATTGGCCTTTGTCACGCTGTTTGTGATGCCGGCCGTTTACTTCTGGCGGCGCATCCGGCACGGCCATTTACCCGCGGAGACGCCTCGCTCCTATCCGGGCAAGGAAACCGGAAAATCAAGTCCGACGCCCCCAAAGGACGCCGGGACCCGCAAGGCTCTTCAAAGAGACTCAGCGGAAGCGGGAGGGGCGAGGCCGGCGGAGATTCAACTGCCCGGATTGCCTGATCAGCCGTATACCGTGCAAGGTTTGATGAGATTTTCTAAACGGGCAAATGGTTTTGTGACTGCCATAATGCCTCTCTTTATTTGGCCAATGGGTCCCGCCGCCCAATCCGCCATCCCTGCGCTCACTGACGCGTTGGGGGATAAAGACTCACTCGTTCGTCGACACGCCGCCCGGGCCCTCGGTATCATTGCCCCCCCCGCCCAATCCGCCGTCCCTGAGCTCACCGGCGCCTTGGAGGATAAAGACTCGCTCGTTCGTGAATACGCCGCCCGGGCCCTCGGTGTCATCGGCCCCTCCGCCCAATCCGCCATCCCTGCGCTCACCAACGCGTTGGGGGATAAAAGCCCATCCGTTTATAAACAGGCCGTTCTGGCCCTCGGTGTCATCGGCCCCTCCGCCCAATCCGCCACCTCCTGGCTTACTATTGCTTCGGGGAGTGAAAGCCGACATCGTTCGGTTTATGAATACGCCGACCAGGTCTCCGTCCGAACCGACCACCTCTCCACCGAAGAGCTTCTGTCGCAGTTTAAGGATGCCGTAAACCACGGAGAAAAGGCCGAGAGCCAGTTTTTGGCCCTCTCTTTGGGAAGTAGGGATGAAGACTCCATTGTCTCCGCGCTGACCGTGCTTATCGATCAATATGAGGCCAAAAAAAAAGAGCTGGCGGATGACGACGACTCTTTTCAGGAGTGGATCCATGAGTTTCTGGCCATTGTCGCAGCGGCCCTCCTTTACCGCCAGGCCGAAGCCCTCGCCCGGCGTTATTTCGAGGAGAAGGGGGTGCAGGAGACGCTTCTTCAAACCTTCTTTATCTCGGCAGGTCTTGAACCCGAATTTGCCAATCAGGACCGCGTTCCTCCCGATGGTCTTGAGCTTAACTCCCCGGTGTTTGTGAAAGCCGGCGCTCTTCGGCATTTCCTCGAAGCGCTTTACCGGCTTCCGACAGGTGAGTTTTTATTTGAGATCAGCTCCGCCAATACTCACGTGAATCTTGGCTTGACCGCCGAGAGAAGGCAAGCTATCGAAGGGACGCCGTTCGAAGACGCCCTGCGCGTATTCTCCTATCTTCTTATTTTCCCCAACAACCCGCCGGGCCGGCACCGGTATTTGATGGAAGAGATCGAAACCGACAAATTTGACGTCAAACATTACGATATCTACCGCATCGCGGAGACCGGCGCGGTGGCGCGCCTGCACATCGGAACGGCGGCGCTTTGGAAACACACAGACATCGACTATTTCGTGAGCGTCGTCAACTGGCTGGGCTGGGCGATCAATCAGGACTTTGAGACTTTAAAGCCGATCATCCTGCGCATGATTCAGCTCTATCGGGAGGAGGGCGTGGACTTTTTCTCCCCGTCCACGGGGGACGTCATGGACGAGGGGATGGTCTTGAGACTGAAGAGCCAAGTCCGAAAAATCATGGCGGATTCAATACTCGCCGGTGAATCCCCAGCCGGTATCCGCGCGGCGGCGGGGCTGTTTAAAAAAGGGGAGAGGATAAGCCATAATTCGTTTGGACCGGGGGAAGTGGCTCGCCTTGACGTGGAAAATAATAAAATCGGCATCCGCTTTGACGACGCTCCCGGCAGCGTCCAGACATTCCTGTTCGACCAGATACGACCTCAGCTTACCTTGGAGTCGCAGGCGGATTTAAATCCGGACCGGATGCCGGGCGATAGCTTGGTCGCCCGCATTCAGGCGTTGCTGGACGCGCCTTCCGCCGCGCTTAGCCAAACAAGGCCTTATTTCCAAGCGTTGGCGAATAAAATCGAGGAAACCGGCTCAGGACCGCTATTGAACGAATACGTTCGGTTGTTGGCCCGGCTGACCGTGGACTTTCCTGTGGATTACAGCGTGGAGGAAGAAACCGAGCTTGGGGGAACGCCGGGATGGGCGGAGTTTTGGCTGTGGCGTTCTTTAAATGAGGGAGACCGCCAAAAAGCGTCGGATGGGATTACCCGGGCCCTTAAGGAGAGGCTGATTCCTGCCGGCCGGAATCCCATCAAACGCCTTCAAGGGGAAGGACCGGCTATCGTGGTCCGCGCGCCGTTTAAAAGTCTTCGGGAAATTTACCGGATGCAAAAGGCCGTCGGCCGTCGCGAGATCGGGATGGAATCGTTCGGCGATGTCATGCTTGTTTCGGCGGAGGGCGATGAGGTAGCGGTCCAGCGCCTGGATCATTTCGCGCCCAATAGACTGCATACCCACCATTTTTTGCTCCCGCTGAGCCGGTCAAAGAGTAAAGACGATGACGCCAATGCCGCGAAAAGGGCCGATGAAAATCACGGTAGTTTTATTTTGGGTTTCGATGAGGCCGGCGGAAAGGCCGAGCTTGCGGTTTTTGACATTCCGAATTGCGCGCCGCCGGATTTTTAAAAAAACCTTCCATTCGATCTCTTCAAAGGGAATTCGGGTCCGGCCATCGGGAAGCCTCCATCACCACTCTCGAGAAGGAGGTCTTGTTTTTACCGGGCGGATTCGAGCGTGGTCAGGCGCTTTTCGAGCGCGCCAAGGTCTTTCTTGGTGGCGAGCGTGGGGATGGCGGTCTTAATCAAAGACGTATCTTCTTTGAGAGTGGAAATATCCGTTTGAAGTTGTCCGACTTTGTCTTGCAAGTCAGAGAGGCCGTCTCCAAATACGCGAAACTGGCCTTGGAGTTCTTCAAGCACCGCCCTCCATTCACGTTCTTTGGAGTATTCGGGGCCCGGCTTGGGAGTCTTGTCTTTGGGCATGCGCGCAATCTATCAAACCAAGCCGGCTTTGTCAAGCGCATGGCAAGGGCGCCACAAGATCTCCGGCGCCCGTCCGCTGATGCTTCCGTTAGCGGCCGGGTCGCGGGCGGTGGGCGGCCAGCCGCGGACCTCGGGGCATGGCGGTCCTATCTGGAACCATTTACCTATCGTCCGGCGCTCCTGGATCACCTGGAACAGTGGAGCTCACAACTTCCAAATATTATTAGAGCTCAGCCATTTTTAGCGGAGTCTGCTGTGGAAACGCTTGCCAAGGATTTGAAACTTGCCTTGGAAGAGCCGGCCGCCGCTCTCGAGCCTCAGATGAGCAGCGAGGATGTCCAAACGAGACTCCTGAGAGTTCGGCGGTACTTGCGAACACTGCAAAGCATGTTGCGAAAAATTTCCGATCAAAAAACCTTGGCGGACAAGCTGAATATTTTGATCCGTACGCCCGGCCGATACGAAATCTCCCTGGAAACTCGTCACCGAGATTTTCAAAGCCAATTCTTTAAAGATTTGAGGATTCTCCCGCCGTCTGAGATCGCTCGGTCCGTCATGGGAGACGTGGTTTTGGGCGAAGAAGCGCTCCTGGTTGCCGCCCGGAGATTGGCCGATCCGGAAAGTTTTCTGAGAGAGCACGCTTTTTCATTTTCCATTTCGGACGGAGAAGAGGAACTATTTGTTTTGTTTCAGAAAGCGCCTGATATTTTTAAAGGCTCGACGGCAAAGGAAACGCCGCCCCCCGGAGGGTGGTCTGTCGCCGAACGGTATGAAGGTTATCAACCGATAAGCGTTGCGCGAGTAAAAAAGATAGCTGAAGCAATTCGGTCGCAAGCCATCCGCGGTCTTTTGGAAGCGTTGCAAGCTTTGCCGGAGGAAATGAGGAGAGAGATAGTCTCCGACGCCTCCATTCAATCTCTTCAAAGGGAATTCGGGTCCGGCCATCGGGAAGCCTCCATCACCACTCTCGAGAAGGATTTGGCAAGCCGGACTTCCGGTCTCCGCGGATCCCTGAATTTTACTCGGGACAGCGCAGCCGGCTGGCGGGCGGCGCCGCAAGTGATGGGGACACCTTACTTGGCAAAGATTGCTTCCCGCCACAAAGAAGGCGGGCAGGCGCCTCCGGCTCGCAATGACGCATTTTTGGCGGGTTTGCGTTTGCCGGCGAGGGACGTGTCTGGTTTTCCGACGACATTCGCGGCGGTGCCGGCAGGAGAAGGACTGCTCGTGAACCAGGTTTTGACGGGGATTCCCACGGGGCCCAGGTTTCCGTTTCCGGTCACGGACCGGGCGGTGTATCTCAGGAGAGAAGCCGGCGGAGAGGGGGTCATGACGGACTGGAAAGGCAGGGAACTTTTGCGCGTGCCGCCGCCGGCCAGACAGGAGATTGCCGCCCAGGCGAAGGCCGCGGGCGGCCCCTCGACGAGCGAGCTTTGGCAGAATCAGGTCGCGGAAGTCCACGAGGCGCTTGGGGATTTCGAGTCCTTCCGGGTGTCGGGGCGGGCGGTCGAGGGTCTGCGGGGCGTGGTCTTGGATCTGGGCCGCTTCCCGGCGCAGGACCGGGGCACGGCGCTGGCCTACGCGGAGAATGAACTGGCCTGGGCGGTTTACCTGGCCAGACTCGACGAGCGGCCCACCGAGAATTATTATTTCAGGCTTGAGGGGAGGCCCGAGTTTCTCTCCGCGCTGATGGAGACGCGGGCGGCCAAGGAACTAGTTTCGCTCGGCCTTTTGCTCGCGGAAAGGCCAAAGGACGATTCGGGAAAACCGGCGCCGGAAATTTCGTTTTCCACATTGGATAAACTTTCCGAGGGAAGCCCTTATCTGCCCTCCGGCAGGTTGGAGAGAGGTCAGCTTCCGAACGCGGCGCGCGATCTTCTGCTTCTCATGTGGGCCGCGCGTCTGCCGGCGGACAAGCTTCCGGATTCCTTCGTCAACGCCTACGCGTCGCGTCTGGATATTTCGATCGAAGAAGAATTGCCCGGCGCCTTGAGGGCTTTTTTGGACGGCAAGACGGACCCAAACACCCGGATATTGGCCGAGCGCTACGCGCTCCTTCCGAAGCTCACGCTCGCCTTCGAGCGCCTGCTCGAGTTTTTTCGCAAAGCCGAGCGCTATGTGCTGGGTTCCGTTTAAAATTTGTCGCGGTAATCCTGTTTCTTTTTCCCGAGGCGTCCTGTAGAATAGCCCGAAAAGGACGTCCCCTTGGAATCGCTCTTCGCCAACATGGACCAAGTCATCCGCACGAGCCCGGCTCTCGCGTTTGCGGCCGTCTTCATCGCGGGGGTCGTGGTGAGCTTCACGCCTTGCGTGTATCCCGTCATTCCGCTGACCTTGGGCGCCATCGGCGCGCGGAGCGCGGGAGGCCGCTGGAAGGGTTTCCTTCTTTCGCTCGTTTACGTGCTCGGAATGGCGCTGACCTACGCGGCGCTCGGTCTTTTTGCCTCGCTCACCGGCAAGCTTTTTGGGCAGATCGGTTCCCACCCGATGACCTACCTTTTTGTCGCGAACGTCTGTCTTCTGATGGGGCTTTCGATGCTTGGCGTTTTCTCGATTCCCCAGCTTTCGCCGGGGGGAGGGCCGCGGCCGACCCCCCGCGGCGGTTTCTTAAGCGTTTTTTGGGTCGGCGTCGTGTCGGGGCTCATCGTGGGGCCCTGCACCGCGCCGGCGCTGGCCGCGATTTTGGCGTATGTCGCGGCCAGGCACGACGTCGTCTATGGATTTTTTCTTCTTTTCGTGTTCGGCTACGGCGTCGGGTTTCTTCTGATCGTGCTCGGGACATTCACGGGGCTGGTCGCGTCCCTGCCGAAATCCGGCGCGTGGCTTGAGCGGGTGAAGCAGGGCTTCGGGTGGTTTCTGATAGCGGCCGCGGAGTATCTTTTGATCAAGGCGGGGGGACTGCTCATATGAAAAAGAATGACGCGGTTCCTCCAGCCACGGGTCCTGCCGCCTGCGGGACTCTTCCGTTCTCGCCCGTCATTCTGCGGGCTGCGAGCGGAAGAGGACTCCCCTTCGGCGTCACCCGTGGCTGGAGGGTCTTTTCTTTTTGCCTGTTGGTTCTCATTACCGGCTGTGGCGGGAGCGACGGGAGCGGAGAGGCGGTGTCTTCGAGACGGCTTACGGAAGACCAGTATTTCACACTCAGAAACCTGGAGGGTGAAGCGGTCCGTTTTGACGAGGTTCTCGAGGGCAAGAAGGCGGTGCTTCTCAATTTCTGGGCGACCTGGTGCCCGCCCTGCCGGGAGGAGATCCCGGATCTGGTCGAGCTTCAGGCCAGGCGCGGGGGCGATTCGTTCACAGTCCTCGGCGTCGATGTCGGAGAGTCCGCCGCGAAGGTGAGGGCTTTTTCGGAAAAGATGGGAATCAATTATCCTCTGCTTTTGGACGACGACATGGAAGTGGCCCGGGCCTATGGGGTCGTCGGGATTCCCACGAGCCTCTTGGTCGCCTCCGACGGGATGATCGTCGGGGAGTATCACGGCTACACGTCCAAACTCGTCTCGGACGTGGAGGCTGTTTTGAAAAGGGAGGCCCGGTAGCGTCATGACAGGTGATTCGCGGGAGGAATGATGTCCGCTTATTTTCTGGCGTTTGTGCCGGTTTTTGTCGCGGTCGACGCGGTGGGAATGCTCCCGATCTTCATGTCCCTCACGCGCGGGATGGCGGCCGAGGAGAAAAGGCGCCTCATCATCCAGTCGACCTTTACCGCGCTCCTCGTCGCGGTGCTCTTTGTCTTCGGCGGCAGGCTTCTGTTTCTTTGGCTCGGGATCACCATCAGCGATTTTCTCGTCGCGGGCGGCGTGATTCTTTTTGTGATCTCCATCCGCGACCTTTTGTCCGACGAAAAAAGCCCCCGCGTGCCGGGCCAGACCGTGGGCGTCGTGCCGCTGGCGGTGCCGCTCATCGCGGGCCCGGCGGTGCTCACCACCTCGCTTATTCTCCTCAACTCGTACGGAATTTATCCGACGCTTTTTGCGATCGTCGCGAACATCCTCCTCTGCGCGGCGATCCTCAATTTTTCCTCCAGGCTCTCCTCGCTTCTGGGGGAGGCGGGTTCCCACACGCTCTCGAAGATCGCGAGCCTTTTTCTCGCCGCGATTGCGGTGATGATGGTCCGCCGCGGGCTTTTTGGTTAGCGCAAACACACAAAGCAAGGTGTCATTGCGAGCGACCAAAGGGAGCGAAGCAATCTTTCTGCGCATAGATGGCTTCGTCACGGCGTTCCTCGCAATGACATGGGTGACTTTTTTTAAAAATAATTCTTGACAGCTCTTCTCAATTGAGATAGAGTCTCAACCAGTGCCCAATCCGCGGAGTCGATTGGGCTTATTTTTGGGATAGGGTTGAGAATCAGTCTCAACTTTACGCTTAACGAAAAAAAGAGGTTAAAAAATCATGGATCGGCTGAGATTTGTTTTATCCAAAAAACAAACGGTTCTTTTTTATACCTGGGTTCTGATCTCGCACGCTTCTCTGGCGGCCGCGGACGACGCGGCGGAGGACCGCCCCACGGCCACGCTCAAAGAAGTCGTGGTGACGGCCCGGAAAGAGCGGCAGGCGACGCTGCCGGACGTGCAGGGGGCGAAGCTCTACGCGGGCAAAAAAACGTCCGTCGTGGACCTTGGGGACGCTCCGCCGGCCGTGAACAGCAACTATCGCCAGGCGCTCCAGACAACGCCGGGGCTTGTCTTGAGCGAAGAGACCACGCCGCTTTTCAGTCTCGGTTATCGCGGCCTCAATCCCGACCGCGCGCAGTTCATGCAGGTCTTGAAAGACGGCGTGCCCATTCAGGCGGATCTTTTCGGGTATCCCGAGGCGTATTACACGCCGCCTTTGGAGGTGGTCGACAATATCGAATTTGTGCGCGGCGGCTCCGCGCTGATGTACGGCCCCGAGCCCGGCGGCGCGATCAATTTCGTGACCCAAGACCCTTACGAAGGTCCCTTTTCGTTTCTTACGCAAAACTCGATGGGAAGCCACGATTTTTACTCCCACACCACGGCCCTGGGCGGCACTCAAGGGATTCTTGGCCATTATGATTATTTTCATCACAGGCAGTCCCAGGGTTTCCGGGAGTTCAACAGCCAGTTTGAGGTGTATTACGGCGGCGTCAAGGTCGTGGTGAAGCCCGACCCTACGGCCAAATGGACCGTCGCCTTCGACCTCTACGAGGAAACGCACGGCGAGCCCGGCGGCCTGACGCGGACGGACTTCGACGTCGATCTTTCCAAATCCACGCGGTTGTCGGACCACTTCGAGCTCAACCGCTACTACGGCACGCTTGCCTACGAAAAAGAAATCTCCGAGGCCCTCTTCCTGGACTGGAAACTCTTCGGCGGGGACTACGAACGCCTGAGCTGGCGCCAGCGGGGCGGCGGTTTCGGCACGATCCCCACCGGCGCCAACGCGTCGACCAATGACATCCAGCGTCAGGAATTTTATACGGCCGGCACGGATCTTCGCCTGCGCCGCCGGTACGAGGCCTTCGGTTCGGCGGACCACGTTCTGAGCGCCGGGATGTTTTACTACCATTCCGATTCGCCGCGGGAGGAAAAACGCGGCACGACGGGCGACGCGCTCGACGGGGCCATCCGTAAAGACAGCGACCGGCAAATGAATTATTTTTCTTTATTCGCGGAAAACGTCTTTAAATTCGGCGCGCTTTCGGTGACTCCCGGACTGCGGCTTGAGAATATCTGGCAGGGGATTCGGGAAAACACGAACCTGGACAAAACCACCGCGCCCCTCGCGGACGAGTCCGAATACGATTTTGTCCCGCTTTTTGGAGTGGGCGCCGCCTACGAAATCGGTCCGGAGCTCGCGCTCTACGGAAACTGGTCGGAGTCCTACCGGCCGAAGGTCTACGCCGACGCCGTTCCCCTCGGGACCAATCAGGTGGTGAGCGGCGATTTGGACGAGGGCGAGGCCTGGCAGGGCGAGGCGGGTTTGAGAGGCCGGTTGGCGTCGTTTCTCGTCTGGGACGCGAGCGTTTTTCACATGGAATTCGACCGACAGACGGGGACCGTCGGCAACACGATTCAGAATGTCGGCGACGCCGAGGTCGACGGGGCGGAGCTGGCGATGGACTTTGACCTGACCGATTGGCTCGGCCAAAGCGCGGAGCGGGGATCGGTCCATTTGTTTTACAATCTGACGTATCTCGACGCCGTCTTTGTCGCGGGACCGAGCACGGGACTCACGCCGCAGTACGCGCCGGATTACACGATGAAGGCCGGCATCGAGTACGCGATCAGGGAAAGATTCAAAGCGCGTTTGGGCGGCACGTTTTTGGACGACCACTTCGGGGAAGACACCAACAATCCTCAACGTTACCTGTCCTCCTATAAAGTGTGGGACCTCATGCTCGAGGGCAAGCTGATCGGGGATTCGGTCAGCGTGTTCGCCGGGATCAACAATCTTTTTAACGAGCGCTACTTCGCGCGCGTCACGAGCGTCGGGATAGACCCGGCCGACGGGCGCAACTATTACGCCGGCGCAGTGCTGCGCTGGTAATGAACAGTTTTTTAAGGAGGGATGGGCCATGAAGCGCTTCCTGGCCATGTCGCTTCTCGGGCACGCGCTGTTTGCGGGCGCGGGTTCCGTGGGTTTTCATTCGCGGCCTGAGTTCGCGGTGAAGGAGGCCCCCTCGAGCGTCGAGGTCGACCTGATCGAGGAAAAGGAGACGGAAATCCGAGCGCCGGAAGAAGAGATGGCGGCCGTGAAAGACCCGCCAAAGGAGGAAAAAAAGCCCGAAAAGATTTTGGTCCGGCGCGGCGCGGTTCGGGAGGCGAGGCCCGGGGTCCTGGCCAATCCCGCCCCCGTTTACCCCGAGCTTGCCAGACGAAGGGGGTGGGAAGGCCTGGTCGTGCTCAAGGTCCTGGTCGAAAAAGAAGGCCTGGCCTCCAAGACACTTGTCAAAAAAAGCTCGGGCCACACGGTCCTGGACCGGGCGGCCCTGGAAACGGTCCGTCTCTGGAGATTTTCCCCGGCGAGGTTCGGCGACATGGTTTTTTCTTCGTGGGTCGAAGTGCCGGTCCGTTTCGTTTTGCGCAGGTAAGAAAATACAGAGGAGGAAGATCCATGAAACGGGTGTTTTTTGCTCTTTTAACGACACTATCGGTTTTAGCGCTTGTTCAAAATCCTTGCTATGCGGAAGGCGCTTATCTGACAACGTATGGCCACCCTATCGACGCCGGGGAACTTGAGCTCATGCTCATGAATGATTTCACTTCTCCCTCAGGACATAAGCGGGAGGAGGGGCAAGAGAACTATCTATCTCACATGGTGGAACTTGAGTACGCGCCGACGAGTCAGTTAGCACTTGAGTGGATGACGGAGTGGTTTGAGGAGACAGGGGGTGATGAGGCGAAATTTACCGGCTTTCGGTACGAGGCTCGGTACAGGCTCTTTGAAAAGGATGTCCCTCTCAATCCCGTTGTGTACGTGGAGTACGAGGACCTGGACCCCGAAACGCGGTATAAAATGGAAGTCAGCGGATGGATCAAACCGCCCTACGAGGAAGAAGAGACCGAAGAGCCGAGCCGGGAAAGAATCGTCGAGACGCGTATTATTCTCTCGCAGGATTTTCTCGAGCGCTGGAATACCGCGTTCAACTGGATCAATGAGTCGAATACCGATGATGGCGTCACGGCCTTTGGGTACACGATGGGCGTTTCTTATGCGCTTACCGCCGGATCAGAAGAGGGAGAGCGCCATCATCATGATTCTGGCGGTCACGGAGCATGGATCCGTCCTGCCAGCGTTGCTCTCGAGCTTTTGGGTGGTGTCGGAGATTCTAAAAGTTTAAAGATCGACCCAGAGAATCAGGAACATTATCTGCAGCCAAGCATCATGGTCCATGTGGGCGAGAGAGCCATGTTAAGCCTCGGTTTTGCCATTGGACTGACCCGCTCAAGCGATGATCTCGTGAGGTTGAATGTGGGATTTGAATTTTAAATAGGAGAGCTGAATGAATCAGGCGGGCATGGCGGCGACGTTTTTGGTGGTGTTTCGGGAGGCCCTTGAGGCCGGTTTGATTATCGGGATCATCTTGACGGTGCTCGCCAGGCTCGGCGCGCGCCGTTATTTTTCGCATGTCATCGGGAGCGCGGTGTTGGCGGTCGGTCTGAGCGTCGGGGTCGGGCTGTGGCTCGGTTCGCTGGCGGACACGACACAGGAAAAAGCAAAGCAGATACTCGAGGGTGTCATTTCACTCGCCGCCTGCGGGGTCCTGACCTACATGTTTTTCTGGATGGACCGGCAGTCGAGGAGGATCAAGTCCGAGATCGAGACGAAGGTGGAGAGCGCTATTTCCTCGCGGGACGACTGGGCGATGATGACGCTTTCGTTTTTCGCGGTGCTTCGCGAGGGCGCGGAGACCGTGCTTTTTCTCAAGGCGGTGGCCATCCAGAGCGGGGGCGCGGTCTCCTGGTTGGGGGGGCTGGCGGGGTGCCTGGTGGCGGTGGGGCTCGTCGCGCTGATTTTTGCCGGGGGGAGAAATGTCCCGCTCAAGCCTCTTTTCCGGGGGACGGGATTTCTGATTCTTCTCGTGGCGTCCGGACTTTTGGCGTACGGCGTACACGAGCTTGAGGAGGCCGGGTGGATTTGGCCGGTGGTTTATCCGCTTTACAATATCAACGGTCTTCTCAACGAAAAAGAGGGGATCGGGTCGTTTCTCAAAGCGCTCTTCGGCTATAACGGCAACCCGTCGCTCACGGAAGTCTGCTCCTACTGGACGTATCTGGGAGTGATTCTTTTCTTTTTTTTCAGAAAGAAAGAGTCCGTTTAGCAAGGCCCCGTTGACAAGGCCTCCTCCTCTTGGTAACGTGTTGCTATTCCCGTGAGGAGGCAGGTTTGGTTCAAGAAGCGGAGAAGCTGTTCTCGGAATTTTTGGAACAAAAGGACCTCAAGCTGACCAGCCAGCGGAGGGCCATTCTCCTGGAGTCTCTCAAGGCCCGCGGGCATTTCTCGGCCGAGGAGCTTCTTGGGTTTTCCAAAGCGGCGGACCGCACGATTTCGAAGGCCACGGTGTACCGGACGCTGGCGCTCCTCAAAGACAGCGGGGTCCTCGAGGAGCACGACTTCGGCGGCGGCAAAAAACTTTACGAGAAGGCGCAAGGCCGGAAGCACCACGACCACTTTGTCTGCATCCGCTGCGGCAAAATCATCGAATTCGAAAACAACCGGATCGAAAACCTCCAAAACCTCGAAGGCAGGAAGCAACACTTCAAGATCGTCTACCACAGCCTGAAACTCTTCGGTTTCTGCAGCAACTGCGGCTCAAAGCCTGCTTAGTTCTTTTCACTTAGGTTTAACCTCTGTTCAACCGGCACATAGGTGAACATTCCTCCCCTTATGAAGGGGAGGTGGTCGCCTTCGGCGACCGGAGGGGTCAGAGGTCAGGTTGGCTTGATGAGCTTGGTAATTTTGGAGTGGGCGGAGGAGAAGGGGTAAAGCAAGAACTCGCGGGGCGTGATCCATCGCGAAGGCCAGTCGTTCTTGAGCGTGAACACAGCCGCTTCGGGCACGGGGGCCGAGAAAATGTGCAGAGTTTCCAGGTGATGGGTGTAGTTGCGCTTAATCGTGGCGAGAGGCTTTAATTTTTCCGGCTCAAATCCGAATTCCGACCGGAGACCGATCAGGGTCCGCTTCCGGATTTCTCCGGGGTCAAGACCGGCGTCTTTGGCGAGTTTCCATTCGGGAAATTCCCACAGCCCTCCCATGATTTCCCCGAGGGGGCGTTTGCGAATCAAAACTTTGTCTTTTTTGAAAAAAAGCACAGCCGAGGCATCCACTTTTACCCGGGTTTTGCGCCGGCTTCGTACCGGGTAGTCGAGCACGCGGTTTTTTCGAAAGGCCGTGCAGTCGCTTTGAATGGGGCAAACCAAACACTGGGGATTTTTTGACGCGCAGACGAGCGCGCCGAGCTCCATGACCGCCTGATTGAAAAAGCGCGCCTGGCCCCTGGGGATGAGGTTCTCTTCGATTGTCCAGAAAGTCTCCTTGTTTTTCTCGACGTCTATCGGCTTCCCGATCGAGTACACGCGCGAGAGAACGCGCAGCACGTTACCGTCGACGATGGGCCGCTCCCGGTTGAACGCGATGCTCGCGATGGCTCCGGCGGTATAGCGCCCGACGCCTTTGAGCGCGCGAATCGCCTCGTAATCCGAGGGAAAGACCCCGCCGTATTTGCGGACGATCTCTTTGGCGCTGAAGTGAAGATTTCGTGCCCGCGAATAATACCCAAGTCCTTCCCAGCATTTAAGCACTTTTTTCTCGGGGCTTTTGGCGAGGCTCTGGAGGGTGGGGAAAGTCTTCACCCACCGTTCAAAATAGGGAAGCATGGTTTCGACCTGGGTCTGCTGGAGCATGATCTCGGAAACCCACACTTCGTAGGGGTCGTAGCGCTTTCGCCACGGCAACGGCCGCGCGTTTTTCTGGAACCACTTCAGCAGATTTTTCTGCAAGCTCATGTCGGTACTATACCCCAAAATTTATTGCGGTGCCATAGGGGTCTGACCCCTCTGGCACTGGTTGGATTACTGCTTGAACACCGGAGGGACTTGTATTAGCATAGGGCGGTTATGAACGAGGAAGCGAAGAAAAATATCCTGAGAAAGATCCCCTACGGGCTCTATGTGATCGGCGTCTGCGACGGGAGTCTCCATCACGCGTTTACCGGAAGCTGGCTCTCGCAGTGCTCGATGAAGCCGCCGCGCGTGATGCTCGGCGTGCGCCACGCCACGCATTCGCTCGAGATGATCGAGAAAGCCCGGGTTTTCTCGGTGAACTTCGTCGCAAAATCCGACCGCAAAATTCTCGAGCAGTTTTTCAAGGCGACCCCCTCTGCCGGCAACCGCTTCGGCGAGCTGACTTTTCAACTCAAGAAGACCAACGCGCCCATTCTGGACCGCGCTATCGCGTACCTCGAGTGCGAGGTGAAAGAAATCGTCAACGCGGGAGACCATTCGGTCGTCATCGGCGAGGTCGTCGAGGCCGGGGTGGTGAAGGAAGAACCGACGCTGGTGATGGGCGACACGCCCTGGCATTACGGAGGCTGAAAGCGGTTTTTTTCCGGAGTGGACATTTTCTAGTTTTCCATGTATCCTTTAAGTAAGGAAGTAGGGAAACCTAGGAGGTGAAGCGAATGACTTGGTTGACTGCGACGCTGGGCCCCAAGGGGCAGATCACTCTTCCCAAGAGGGTGCGTCTGGTGATCGGGGCCCTGGAAAAGGGGGATTTGGTCGGGTTTATGCTGGAGGAGAAATCGGGGGCTGTGCGTCTGACCAAGATGGACGTAAAGCCCGCGGAAGAATCCTACACCGAAGAAGAGCTCCGAAAGCTTTTAAAAATCAGCCGTCAGAAAGGCGGAGGGTCCTTCGCCTCGGCAAAGGATTTCCTCCAACATCTCGACAGTCTTTAATTCATAGCATGCGTTATCTTACCGCGTCTCTTTTTGATCAAGGTGTCCGTGAGTTGTCCGAGGCCAAAAAGAGGCAGGTCAAGAAAGCCGTTCGTTTGGCGACCGCCTTCTTTGAGACCGGTGATCTTCCGCATGGACTTGGACTTAAACTATTGGGGCACGATATTTGGGAAATTCGCGCGGGGCTGAGCGAGCGCGTTTTATTTCGAAAAGATAGAGACGCCATTGAATTTTTGCTGGCGGGTTCTCACGATGAGATTCATCGATTTCTGAAGAATTTTTAACACCCGCTGTAAGCGGCGGAAGAGCTCGTCGTTTCCCAGAAAATCACTTTGTTGATCGGAAGTTTTTTGGATTTCGCGTAGTCGTAGACGAGTCTCGCCAGAGATTCCGCCGTAGGGTTCTCCTCCATCTCAAAGTAAGGCTCTCCCAAATCTTTCAGCGCTTTGACCAGCGGATCGCCTTTGCGCAGGATCATCCGGTGGTCGAGCTGGTGGTCCACCCACTTGTGGATGATTTCCTTGATGTCGCCGAAGTCGTAGACCATTCCCCGGCCGTCGAGCGTCTCGGCGCCGAGCTCGATCTCGATCTTGCCGTTGTGGCCGTGCGGATGGGCGCACCGGCCTTCGTAGTCCAGCAGCCGGTGGCCGTAGCAAAAATGGATCTCTTTGGTGACTTTGTACATCCGGTTCCTTTCCCCGCGCCTAAACGCGGGCTACATCATGGATCGGCCGCCGTCGACGACGAGCACCGCGCCGTTGATGAAGCGGCTCCCGGCAAGAAACACGGCGGCGTTGGCCACGTCCGAGGGGCTGCCGATGCGGCCCAGAAGCGTCAGTTTCTCGATGGATTTTTTCTCTTCCTCCGTAAAGTCGTCCGGCAAGAGCACGGGGCCGGGGGCGACCGCGTTGGCCGTCACTTTGGGCGCCAGCTCCCGCGCGAGCGATTTGGTGAACGTGATCAAGGCGCCTTTTGAGGCGCAATAGGCCGCGTAGTTTTTGTAGGGCCTCAGCCCGCTCCAGTCGGCGATGTTGATGATCGTCCCGCCGCCGGCCGCGGCCATTTGATTGCCGATTTCCTTCGACAGAAAAAAAGGCCCTTTGAAGTTGGCGCTCATGAGCTCGTCGAGGGCATGCTCGTTCGTGTCGTTTAGAGGGGTTTTGTAGAAAAGCGAGGCGCTGTTGACCAAAATATCGACGGCGAGGCCCGCGTGACGGATCTCCCGCGCGAGCTTTAGCGCGCCGCCGGCCGCGGACAGGTCCGCCGAGAAAAGATCGCAGCGCACTCCGAGGGACCTGATCGCGGCGGCCGTTTCGAGGGCCTCCTGATGGGAGGAGCGGTAGTGAAGAAGGACGTTCGCGCCTTTTTTGGCGAAGGCCAGCGCGATTTCGCGCCCGACTCGTTTGGCCGCACCGGTGACGAGGGCGTTTTTTCCGCGGATTTCCATGCGCCCATACTACCACAGGAGCGTTTTTGTCCCAAATGCGCGCTGTGCGGAATTATGTCACGCCAAAAAATCCAAAAATACCTTGAGTGTTCTGACCAGTAAAGCTAAACTTTGCTCGTGGCCGAAAAACCACGTTAACTCTAGAGCTCGGGGGCGCCTTCATCGGCGTCCCTTTTGCGTTTAAGGGGATAGTTTTTCTTTGAGCCTGTCGGAATGCAAACGTTTTTCAATTTCGTGAACCTTTTTAGTCTCGTGATGCCGTTTGACATCGGAAAGAATTCTTTCTTCCTCGGTAGATAACGCTCCAAGAAAACGGTAGTTCTGAACGCACTTTTTCACAAGACTTTTAGGATCGATCTTCTGATCCTTCCGCAATAAGCGTTTCAAGTCTTCCCAGTCGTAAGCGCGAGACTCGAGCTTCTCAAGATATGCCTTTGGGTTAAACTCTCCGCGCACATGCCAGAACTTTAAAACCACAAGAAGACGCAAAAGCTCTTTATCAAACGGCTGGCCGGAAAGAAGACCGAGGTCGTATACGTCGCGCGACCGAAGACGCTGATAAGAGGCCCTGACTTTTTCTGCGTGTAATTCGAGAAGATCAAGACAGGAAACAACCGGCGAAGAAAATTCGAGATATTTTTGATAGCTTGTTTTCATGAGGGGCTTTTTCACAGGAGGCAGGATAACGGGTTCTCTTAAGCTCAATTCAAAATCAAGCCGTGATTCATGAAAGGCGTGTGAATAACCAATGACGGCTCCGCAAGAGGTCCCGTCATTTCTCACATAGAAATCTTTTGAATCCACCGAAAAACGGATGTCTTGATACCCGCCGTTAAAAAGATCGGCAATTTCAAGGATAAGATCATCCGGGCTTTCTTTTCCAAGATAGGTGAAATCAAGATCCAGGGAAAAACGCATGAGTTTACCGAGGTAAAATTTGCGTAGCGCTGTTCCGCCTTTAAATACGATCCGGTCAAGCCAGCCTTTTTCTTCAAGGAGTTTTAAAGCATAGGTCAAAAGAATATCCCGCTCGGCAATATCGAGACTTACTTTGCTGTCACGGGCATACAGGTTGGCTATTTCTTTTGAAATCATTCGTCGGGCTTCACGATTAATTGCTACGTAAAATGTCGCCGGGTATATTCTGGATAATATTCCATTCTTTAAAGAGATTTCCTTCGCGTCCGAATCGGCCAGAGGCGGCAAGAGGAATGACTTGCCTTTCCTGCGCCTTGCTTAAAAGTCTTTGCCGTAGTTTTCTGGGAATGGGGGCTTTAAGAAAATCAACCATAAACCCAAGTCGCTGGATGAGAGCCGTTGTTTCAAAGCGAATGGTGTACTCGATCAATTTTTGGTAATCGATCTTTCCTTTAGCCCTGTTAAACGCGGAAAAAACTTCTTCGATTCCACCGGCATACTGGGGTTTGTCCAGGCAGTCAAGGAGCGCTTTTTCCTTCTCGGCCATTTTGACCTTCTCTCCCATGGCCTCGACTTCCGTGAACCCAAAGAATTTTGACTCGGACAAAGTGACAAACTGAATGGTGGTAGACCGGATGGAAAGGGGGCGATGCCGCCCCTTTAAAGCCACAAAAAGGGTGCCATAAACCTGAGCTGAAAAACCGTAATGAGTGTTTGCGGTGGCGTAGGAAAAGAAATAAGGTTTTTTTAACAGATGCCCGATAACGTAAGGATTCATTTCCGTCACGCGTTTGGGCCCACCCTCCATTGGAATCACCTGATAACTTCCTGATGTTAGCCTTTCAAGCCACTTTTTCTTGCAAAGCACACTGGCGAGTTTATAGGCATGGTTTTTAGAAATCTTTAAAATGCGAACAATCTCAGGCAAATTCACCAGGCGCTTTTTCTCCCAGGCAAGTTTAAGAAGCAGTTTAGACTCTTTAGTGGATAAGGAGGTTTTCATGCTAATATTCTCTGTACAATTTATACCAATTTGGTAAGATTATGCACATTAAATATTAAGCTGTCAAATGATAAATCCATGAATTTTGTGGCGCCGAGGGTTTGGACAGGGCTCTTTTTAGGTGGTAGAATGGCGCCTTAAAGTTGCCGGGAGAGCCTGCCGGAATGCCCAAACAAAAAATTCTCGTGGTCGACGACGAAGAGGATATTTTAAAACTCCTTCAGTACAACTTGCAGAGAGAAGGGTATCAGGTCCGCTGCGTGTCCAGCGGCGAGGAGGGCCTTGCCGCCGTGAAGGCCGGCCGGCCGGATCTTGTGGTGCTCGACTGGATGCTTCCGGGGATGGACGGCCTGGAGGTCTGCAAGCTCGTTCGCGCCGACAAGGATGTCAAAAACACCCCGATTCTCATGCTGACCGCCAAGGATTCCGAGGTGGACCAGGTGCTGTCCCTTGAGATCGGCGCCACCGATTATGTCGCGAAGCCCTTCAGCGTCAAGGTGCTCTTGGCGCGCGTCCGCACTATCTTTAGAAATCAGATCTCCCGGGCGGAGGGGACGCCCGTCGTGAGGGCCGGGGAGCTTGCGCTTGACAAAGAACGGCAGATTTTCTCGATCAAGGGAAAGCCCGTCCCGCTCACGAAGCTCGAGTTCAAGATTTTGTCGGTGCTGATGGAAAACCCGGGCAGGGTGTTTTCGCGCGACAAGCTTCTCGACGGCGCATGGGAGGGGGAGGCGTTCATCACGGACAGGACCGTCGATGTCCACGTCAAGAGCATCCGCCGGAAAATGGGCAAGAGCCGCCATCTGATCGAGACGGTCCGCGGCAGCGGCTACCGCTTTGCCGAGGAAAGAGGGGGCCGCCGGTGACCGGTCCGCTCGTCCTTTGCTTTGGCGTGGCGTTGGCGGCCGTCGCGTGGAGGATGTTTTTTCTTCGCCGGAAGCTGCGCGAGGTCTCCGGCTACGCGGAGAAAGTCTCCGAAGCGCTTCGGGAGAAAGTCCGCTCCGCCGAGGAAGAGAAGAACCGCATCCTCGCCATCCTCGAGAGCATGGCCGAGGGGGTCGCCGTGATCGATCCGGACCAGCGGATTACGCTCGTCAACCCGGCCCTGACGAGGGCGCTCTCGTTTCCCAAAGGCCAGATCGAGCGGCGGTATTTCTGGGAGATCTTCCGCGACTCGATCGTGAACGAGATGATCGCCAAGACCCTGAAGGAGCACGTGCCGGTGCGCCGCGAGCACTCGATCCTCCTCTCGGACTCGGTTTTTCAGATCCGCATCTCGCCGGTATTCGGCGGCGGCCATTTTCTGGGGGCGGCCGCGATTTTCCACGACGTCACCAAACTCAAAGAGCTCGAGCGGGTCCGCTCGGAGTTTGTCGCGAACGTCTCGCACGAGCTGAAGACCCCGCTCACCTCCATCCTCGGCTTTGTGGAGACGCTGAAAGAAGGCGCCGTCGAAAACAAGGCGGATCGGGACCACTTTCTCGGGATTATCGAGGGACACTCCAAAAAACTCACCCGGCTCATCGAGGACCTTCTGAGTCTTTCGAGGCTCGACACCGACAGGACGGAACTCAGGAAAGAAACGTGCGACCTCGCCGAAGCCCTGGAGAGGGCCCTGGCCTTCTTTGAGCGGCCGATCCGGATGAAAAAATTGAAAATCAGGACGGAGCTCTCCCCGCGGCCGTTTCCGGTCCGGGCCGATCCGTCGGCGCTCGGGGAAATTTTGAACAATCTCCTCGACAACGCGATCAAATACAACGTGGAGGGGGGGGAGATCCGCGTGAAGGCGTCCGGCGACGGCGCCTGGACGTCTTTTGAGATCCAGGACACCGGGATCGGGATCTCCGCCGGGGATTTGCCGAGGATCTTCGATCGTTTTTACCGGGCCGACAAGAGCCGCTCGCGGCAGACCGGCGGGACCGGCCTGGGGCTGGCCATCGTGAAGCGGATTGTCGAGCGCCACTCGGGCCGCGTCGAGGCGCGCAGCGCGCCGAATCAGGGCAGCACTTTTACCGTCACATTGCCGCAAAACTAGGCTATACTAACCCCTATGGAAAGACATTTTGACGAGGAATTAAAAAACCTCAAGCAGGAGCTTCTCCGCATGGCCGACATCACGCAGGAGATGATCGGGCTCGCCGTGAAGCTGCTCTGCGACCGGGACGAGAGTCTGGCGGCGCAGGTCTTCGGCTTCGAGGAAAAAGTCAACCACATGGAGATCGAGATCGAGGAGGACGTCCTGAGGCTTCTGGCGCTCCGCCAGCCGGCCGCCGGAGACCTGCGGCTTCTCACGGCGATTTTGAAAATCAACAACGACCTCGAACGCGTCGCCGACCAGGCCTGCAACATCTCCGAGACCGCGCTCTATCTTCTGAAAGAGCCGCCGTTCAAGCCTGCGGTGGACATCCCCCGCATCGCTTCGCTCGCCCGGACGATGATCAAAAACAGCCTCGAGGCGTTCGTGAATCAAAACGCGGCCCTGGCCAAGGAGGTCTGCCGCGACGACGATGAGGTGGACCGTTTGAACGACGAAATATTCAGGGAACTTCTGGCCGCGATGGTCGGCGACGCCAAGACCATCACGCGGGCGGTGGACCTCATGCTCATCAGCCGTAATCTTGAGCGCATCGCCGACCACGCCACCAACATCGGCGAAGACGTGATCTTCATCGTCGAAGGCAAAAACATCAAGCACCACGCGGATGAAAATGCCGGACCCCGGGAGTAAGGACCCCACAAAAGAAAAGGCCTGCGTTCTGGCCAGCGGCGGGGTGGAGAGCATGACGCTCCTGAACGACGCGCTCGGCCGCTACGAAGAGGTCACTCCGATTTATGTCCGCAATCACCTCCGGTGGGAAGACGCCGAGCTTTTCTGGCTCAAGGGCTTCCTAAGAAACCTGAAGCAGCCGGGCCTGCGTCCGCTCAAGATCGTGGAGCTGTCGCTTCGCGACCTTTACGAGAACCACTGGAGCATCACCGGCATCAAGGTCCCCGGCGCCGGATCGCGCGACGCATCGGTTTATCTGCCGGGCCGCAACGTCATTTTTCTCTCCAAGGCGGCCTGCTTCGCGTCGATGCGAGGCATCGCGGCGATAGAAATCGGCGTCCTCAAAGGAAATCCGTTCCCCGACAGCTCGAAGACTTTTTTCAGAAAAATCTCGGACGTCCTCTCTCTCGGCCTCGGCGCCGAAATCTCCGTGCGCGCCCCGTTTCAAAAGCTCCTCAAAGAAGACGTGATCGTCCTGGGGAGGAAACTTCCGCTGGAGATCACCTTTTCCTGCATCAACCCCAAGGGGTACGAGCATTGCGGCGAGTGCAACAAATGCACCGAGCGAAAAAAGGCGTTTTTTGCCGCCGGCGTCTTCGATAAGACCAGGTACAAGAAAGCGGGGATTTGAAAGAAAAGTCAAGTTTTAATTAAAGATAGAAAAATTTTTATAAAATTTTTTTCTTCAAAACACTTGTTTTTGGAAATCCCACCGGGCATACTCCCTTATCCCTGACTTCTCCGACTAATTAGGCGTATTTACGAAGGAGTATGCGTTGCCAAAAAGACCGGTTCTGAGGTCCATCGCCTCGGTCCTCGTCGCGGCGTTTTTGATTCAGGATCTGGCCTATGCCAACCCGGACCCGGACGTCACGGGGATCTTCCCGGAATCCGCGCTTCGGATTCAGTTCCCGCCCTCGGTCGCCGTGGTCGAGGACGTCTTTCTCTCCGAACACCGAACTCCCAACTCCGAACTTATTTATCTTTTGCAAGACGCGCACGCCAACGACTCCGCCCAGAGAAATATCGCCCGGGCGATCGGGACGATTCTCGAGAGAGAGCCGGTCCGCCATGTGTTTCTGGAGGCCGGGACCGGCGACGACTCCCTTTCATTCTTAAGAAATTACGGGACCGCCGCGAAAAAAGAATCCGTCGCCCGGAAATTCCTGAGGCGCGGGTTGATCCAGGGACCGGATTATCTGGACATCACCTCAAGCCGGCCTTTTTTGCTCTGGGGCGTCGAGGACAAAACGCTTTACCGGGAAAGCCTCGACCGCTACCGCCGTCTCCGCGAAAAGCGCGGACACCTCAACGCCTGTCTGGACCGGCTCCGCCGCGCGCTCGAGACGCTCAAACCCCGCTTTTACCGCTACGGGCTTCTCCGGATGGATGCCCTCAGGGAAGATTTCCTGCGGAATAAAATCCCGCTTGCCGCTTACCTGGAGGCGCTGACCGCCGAGGCGCGCCGGCTGGGGATCGCGGCGCGTTTCCCTCATCTTGGGCGGCTCGAGGCCCTTCGCCAAAAAGAATCAAAGATCGACTTCGGGGAATTCGCTTTCACTTCCGCCCGTAGCGCAGACTTAAGTCTGCGCTACGCCTCGGAGGACAGTTTTAGTCTGCGTCACTCCGCCTATCTCGATTATCTCGAGCTTGCCAAAACAATCGACGCGGGAAAAATTTTGGAGGAGAAGGAGGCGCTCGAGGACGCGCTCGCCGCGGCCCTCGCGGAGTCGGCCGATGAGAGGGCGCTCCTTGAGGTCTCCCGTTCGCTGGAGGTCTTAAGGCGGCTCGTGAATCTGGAGCTCGGGGGCCGCGACGAGGAGGCGATACGCGGGAATCCGTCCGCGTTCGACCCCGTCGAGCTTGCGGGCCTCCTCAACCGCAAAATTCTCGAGCTCGGCTCGCATCACGAGGAGGCGATTTTTCTCGATCCGCAGTATGAGGCGGGCTTCGCGGACGCGATCGAGTTTTATGCGCTCGCGCGGCGCCGCGACGAGGCTTTTTTGAGAAACATGCTCTCGAAGATGGAGGAGAGCGGCCAGAAGAAAGCGGTCCTCGTCGCCGGCGGCCATCACACCGAGCACTTGAAGGCGCTCTTTAGGCAAAGAAATATTTCCTATCTTTCGATCACGCCGCGGATCCTCCACGAAACCAACCCCGTCCGATACGAAAACCTTCTTCTGGGCCAATCCGGCCCGATCCGCCCCTCCGCCGAAGCCCGCTCCCCGCGCCGCTCGATGATCGGGCTTCTCCCGGGCAGAGAGGGAATCACTCCCAGCGGGCGCGCTCTTACTCTTCTTCTGCGGGATTTCGGGATGAGACCCGGTGAGCGTCGTAAAGGTTCCGGAGTTCGGAGAGCTGAAAATAACCACCTGTGGGCCGAAAATAGGCGTCCCAAGTTTATGATAAAGCCGGAAGAAACCATGGTCGTCTATAAAAGACCGGGCGAATCGCTTTCCAAAGAGCAAAAGTCATCCTTATGGGGCCGGTTACCCTCCAGTTTCAAGGAATCTTATGTCCTTGCGGGTCTACCGGACGAGCAAGAAGGTCTTGTGATCCTTACGTTGAATTCCGAATTGGACCGTTTGGCGAAAGACAACCCCGGCACTTCAATTCCTTTGATCTACGAATTATCTTATGACCATAACCTGGGCGAAAAGGATGTTCGGAGGATTCAATCAGGCATCGAAGTCGGACAAATCCGAGATGGATCCGGAGAGCCGTTTATTTTCAGGCCGACGAATGTGAAATTTGCAGCGGATAATGATTCGCGCCACATTCTGGTTACTGTCAAATATGGCGACGAAGAACGGCTTCCCGAAATGCTGAGAGATCTCGGATACCCTCCGACGAGGACTCGCCGGGTTTCTTTTGGCGCTGTTTCGCTCGCCGAGATTCAAACAGGAGATTTTAGGCGCGCCAGCTGGGAGGATCTTATCAGTTTGATCGGCGATTTCGGAGTGGACCTCGAGGTAATAGATTCTATGGTCGCCGAACATCGTAAAGTGCTCGAAGAAGAGACAGAGGACAGAAGAGTCGTGGAGGATCTTTTGAGAGATACTGTTTTTCTAAAGGACGTGTTTGAGGAGATATTCGCACGTCCGGATTTGACTCCCGACGTGGTTAAATCGCGGGACATCGTGCATCTGGGCGAAGGGTCGTTTAGGAGGGTGTACCAGGTCCACCTGAGGGTGAGCCAGGAACCTCAGGATTTTACGTTTGTCGTGAAGGTCGTGAAGCCTGAGATTCAGAAGACGGACTCCGGCTATGACTACAACAAAACCTACGGAGACAAAATTGTGGAGATCGCGCGCCAGATCAGGGAGCGGTTTTTGCATCTTTACCCCCCGGTGACTTCCTACTACGTCCGGCAGGACAGGCTTGGAAGAAATCGCCTCGTATCGGCGGAAGGCTTTGTTCCCCCGACGCGCGCCGTTCTGGACAGGGCCACCCGCGACCGGTTCATTATTAAAACTTACCTTATGCTTTATCTGGCCAGCGCGGGCGGCGTTTTTATTGAGGATCCGAAACGTCCAAACGCCGTTGTTCGAAGAAAAGGCAGAAGCTCCTACTTTGGCACTATCGTGGACTTGGACAACCTCGTCTATTCATCTGTGAGCCTGGCGAGCATTGTGTTCAACTTTATTTTGTATACATTCCGTGAAATCGATGTATTTGCCGAAATCATTGATACGTTGGGAAGCGGCGAAGGAATGAAAATTCTAAACGAAGCCGACTTTATGTCCGACTTCACAGTCACCAACTCCAAAGATTTCCGGAACAAACTTGCGCAATTTAGACCGAGCTCTGGTATTTCTGAGAAACTCCCGATGAAAGTCCCGGAGACTATAGAGGTTCATTTAAACGGTGTTTTACGGAAGGTGCCTTCGGACGTGACGATGTGGGACATTCTTTTTGATCGGGCCGGTGACTTCCGGTATCTGGTCGTGGAGCTTAACGGGGAGGTGGTTTCCGCGGCCGAAAAAGTTTCTTATCAAGACATCCATCTTAAAAATGGCGATCAGATCCGGTTTTACCCATTACGGTCCGTTTCACCGAAAATCTCGGCGGAAGACGTCTCCGGTAAATCTCAGAATTTCCCGGTTGTGGTGTCCCCACAGCGTCGACAGGCGCTGGATAAGCTCAACGATTTGAGAAAGGATTTGCTGAGTTTGGCAAGCAGCGTCGAGTCTTTGGTTGGCGAAGAAAACCGCAGACTTCGGGCGTTTAGACAATCGGTGCAAAGACAAGTCAGGGAGATCGAGGAACGCCTTCGAGCAAAGAACCGGGAGGCCGCGACAGAACCTTTGGATCCAAGAGGGTATCAGGCGGTCCAGAGAATGCTAGATCGAGTTGACTTTGTGAACTCCGATTCCAGGGTGTTGATGCGTGGGAAGTTAGCGAAAGTTGTTGCGCGTGTGCCCGAAGTAAACAAAGCGTTGCAAGGAAGCAGGCATGCTCTGGGGGCCGGTATTCATGGGGCCCGTGAAGCGTTAAGGGTTCAAGCTATTTATGAATCCGGCGCCCGGGCGGCGGCTGTGGGCGGGCGGTTGGCCGGTGGTCGGGCATTTTTCGGCGGGACCGCGGTCGAGCGAGCCATCGAGGTCTTGAGGGGGCACAACTATAACAAGGCCCGTCAGGCAGAGAAGACTCTCGCGGCATGGGGAAGGCGAATCGTCGGAGCGGCGCTCAAGGCCCTTCAAGATCCCCAAAATCCTTTTCCCTGGCGCGCCGCGGGCGTTCTGGCCAAAGTGGCCTCGAACGACCCCCGCGTGGTCGCCGCTCTCGGCCGGGCGCTGGAGAGACCCGGTTTGGACGCGAGGCGGAGTGTGTTGAACAAACAAGCCGTTCTTCAGGCGCTTTTAAAAACCAACCCGGCAAATCTGGGGCCGATTGTCCCAAATCTTCTGCGGGTACTGGCGGATTTCAACGTGGATAGACAGAACCTTGAGATGGTCCAGGGGCTTCTTGCGTCGGCGGGAGCATCTGCCCGGCCTTCGCTTTTGCGAGCCCTGTCAGACCCGGAATTTCCGGCGCGCTTTCACCCAAGGGTCGATCGCGTTCTCCGGCTTATGGATGAAGGGGCCGGCCCGCGGCCGGTGATTGGAGGCGGGGGGCGGAAGGCGGAGGGCGCCGGCGATGCCGACGCGGATCCCATGAGTTATTTTGGCCGGGATGGGCACATGCTGAACGAGTCCGTTGCGCATGTTTTATTAAAATCGGAAGATGGGGCGAGCCTTCGTATTCTTACGGTGGGCAGCGCGGCCGGACATGAAGGCTATGATGTCGCGATGGCTTTAGCGGAAGAGCTTGGGCGCACTGGGAAAAACATACGGGCGCAAATAGTCGTCAGCGATATCGACCCGCGCCTGGTTATGAAAGCCCGCCAAGGCGACTATTCACTACGGTCCGCCCGGTGGCCTTTGTATCTGGCCAATCAAGGGGACGATTTGACGCCCGATGAGTCCAGGGACCGATTTTATAGATTTTTCAAACCCTCCGGAGAAGCCGAAGCCCGGACTTATTCACCCGACAAAAAGGACCTTGCCCGGCGGGGGATTGAGATGCAATTCCGACAACTGGATATTTTAAATGTGGACCAGGTTGCCGATCTTGCGAAAGATGGCCGGTTCCACTTCATCGTAGCAAGAAATGTGCATTATCGATCCGGGGCGGCGGCCGGGGATAAGAACGAAACGGATCGGCTGTACTTCAAAAACTTGTCGGCGTTATTGGAGAAGAGAGGCCTTGCCGCTGTTACTTATGGATTGCTGAGGACCGACATCGACGCTGATCTGAGAGAGTCTTTGCTTGGCATTCTATCGAAAGAGGAACTGGACAGATATAACAAGCCATGGAATTTCAGCGGGTACCCGGTTGATTTGATTTCTCTTCAAACATTCATGTTGTCTGCCAAGATTGCCCGGGGGCTTCGGCCGGTCGCCGAAAAATTGGCGGATGCACAGACCCGGGACTCAACTATCCGGTTTCTTGCCGATTATTTTTCATGGGCTATTTATGATGATTCCCTGGGGCTGCGTTTGTTTCCGGCGGCGGCATTGCTACTCGGTAATCAGGCTGTTTCCGCAAGGGTCCGTGAAGCCTTGAGACGGCTTATGGAAAGTTCGCCCAAGGTGATTTACGGCAGTACGGTGACATGGGAAAGACTCTCCTCCGTTGCCCTAAAGTGGCATGAATCCATTGAGGCCGGTACGCAACCCGCCGCCGCATCGCTGAATATCCAGCCCATCCCACCCTTTCCGGCAAACGTCGCCCGAACGGCGGAGACAACCGGCGGGGGGCGGAAGGCAAACGAAGGTAAAAGGCCAAAGGGAAAAGGGGAAAAGGCGATCGAATCCCTTTCCAGAGGCGCGCGGCTGGCGCATAGAGGTAAAGGGTTAAAGGGAAAAGGGGAAAGGACAAGCGAAAACAAAGGAGTTGAAAATGCAACACGACTTCGAAGGTCTAAAAGTTTGGCAGACAGCCATGAGGTTCTCCAAGGAAGTTTATCGGATCACTTCGAAGTTCCCGACAGAAGAGCACTACGGGTTAACCAGCCAGCTTCGCAGAGCCTCGGTATCCATTCCGGCAAACATAGCCGAAGGCAAAGGCAGGAACCACCGGAAAGAATATATTCAATTCCTCTACGTGTCCCGCGGCTCCGCATGGGAATCGATTACTTTGATCAAGTTATCTCAAGAGCTGAATTATCTTACCAAAAACCAGGCGGATCAACTTCTCCATTTTTGCGCCGAAATCACCGCTATGCTCAATGGGCTTATTCACTCAATCCACTAGAGAAAGCCGCTTCGCCCCTCCTTTCACCTTTCCCCTTTTCCCTTTCTCCTCCAATAGTGGATACTCGGCGCATTAAAAACTTTCTGGTAAGCGTCGCCTGGGCCGCGGAGCCGGCGGACGGGTCGAGGCTGGCGCTGAAGGAGAGGGGCCAGACCGACCCGGCGACGGTCTACCGCTACCGGAAGACCGAGGGAACCCAGGCGTCCTTTGAGGGTCCGGCCCTGTGCGTCGACATTGACCTTTCCCCGTCCGCGCGAATCGCCGGACGGAGCAAATCCGCCGTATCTGTAGGGGAGGCGTCTCCGTCGTTTCAGGAGATCCGCACGGATACGGCCGCCCTTGAGAGGCGCGTCGCCGAGGGGATCGCCGAGGCCCGGCTTCCTTTGAAGCCCGTGGTCTTGACGGTGGACGTCGATTTATTCCCAGGGTTTAATCTGGAAGAGTTTTTGATTCCCGGGGTGGAGCGTCTGCGCCGTCTGCCTTTCGGCCAAAACGTCTATTTCCGGGCGGTCGGCGATCCGGAGAGAGTTCGAAAAGCGGAAGCGACCGGGCTTTTCTCTCCAAGCCTGCCTCCCGAAGTGGAAGAAAGCGCCTCGAGAGTCGCCCTGGCGCCGGCGGAGGGGGGCGCAGGGTTTGACGGGATCACTCTCTTCATGGAGACGATGGAAGAGGGTTGCATTTTTCCGGACGCGGTGCTTCATCTTTCCGTCGCGGCGGGCCGAATCGACCCGGACAACATCCCCGACTGGTTTGTCAGTCTCTGCTCGGATATGGTCAAGGAAAAACTGGACGCCGCCATTCTAAAAGCCCATCTTCTGGGCAAGGCCCCTAAGCACCTCGTATTCAAGGCCGTCACAAGGATCCCCTGGCAAAAAGCCCTGCAGTTCTACCAAAACCAGCGCCGCCTGCAGGCCCAAACCGACCAAAACGCTTAAGCCCTCCCCACCCCGCCCTTTCAGGTGCCAGAGGGGTCAGACCCGCCTGGCACCTATTTTATCCCTTTACCCTCGTCCGCACCCCCTAAACACCCAGTGCCGGAACATCCGGTGCCAGAGGGGTCTGACCCCTCTGGCACCGTCCTCACAACCGGCGCATCCGCCAAACGGAGGCGGTAGGCCCCGTTTGCAGGTCGGGGCGCAAACTATGCGTCCGGGCGGGGACAATGCGAGCCAGGTCCTGAGGGGCAAACGGACCCACACCCAGACAAGTCCTAAGCTGGCCGCGGGTTGACGGCTCTGGTATACTGCTTGCGTGTTTTTGGGGAGAGGGATACTTGGATGAACGGGTTTGAAACCGGCATTGAAGGATTGTATGCGAGTCTTCCGGCCAAGTGTGATTTTCTGCGCGAGAAACTGGGCCGGCCGCTGACGCTCGCCGAGAAAATTCTTGCCGCCCATGTCGCGGACTTGAAGACCCAGGGCTTCGAGCGCGGCCAAAGCTACCTCTCGCTCAGGCCCGACCGCGTGGCGATGCAGGATGCGACCGCGCAGATGGCGCTCCTTCAGTTCATGCAGGCGGACCCCGAATCCACGGCGGTTCCCGCCACCGTCCACTGCGACCACCTGATCCAGGCGCGCGTCGGCGCCGCCGAGGACATGAAGCACGCGGTCGAAACCAATCGCGAGGTCTACGATTTTCTGAGGACGGCCTCCCGGCGCTACGGGATCGGTTTCTGGGAGCCGGGCGCGGGGATCATCCATCAGGTGGTGCTGGAGAACTACGCGTTTCCCGGCGGCCTCATGATCGGCACCGATTCCCACACCCCCAACGCCGGCGGCCTGGGCATGCTCGCGATAGGCGTCGGCGGCGCCGACGCGGCGGACGTGATGTCGGGACTTGCCTGGGAAATCAAATGCCCCAGGCTTATTGGCGTCCATTTAAAAGGAAAGCTGGGCGGTTGGGCCTCGGCGAAGGACGTGATCCTCAAGATCTGCGGGATCCTTACCGTAAAGGGCGGGACGGACAAGATTGTCGAGTATTTCGGTCCGGGCGCCGAGTCGATCAGCTGCACCGGCAAAGGGACGATCGCCAACATGGGCGCGGAGCTCGGCGCCACGACGTCGGTATTTCCCTTTGACAAGCGCATGGCCGCGTACCTTCGCAGGACCGGGCGGGAAAAGATAGCCTCGCTGGCCGAGAGGCACCGCGAATTTCTGGCGGCCGACCCCGGGGTCGACAAGGCCCCCCAAAAATTTTATGACGAGCTGATCGAGATCGATCTGTCAACCCTTGAGCCGTACGTCGTGGGGCCGCACACGCCCGACTTGGCGCGCCCGATCTCCGCGCTCGCCGGGGACGTGAGGGAAAAAGGGTATCCCGTCGAGCTCAAAGCGGCGCTTATCGGAAGCTGCACCAATTCTTCCTATGAGGACATCGGCCGCGCGGCGCACGTGGCGGCGCAGGCGAAGCAGGCGGGGCTCCGGGCCAAGTGTTATTTTCTCATCACCCCCGGCTCCGACCAGATTTATTCCACGATCAAGCGCGACGGACAACTGGCGCTTCTTGAGGCGATAGGCGGCACGGTGCTCGCCAATGCCTGCGGCCCCTGCATCGGCCAATGGAAACGCGACGACATCAAAAAGGGCGAGAGAAACTCGATCGTGAATTCTTTCAACCGCAATTTTCCCGCCCGCAACGACGGCAACGCCGAGACGCTTTCGTTTATCGCGTCTCCCGAAGTGGTCACCGCGTTTGCGCTCGCCGGCCGCCTCGACTTCAATCCTCTGAAGGACGCGATCCGCGCCGCGGACGGCAGGGAACTCCGGCTGACCGCGCCGTCGGCCGAGGAGCTTCCCAAAAACGGCTACGCGGGGGGCGGCCAAGGAACCTCCTGCGCGCCGCTTCCCTTCGCCGAGAGAAAAAAAATCCGCGTCGCCATCGACGGAAAGAGCCAAAGACTCCAGATCCTCGAGCCTTTTCCGGCCTGGACCGGCGGGGATTTCGAAGATCTTCCCGTGCTTTTGAAGGCGAGGGGCAAATGCACCACCGACCACATCTCTCCGGCCGGGACATGGCTTAAGTACCGCGGGCATCTGGACAAAATCTCGGATAACCTGTTCCTGGGCGCCGTGAACGCGTTCACGGGCCAGGCCGGCCAGGCGAAAAACTGGCTCGAAGGCGGCAAGGTCGCGACCCCCGCCGAAGTCGCGCGCGACCTCAAGCGCGAAGGGATGGGGTGGGTGGCGGTCGGCGACGAGAATTACGGCGAGGGCTCGAGCCGCGAGCACGCCGCGATGTCGCCGCGTTATCTCGGCTGCAAGGCCGTGATCGCCAAAAGCTTCGCGCGCATCCACGAGACCAATTTAAAGAAGCAGGGGATCCTGGCGCTCACCTTCGCCGATCCCGCCGATTACGAAAAGATCGGGGAAACCGACAAGATCTCGGTCCGCGGCCTGAAGGCGCTTGCCCCCGGCAAAACGCTCTCGATGATTCTCGCCCATGCGGCCGGCTCCTCGGAGAAAATCGATCTCCGCCACTCCTTCACCTCCGAACAAATCGAATGGTTCAGGGCCGGTAGCGCCCTCAACCTGGTGAAAGGCCGACAGACGCAGTTTGCGCCTTAGCTAGTTCGGAGTTCAGAGTTCGGAGACGGTAGGGAGTCTTTGAGTTCGGAGAAAGGGCATCTCCGAACCCTGAACCTCAAGGAATATTTTCACAATATTTTCACAAAAATGTTTTGTCCTCGATTGAAGTCGTGCTATAAGTAGTAACAGCATGGCGATCAAGGAATTTATCAGGCGTCACTATCGGCATTTCAACGCGGCGGTGGTCGTCGACGCGGCCGAGGCGTATGTCCGGCATCTGAACAGAGGCGGCAGGATGTTTCTGACGCTGGCGGGGGCGATGAGCACCGCGGAGCTCGGCGTCTCACTGGCGGAGATGATCCGCCGGGACAAGGTGCACGGGATCTGTTCGACCGGCGCCAATCTCGAAGAAGACATCTTCAATCTCGTCGCGCATCGCCACTACAAGCGCGTGCCCCATTACCGGAATCTCTCGGACCGGGAGGAGGTCGACCTTTTAAACCACCACTTGAACCGCGTCACCGACACCTGCATTCCCGAGGAAGAGGCGATGCGGCGCATCGAGCGGCGGATGCTGGTGTTTTGGCAGAAGGCCGACCGCGGGGGGAAGCGGTATTTTCCCTACGAATACGTGTATCAGCTCATCGAGAGCGGCCTCATCAAAAAATATTATCAGATCGACCCCAAAGACTCCTGGGTGGTCGCGGCCTGCCGAAAAAAAATCCCCATTTTTACGCCGGGTTGGGAGGACTCGACGCTCGGCAATATCTTCGTGGCGAACGTCCTGCGGAAAGACCTCTCCAACTTCCACGTCGTCAAATCCGGCGTCGAACAGATGGCCGCCCTCATCGACTGGTACAAGGCGCGGTCCAAATCCGCCTCGATCGGGTTTTTTCAGATCGGCGGGGGGATCGCCGGGGATTTTCCGATCTGTGTCGTGCCGCTCATCCTTCAAGACCTCCGCGAAAAATGCCGGCTCTGGGGGTATTTCTGCCAGATCTCGGACAGCACGACCTCCTACGGCTCTTACAGCGGCGCCGTCCCCAACGAAAAAATCACCTGGGGCAAGCTCGGCAAAGACACGCCCCGCTTCGTAATCGAATCCGACGCCTCGATCGTGGCCCCTTTGGTTTTCTCCTACGTCCTCGGAAGATGAGCCGGCCCGCGCGCGATTTCTCGCGGTATAAAAAAGACCTCCTCGACCTTATCGGCGCTGAAATCCCCTCGAGCGAAGAAAACCGCCTCTATTCCGAAATGCTCTTCAACATCGGCCTCTTGAAAGAGGAGGACCTGGACGTCGCGGAGCTGCGGCTCTTGAATACCGCGTTCAAGGAACTGCGCTATTCGCTTAAAATCTTCAAGTCCTACCGCTCCGTCCCGAAGGCCGCGGTGTTTGGCTCGGCGCGCATCCGGCCGGGCGACCCGACTTTCAAAATGGCCAGGGACTTCGGCCGCAAGCTCTCCCGGAAAGGGTGGATGATCATCACGGGCGGCGCCAGCGGCATCATGGAGGCCGCGATGATCGGCGCCGGCGCCAAGAACAGCTTTGGCCTGAACATCCTCCTGCCTTTTGAGCAGCAGGCCAACGCGGTGATTCGCGGCAACCCCAAGCTCATGTTTTTCAAATATTTCTTCACCCGCAAGCTCATGTTTCTGAAGGAATCGGAGGCGACGGTGCTTTTTCCGGGGGGGTTCGGCACTTTCGATGAAGGCTTCGAGTCTTTCACGCTGGTCCAGACGGGCAAGGCCAAGCCGCGGCCGATTGTCGTGATCGACACGCCGAAAAGCCGTTTTTGGCGGTCCGCGCTGGGCTTTATCAGGGAAAATATGGAGAAAAGCGGGCTGATCTCCGGAGGCGACCTGTCCCTGATCCGCCACTTTCAGGACAACGACCGGGCGGTGGGGGAGCTGGCGCGTTTTTATCGCAATTACGACTCCTCGCGCTTTTTCAAAGACAAATACCTCATTCGCCTTCGTAAAACTCTGTCCGTTAGCGAATTGGAGAAAGTCAACACAGACTTCAAGGGGATTCTCAAATCCGGAAAATTTGAGATTCTGTCGGATCTCACCGAGGACGACCAAAAGGATCCGAAGTTCTGCCGTCTGGTTTTCTCCTTCGACCGTTCCAGCTACGCCGGCCTCCGCCGCCTGATCGACTACCTGAATACCTTGTAAGTCGGCTTAGCGCGCCCTCCACGAGCTCTCCACCTCCGTTTCATCTTCATCCCGCGCCACCCGTCAAGCTTTCCCTTCGGTGCCAGAGGGGTCAGACCCCCCTGGCACCTATTTTATCCCTTTACACCCATCCACGCACCTGAAAGGGCAAAGGCGTACGCAGACTTAAGTCTGCGTTACGAGGCATAAAGCTTGCCGGGTTGCGCAAGCCATTTGTTACCTCTTCGGAGCTTTGGCTTACCGCTTGGCTTACCGCTTTCGCTTGACGAACGGGGCGGTTTCTTATATGCTTGAACCTCGTAAGCCAAGGGGTACTCCAACCACAAAAAATTAATCACAAGGGTGCTTTTATGAGACGGTTTTTGAATAAAAAGAACGCATGGTTTATCGGTATGGCGGCGCTTTGTCTGGCGTATTCCCCGGCGGTTTTGGCCGATGACGGGGGTTGGGACGACCCCGGTGATGTCGTGGCCGCGGAGGCGCCTTCGGCGGATGCCCAGGGTTTCAAGCCGCTCAGCCAGTTTCCCCAGGCCGAGGTGGCGCCGATTTCTCCAGCCCCGTTCCTCGATAACGGGGTTCGAGGAACGGGGACCGCCCAGCAGGGCAGTCCCGCGCTTCTCTCCGAAAACCGCAGCCCCGTGACGCTTGATTTTCCGAAGGTCAAGACCCGCCAGGACGAGATTCTCGCCAAAAAGTTTTCCTGGTGGCCGACGGACGCCAGACCCTCGCCGGTCAAGGACGGCGTTCGCAGCGGCTACTGGTGGTGGCCGGAAATCCCGGGCGAGGCCAAACCCTGGGGGAACCAGGGGTACGTCTATGTCCGCAAAATCATTTTTGATTACAAGTCCTCCGAAGGGGAGATGAAGCCGTCGCTCGTCATCAAGCGCGTGCTGAAGAACGTGAAGGTTCTTTTTGATTTCGACAAATCGGAGTTGAGAGACGACGCGCGCGGGATTCTGGAAGACGCGATGCGGATGCTCCACAAAAATCCCAAGGCGGACATCCTCATCACCGGCAACGCCGACGCGCGCGGCTCCGAGAGATACAATCTGAAGCTCGGCGAGCGGCGCGCCTCGGCCGTCCAGGGTTTTATGGTGGAGCAGGGCCTGCCGGAGGACCGCATCCGGATCTTGAGCCGCGGGAAACTTGACGCGATGGCCCCGACCGGTGACCTCGTCGGCATGCAGAAGGATCGCAACGCGCAGTTCATGATCGCCGAGGTGGAGGAAGTGATGATCCCGGCGGCGAAAGCCCATCTTTTTCAGGACAAGGTGATCGAAGAAAAAGAAGAGGTCGAGAGCGCGATCCGGGTGGACACCAAAGAATATACGATTCAGGCCGGGGACACGCTGTGGGCGATCGCCAAGCGCGAGTACGGCGACGGCAGGCAGTGGAAACGGCTCTACGAGTTCAACAAGGATCTCATCCCCAATCCGGACCGGCCCAGAAAAGGGACGAAGATCAAGATACCGATTGAGTAAAGGGGCGCATCCATAGCGCACCAGAGCACTTGAATAGGGCGCCAGGGACCAGAGCACCAGGGACCAGTCAAATAGAATTTTTGGTGTTCAGGTGCTCTGGTCTCTGGTGCGCAGGTGACCTGGTCTCTGGCGCTCTTTTCTAAAAGGAGGATTCGAACATGGAAAACAAGGGCGTCTCGGCCCTGGCGGCCTTCTGGCTTTTGACGCAGCCGGCGCTTCTCAAGGCGATCTTCACCAACGGCCTGATCCTGATCGGCCTCGTCGTCGCCGAGTTCGCGCTGGTGATCTGGCTCTCGGTGGCCGCGATGAGGATGAGCGCCACCGCGGCGTCGCTGGTGTTTCTCGCGTATTCGTTTCTCAACGGGATCACGCTCACGTCCGTGCTTTTGGTTTACACGGGCGTGTCGGTGCTCTCGACGTTTGCGATCACGGCCGGGACTTTCTTTTTCTTCAGCGTCTACGGGATGACCACCAAAAAGGATCTCACGTCGGTCGGGAGCCTCGCGATCATGGGACTTTTTGGGGTCATCATCGCGGGAGTCATCAACCTGTTTCTCAAAAGCACGGCGCTCTACTGGGTCACGACGTTTATCGGCATCGCCGTTTTCCTCGGCCTCATCGCCTGGGACACGCAGAAACTCAAAAACCTTCACGCGATGGGTTTTGAAAACGTGGAGATGGAAAAGAAGGCGTCCATCCTGGGGGCGCTCACGGTTTATCTGGATTTCATCAATTTATTTATCTTGCTGTTGCGCATTTTTGGCAAGAGAAGAAACTAGTCCTATCCTTGCCGGCCCCGTCGAACGACGGGGGAAGCGATGACGGGGATTTTTCAAGGGGAGTCTTGAAAAAGAGACTCCCTTTTTGTCTGTGAGCGGCGATGGCTTTGCTTCTTAAAAAAGTAGAACGGCCCCGGGAGCTCAAGTGGTATCAGGCGAGCGCCATGCTCTACGGCGACTGGGGCACTTCGAAGGCGTACGTGCTGGGGCTCGCGTTCGCGATCGCCGGGCACGCCTCGATGTTTTTCCTCCTGGCGATGAGCGCCCTGACCGCGATCGTCGGGCTCTGTTATATCGTCATCTGCAAGGCCTATCCCGACGGCGGAGGCGTTTACTCCGCGGTACGTCAGCGTTCACGCACGCTGGCGGTGGTCGGCGCGCTCCTTCTGGTGGCCGACTACGTGGTCACGGCGTCTTTAAGCAGTCTCGACGCGTTTCATTATCTGGGACTGCCGCATCCCCAGTGGTGGGCCGTCGGGGCGTTGGTTCTGATCGGGGCCATCAACATCGTCGGCCCCACCAAGAGCGGCAATCTCGCCGCCATTATCGCGGGCTTCACGATTTCCACCCTGGCCGTCCTCTGCGTCGCGGTGATTCCCCACCTCAAAAACATCCCGATGGCTCCCCCCGAGGGGTCTCTTTTTTCGAACTGGACCAAGTTCGTCGGGATCGTGCTGGCTTTGTCGGGAGTGGAGGCCATCGCCAACGCGACCGGCATCATGGTGGAACCCGTGAAAAAAACCGCCCGGAGGGCGATCCTGCCGGTTTTGATGGAGGTCACGGTGGTGTCGCTGATTCTGGGCGCGGCGATGAATTCGATCCCGGGACTTTCGGGGCATACCGAAGACATGATTCGCGTGATCGGGGACCATTACGTCGGCGTCTGGTTCGGGAGGATCATCGCCCTGGTGATGGGTCTTCTGCTTCTATCGGCCTGCAATACGGCGATCATGGACCTGGTCAGCATCATGTTTCTGATGTCCAAGGACAAAGAGCTGCCCCCGATTTTCGGCCGGCTCAACCGCTATGGGATGCCGTGGTTCGGTCTGGCCGTCGCAACGGCGGTGCCGGTGGCCGTGCTTGTCGTCGAACACGACGTGACGCATCTGGCCGCGCTCTACGCGATCGGCGTCGTCGGCGCGATCACGCTGAACATCAGCGCCTGCTGCACCAATCTGGACCTGGATCTCAAAAAACACGAGCGGGCGATGCTCGCGGCCGCCGCGCTCGTGATGATTTTGGTCGAAGCGACCATCATTTGCCAGAAACACAACGCGGTGATTTTCGTCTCGATCGTTTTGGCGGTGGGTCTTCTGGCCCGGGCCCTTGCCCAGCGGCTTGAGGCCGCGCGCGTGCCGGTCATGCCGGAGATGCTGGGGATCAACGTGCTCTCGCCGGAGGAGGCCAGGGACCTCATGCCGCTTTACAAGGGATCCACGCTCGTGCCCATGAAGGCATTCAGCCCGTCGCTGATTGAGGAGGCGGCCCTGCATTTGAAGGGGAAGAACGAGTCGGTGGTGTATGCCCTTTTTGTGGAGGAAAAACCGCCCGGGTGGGCGTATCCGACCGAGGTCGAACCGTCGCCGCAGTCGATCGATATCTTGAAGAGGGCCTTTCAGGCCTTTGAGCAAAAGGGGGTCACGGCCGTTCCGCTGTGGAGCCTGGGCGATAATCCCGGCGGCGTCATCGTGAAGACCGCCAAGGACCTCAACGTGGACACGGTGATGATCGGCGCGACGCGGCGCGGGACGTTTGAAAAACTCCTGAGGGGGGAAGTGCTCAAGAACATCACCCAGGATCTGCCGACGGAGAAACATTTGGTGATTTGTAATTA
>JACPAX010000026.1 GCA_016180585.1 Candidatus Omnitrophota bacterium | reverse complement strand
CGGCGCGGAGTGAAGAATTACACGAGCACCGCGGAGTCCCGCAGGCGGCAGGCCCCGTTCGCAGGTCGGAGCGCAAATCATGCGTCCGGGCGGGGACAAGGCGAGCCGGGCCCTGCGGGCAATTTGACCCACTACCCAACTCATACTATATCGTCTCCGCGCTGATCAAGGCCTCAATGGCCGGGGCCGCTTCGGGCTCGCTTTCACGGATGTAATCGGCGAGGATCCTCGTGACCGGCACGGGATAGAGCGACGCGTCTCTCAGAACCCGTGCGTAGACTTCCCGGCAATACTCGTCGGCCGGGCGCGAAAGCTTGATTTTGTTCTTTTTTAAAAGACCCGCCGACTGCTCGATCCTTTCCAGCCGGTCATCCGCGTACATCTGGATCCAGTCCAGTCCCGAGACGCTCTGGAGCTCCTTGGCCGAAACAGGCAGTGTTGCGGCCATCCAGCAGACAACCGCCGCCGCCAAAAATTTTCGCTTCATGCCTCCCCTCCCGGTGCTTCCCCGAAAATCGGGTCTCGGAGTATTGTAAAGACCCCGGCGGATGATGTCACTTGAAAAATTGCGTTTCGATTCCCAGGCGGCGGAGCAGGTCAAAAAATCCCGGGAAAGAGGTGCCGACGCAGTCCAGGTCCTCGACCACGGTGTCGCCGGCGGCGACAAGGCCCGCGACGACCATCGACATCGCCGTCCGGTGGTCCTTGAACGAATCCACCGCGGCCCCGCCAAGCGCGGTCCTTCCTTTTATATAGAGCGTGTCCCCCTCGGCCCGGATGTCCGCACCCATGCGGCCCAACGCCGTGACCATCGAATGGATCCTGTCCGTTTCCTTGATGCGGAGTTCCGAGGCGTCCCGGATGACCGTGGTGCCCTCGGCCTGCGTGGCCAGCACGCACAACACCGGGACCTCGTCGATCAGGGAAGGCAGCTCCTCTTTGGCGATCTCAAAGGACTTAAGCGGACCGCCCCGGACCACAAAATCGGCGGCGGGCTCGGGCCCGTCGCAATGGAGTTCCCCGACCTCGACCCGCGCGCCCATCCTCTCCAGGACATTGACCATGCCGGCGCGCGTGGGGTTCCAAAGCACTTTGTGAAAACGGATCTCCGACCCCGGCAAAAGCGCCGCGAGGGCCATGAAGAAGGCGGCCCCCGAGATATCGCCGGGAATTTCGAAACGACGCGCCTGGAGCGGCCGTCCTCTCTCCACGGAGACCTTCAACCCTTCGCGGCGCACGCGGGCCCCAAAATGCGCGAGAAAATTTTCGGTGTGATCACGCGACAAAACCGGTTCGGTGACCGAGGTCGTGCCTCTCGCGTACAGGCCCGCCAGAAGGATCGCCGATTTGACTTGAGCGCTCGCGACCGGCAACGTCGCCTCGATGGCCTTGAGCTCCCCCCCGCGCACCGTGATCGGCGCGAAATTGGCCCCGTCCCTGCCCTCGAACATCGCGCCCATTTGTCCGAGATAATCCGTCACCCGCCTCATCGGCCTCGAAGAAAGCGAGGGATCTCCGGTCAGCGTCGCCCGAAAGGGGTTTCCGGCCAACACCCCCAGCAAGAGACGCATCGACGTGCCGGAATTGCCGAGATAAATTTCTTTTTGAGGGGCCTTCAAGGCGTGAAGACCACGCCCGGTAATTTGAATTTCAGCGGGCGTGGCCGAACGCATCCCGACGCCGAGACTTCTGAAGGCCTCCCGCGTGCGCGCGCAGTCTTCGCCGTCCAGGACATTGGTGAACGAGGAGACCCCTTCCGCCAGAGCCCCGAAGATGATCGCCCGGTGCGACAGCGACTTGTCTCCCGGAAACGACAGGTCCCCGGACACGCCGTGTGTGATTTTTTTTATTTTGACCGCCCGGTGGGAATCCATGCTTAAACGGGGATAATCGTAATATCCAATCTGATCCTAGGAACCTTCGCCACGCCCAAATTATACCAGACAAAGAGAGGCGGGCAAAGCGCCTTCAGCATAAAGAGGATGGACAGCCGGAATCTATGCCTTCTTTCCCTCGAGCGCGGCCCTTTGAATCAGGTCTTTCATCTCGGGAGGAAGCGGGCTTTCAAAGGCCGTCATTTTACCGCTTTGGGGGTGCAAAAATTCTATCTTTGAGGCATGGAGTCCGAGCCGCGACGCCGGGAAAGCCAGCGGCCGCCCGTAAACGGCGTCTCCGACCACCGGATGGCCGAGATGGGCCAGATGCACGCGGATCTGATGGGTCCTGCCCGTGACGATCTTAAGCTGCAGAAGCGTGGCGGCGGGAAATCGGCGAAGCACCTTGTAATAGGTCAGCGCCTCCTTGCCGAGCTCATCGGCGCGGATGGCCATTTTTTTTCGCTGCCTGGGGTCCCGGCCTATCGGAAGCCCGATATGCCCCTCCTCAAATTCCACGCGCCCAAGAACGAGCGCGGTATACGTCTTGGAGAGCGACCGCGTCGAAAACTGCATCTGCAGCGCCCGGTGGGAGGGGTTGTTTTTGGCGACGAGGATCAGTCCCGAGGTGTCCTTGTCCAGGCGGTGCACGATGCCGGGCCGCAGCGGCCCTCCGGACGTGGAGAGCTTGCCTCCGCGGCCCAAAAGCGCCTGCACGAGCGTCCCCTTTTTATTTCCCGCCCCCGGATGGACCACCATCCCCGCGGCCTTGTCCACGACCAGAAGACTTTCATCCTCGTAGACCACGCGCAGCGGAATATCCTCGCCGGCAAGCGTTTCTTCGCGCAGGGCGGGGAGATCCCCGGCGATCCGGTCCCCTTCCTTCAGACGATCCCCGGACTTGCACGGCTTGCCGTTGAGGCGGACCGCGCCCTTTTCGAACACGGCCTTCACCTGGCTTCGGGAAAAGCGGCGCCCGAAGGCTCCGGCAAGAAACGCGTCCGCGCGGACCGGCGTCATCAAGACAGGGATCACAAACTCAAATTTTTCCATGGTCTGTTTTCTTTTTTCGAACGGCCCCATAAAGAACGCCGGCTCCCGCGACGAAGAGAAGGCTCGTCCACTGGGGGATCGTCAGACACGCGACCGTCGTTTGGTCCCCCCGCAAAAACTCGAGAAAAAAACGGGACCCGCCCGCAAGAAAAAGATAAGCCGCGAGGATTTCTCCGGGACGCCTCCTGCCGGACGACAACCGAAAAAGAAAAATCGCGACCGCAAAGAGCGCCACGGACTCATAAAGCTGGACCGGGACCCTCGCCGGGGTCCGGTCCGGAAAAACGACGCCCCATCCCCCGGCCGCATTTTTGCCGTAACAACACCCGTTGAAAAAACAGCCGATCCTTCCGACCGCCTGCGCGAGGGCCGCCAGCGGCGCAAAGAAATCACAAAGCCCCAGAAGCGGCCGGCGCCGCAGACGCGCGTAGACGATTCCCGTCGCCGCGGCGGCGAGGAACCCGCCGTACCAGACGAGCCCTCCTTCCCGAAGGTCCAGCACGCGCCACCCGCCTCCCCGGTAATCCCCGGCGTGTTGCAGCACATAAAACAGGCGCGCGCCGGCCAACCCCGCCAGAAAAAGAAGAAAGACGAGGTCGCCCGCGACCCCGCGCTCCACCCCGTGTCCGGCCGCCCGCTTTTCCGCGATCCAGAGACTTAAAAACAGAGCCAGCGCCAGAAAAAAACCGTAGGAATAAAGCGTGAACGGTCCCCGGCTGAAAAGGACCGGATGCATCAGCGGACCCGCCCGGGGCCGCGGTGGCGTGAAAAATTCAAGATCACGAGCAAGACCCCGGCGCAGATACCCGCGTCGGCGATATTGAATACCGGCCAGATCCGGAAATCCAGGAAATCGACGACATAGCCGAAGGCGAGACGATCGGTCAGATTGCCGGCCGCGCCGGCGGCGACAAGCGCCCACGCGCAGTGGTTGAGAAAAAGCGACCGGGGATTTTCTTCGGGCCGGCGGGAGGCGAAAAACCCCCGCCACCAATACGCGGCGATCACCGCCACCGAGGGAGGCCCTGCCCCTCGCTAAAACGACTCAGGACATAGACCTTGGAAAGACGGTCCAGAAGGAAAACAAACGCCGCGATGCAAACCGGCGGGAACCTTCTAAGCATCTCGTCTGTTATTTTTTCTTTTTTTCTTGCTTTTCCTGGCAGGGCACGCAAAGCTCGGCATACGGAACGGCCCTCAAGCGCACTTTCGAAATCTTTTTGCTGCACAGCTCGCAAAGACCGAAGGTTTTGCTTTCGATTTTCTCGAGAGCCTGGGCGATGCGGTTCAAAACCTTCTGCTCGTTGTCCGCCAGACTCAACGAAAACTCACGGTCATAGTTATCGGTCGCCATGTCCGCCATGTGCAGGCTGTACGCCGAGAGATCCCCGGCGGCGTCGCGCTGGGAGGTCTTCAGCGCGTCGTTGGCGATGTGCTCGATCCCCTTCATGAGCGCCGATTTCTTCTTGAGCAAAATCTCCAGGCCAGCGCGTCGCGCCGTCCCACCGTGTCGCCCTCGACGCAGCGGCGGCAAAGTGTCTGGTGCTCCTTGTCTTCTCCGACGGACCGGCGGGTGTTCCAGCAGCGCTCGCACTTCCGGCCCGCGGCCTTCCTGACCGTCACGTCCCACCCGCCGTCGGAGGCGCCCGGTCCGGCGCCGGCCACCCGGACGCCCGACACGAGAAAAAGACCGGGCAAATCTTTCTCAAAATCTTTCAAAAAATCGAGATCTTCCTTTTTGGAAAGAGCTAATTCTACCTCAGCCTCCAGCGAATTGCCAATCTCTTTTTTTTCGCGTTTTTCCTCGAGCGCCTTGAGCACCTTTTCGCGGAACAAAAGTAAGCGCTCCCACTTGGCTTCGAGCGCCTCCCGCCGGCGCCGCGGATCCGGTTCCGGCCAGGATTCCAGATGCACGCTCTCCGGCAGGCCCAGATTCTGCCACACCTCCTCGCAGGTAAAGACAAGCACCGGCGCCAGAAGGCGCGCCAGCGTCGTGAGGATCTCGTGCAGCGCCGTCCGGCAGGACCTGCCCGAGACAGACCCCCGGGCATCCGTGTAGAGCCGGTCTTTCAGAACATCCAGATAAAAAGAGGACATCTCCACCACGCAAAAATCGTAGACCAGGTGCACCACGCGGTGCAGCTGGAAGTCCTCGTACGCCGCGGTGACCTCCTCTTTCAGAGATTCCAGTTTGGACAGCGCCCAGCGGTCCACCTCCGTCAGTTCCTCGAATCCCAGAGAGTCCCTGGAGGCGTCAAAACCGCTCAAGTTTCCCAGCAGGAACCGGAACGTGTTGCGAATTTTCCGGTAGCCCTCGGACAAGCGCCGCAGGCCGTCACCGGAAAGGCGCACATCGTCCGACGCGTCGCTGGAGGCGACCCACAACCGCAAGATGTCGGCGCCGTATTCCTTCATGACCTCCAAAGGCGAGATCACGTTTCCCTGGGACTTGGACATTTTCCTGCCTTCGCCGTCGACAATGAAGCCGTGCGTCAGGACCGTCCGGTAAGGAGGCCCGCCGGAATTCGCGCAGGAGACAAGAAGAGAGCTTTGAAACCAACCCCGATGCTGATCGCTGCCCTCCAGATACAGGTCGGCCGGAAAATGCGGCTCGGGCGTTTCGACAAGCACGGGAATATAACTGGCCCCGGATTCAAACCAGACGTCGAGGATGTCCTGCCCTTTTTTCAAATCTTTGCGCCCGCAGCGCGGACACGGGAATTCGTTTCGAGTGAATCCTTCCGCCGGCAGATCAAACCACGCGTCCGACCCGCGTGTTCTGAATTCGGAGCCGACGCGGCGAATGAGCGCCGGGTCCAACACCGCGTCGTCGCAGGCCGCGCAGGTGAACACCGGCACGGGGACCCCCCAGTACCGTTGACGCGAAAGACACCAGTCGGGTCTGGATTCGATCATGCCGGTGATCCGGTTTTGTCCGGATGGGGGCACCCACCGGACTTTTTGAATTGCCGTGAGAATTTTCCGCCGCAGGTCCTGCCGATCCACGCCCATGAACCACTGGCGGGTGGCCCGCGTGATCACGGGTTCCTTGCAGCGCCAGCATGTCGGATAAGAGTGCCGGATCTCGCCGGCGTGCAGGAGATTTCCTTTCCGGGAAATCGTTTCGGGGATCGCGCGGTTTGCCTTGGCGATGTGCCAGCCCTTCCACTCCCCCGCCTCCCCGGTAAACAGGCCCTTCTCGTTCACCGGCATGAGAACCGGAAGCTTCCACTTCAGCCCCGTCCTGTAATCGTCCATCCCGTGGCCCGGGGCGGTGTGCACGCACCCCGTTCCGTCGGTGCGGGAGACATAGTCGGCCGTCACCACGCCCGACGCGCGGTCCATGAAGGGATGCCGGGCGGCAAGTCCGTTCAAGTGGATTCCTTTTCTTTTCCAAACGACCTCGACCTCCGAGGGGGCTGTCGAAATGACTTTTAAAAAAGCGTCGATCCGATCTTCGGCGACGATCACCGTCCCGAAATTTTTCGTCTTGACGAACGCGTACTCCAAATCCGGATGAAGCGCCACGGCCACGTTCGCGACCAGCGTCCAGGGCGTGGTCGTCCAAACGGCAAACGATAGCTTTCCCGTTTGTGGAGCATCCGGCCAGACCGCGGAAATCCGATCCCATTCCACCGGGAAAAGGCAATATAAAGAGGGCGAGACGTGATTCTCGTCATACTCGAGCTCCGCCTCCGCGAGCGCGGTCTCGCAGGAAATACACCAGTGCACCGGCTTGAGGCTCTGGTAGATGAAGCCTTTTTCGACGAGCGCCGCGAACGCGTCAACCACCGCGCCCTCAAACGCGGGATCCAGCGTGAGATAAGGCGTCTCCCACCGGCCGAACACGCCCAGACGCTTGAACTGTTCTTTTTGCTTCGCCACAAACCCCATCGCGTACCCGGCCGCTTTTTTCCGGAAGCTGGGAGCATCGATCTGGTGTTTGGTGATTTTAAGCTCTTTGAAAAGCTGGTGCTCGACGGGGAGCCCGTGGCAGTCCCACCCCGGCACGAAAGGCGCGTCGTATCCTCTCATCGTCTTGTATTTGACAATCACGTCTTTGAGGATTTTATTGAGCGCATGGCCCATATGGATGTCGCCGTTGGCGTACGGCGGCCCGTCGTGCAGAATGAATGGCTTGGCGCCCTGTCGCGCGCGGCGGATCTTCCCGTAGAGATCCGTGGAATTCCATTTCTCGAGAAACCGAGGCTCTTGCTTGGGCAGGTCGGCCTTCATCGGAAAATTCGTGGCCGGCAGATTGATCGTTCTTTTATAATCGGCGCTCATGGGTCCTCTCGCGCGGGGACGCGGGATTTATCTCAGGCGGAACGAGATCCCGATCAATGTTTTCACGATAAAGACTTTTAGAAAATACAGGAGAAGCAGCGCGAAAAGCGGAGAGACGTCGACGCCGATGCGGTGGGAAGGCACCCAATGCCGAAACGGCGCCAACAGCGGATCCGTCATCCGCTCGATGAACTGCACGACGGGGTTCATCGGGTCGGGGCTTACCCAGCTGAGCAAAGCGCGGATGATAATGAGCCACCATAAAATATCGATCGCATAACCGACCACCATTCCCAGCGCTTCAAAAAAATTGGCCAAGACAAACATCAGTTTTCCTCCCGCATTTCTTTGGACCGTCGATAAGCCGCGCCCACCGCGTCGCGGACCACTTTGCCGAATCCCTGTTTTTTGAAGACCTTGAGGGCCGCCTCGGTCGTGCCTCCCTTGGATGCGACACGCTCGATCAGGACCTCCGGGTCTTCGCCCTGCTCGACGAGAATCCTCCCGCTCCCGAACGCCGTTTGATACACGAGCCTCTTGGCCACATCCACCTTCATCCCCAGCTCGTAGGCCGCCTCGATCATCTTTTCGGCGAGCAGAAAAAAGTATGCGGGACCCGATCCGCTGACCGCCGTGACAAGATCCAGGGCCTTCTCGGGAACCGGAACGCACTCTCCGAACGCGCCCAAGACCGCCTCGGCTATTTTCCGGTGCCTGGCCGTCGCGTGCCTGCCGAGGCTGAAGGCCGACACGCCTGATCCGACAAGGGCCGGCATATTGGGCATCACCCGGACAAGACAGACCGGCCTTTTAAAGAACGATTCGATCTTCGCCAGGGGCACTCCCGCCGCGATGGAGATCACCAGCGCCTCTTTGCCGACGCCGCTGGCGATGTCCTCCACCACTTCGCGCAGGATCCGGGGTTTCACGGCCAGAATAATCACGTCCGACAGCGACACGCACTGCCGGCCGGAGCGCCGATCACGCCGATCTTGAGACCCGCCAGCGCCCGCTCGACAGGCTCAGGGCGCTGTCCCGAGCGCGGTCGAGGGGCCGGCGCCGCTTTGGGGTTCATCGGAAAATCGCCCGGCCGATACGGACCATGTTGGACCCTTCTTCGATGGCCGGCTCAAAGTCGTCGCTCATGCCCATGGACAGATACCTCATCTCGACGTTCTCCTTCTTGATGGACTTCAACACATTGAAAATATTCCGGAGTTTTTTAAACGCCTCGCGCCGGGGCCCCGCCTCGGCGCTGTTCGGCGCCATGCCCATGAGCCCCACAAGCCTCAGGCGCCCGAGCCGCTCCGCCGCATCGAGAGCGGCGTAAATTTCTTCCGGCTTGAAACCGTATTTCTGGGCCTCGCCGGCGACGTTCACTTCAAAGAGCACCGGCATCGTGCGGTCCGCCCTCGCGCATTCCTCGTCGATTTTTCCGGCAAGCCGCACCGAGTCGACCGACTGCACCATCTGAAACATCCGGACCGCCTCGGCGACTTTATTGGTCTGCAGGTGGCCGATCATGTGCCACTCCCCCGGGGACCCGGCCGGGATCTTGGCGGCGGCCTCCTGCACCCGGTTTTCTCCAAAAAAGGACAGGCCCGCCGCGCGGGCCGCCTTAATCCCTTCGGCCGAAACGCCCTTGGTCACCGCCACTAGCGTAATCTCCCCCGCGCTACGCCCCGACCGGCGCGCGGCCGCTTCAATCCGTTCACGAACTTGCGCAACCCTCTCCGCGATAGAGGCGCTCAAAACGGTCCTTTCCCCCCGGCCTTGGCGCGCCGCTGCCAGGAAAACCCCGTCCAGGCAATCGCGGCGAGGACCGTCAGCACCACCAGAAGCAGGAAAAGAACGCCGGCAAAGAGCCCCTTCCTCAGCGGCGAGGACGGGTCCCCAAAGCACACCGAACAGGCCCACGGCGACAGCGCCGCGAACTTCATGAAGAAACGCCCTTTATTTTGCGGATAAACCAGGCCAGATAAACCGCCAGGGCGACGGCAAGCGTCAGAGACACAAGGCCGATCGACAGTCCCCAGGCGGCGTCATGACGCAGCGCCCAAAGACCGAAGCCCGCGGCCAGCGTGACGGCCGACACAATAAAGAGGATGTGGAATGCTCTGAGGGACATACAAAACCCTCCTATCCGGCAGACGGCTAACGGTGGTGAAGCGAGGGAGCCGTCAAGAGAAACACAAAAAAGAAAAAAGTCATCGCGAGAATCCCCCACACGATCTTCCGCTCCGTCTTCAGGTGCATGAAGTAAGCGGCGACAAGAGACCCCTTCGTGACCGCGATGAAAAGGGCGACGGCGACCGCCACGGCAACCGAGAAATGAAAATAAGACACCGCCACCGTGAGCACCGTCAGCGCCCCGAGCGCCAGGAATACCCTCCGGTAAATCCGGACATGCTGTTTGACGGCCTCTTCGGATAAATGCCCGCTCATGATGCCCTCATTATAACAAATAAAGGATGGGGAAAAGAAAAATCCAGACCAGGTCCACGAAATGCCAGTACAGGCCCGCGCATTCGATGCGGTTGGTGAGCCGCTCGGGGTCCCTCTGCCACAATACCCGGCCGCGGAAGAGGAAATAAAGGTTCACGGCGATCCCGCCGATCACGTGCAGGCCGTGCAGCCCCGTCAGCGTGAAATAAATCGCATAAAAAGTGCTGGCGGCCGGAAAATGGTGGTGCTCGAATTTATGGCCATACTCGAACCCCTTCACGACCAGAAACACGCACCCCATCAGCGCCGTGAGCCCCAGGTACAAGCGGTATTTCCGGAAATTCCCCGTCGCCAGCGACGCCCACGACATCACCATCGTCACGCTCGAAAAAATAAGCACGAGCGTGTTGAGCGTGGCCAGCGGCACATTGAGCGTCGCCGGGCCATGCGGCCACGAGGCGGAGCCGGTTCTCAAAAGAAGGTAGGTCGAGAAGAGCGCGCCGAAGAGCATCACCTCCGAGGCGAGAAAACACCAGATCCCGAGCTTCGCGTTGGTCACGCCCGTCACCGGATGGGGACGGTTGATGTAGCGTATCGAGGACGCGGATTCGGACATCAGCGGGGGTCCTTGACGTGTTGGGGCCAAAAACCGCTCTTGGCCTGAGGCGGACTGTACTCGTAGGGTCCCCGGTAGACATGCGGCGCCTCCAAAAAATTCCCGTGGGGCGGAGGGCTCGGCGCGGCCCATTCGAGCGTCGTCGCTTCCCAGGGATTTTCCCCCGTTTTCCTGCCCCAGAAAAGACTGCCGAAGAAATTGAGGATAAACGGAATCTGCGCCAGCGCCAGAAGCCACGCCGCAGCCGAGGCAAAAACATTCAGCGGTTGCGCGGCTTGAGCGTGCGCGTATTGCAACGGATCGTACATCCGGCGCAGCACCCCCGCCAGCCCCTGCATCAGCATCGGGAAGAAAATGCAGTTCATCAGAATAAAGGAAGGAACAAAATGAATTTTTCCCAGCGTCTCCGACATCCGGCGTCCCGTGACTTTCGGGAACCAGTGGTAGATCCCGGCAAACAGCGCGAATATCGTGCCCGGCGCGACGACATAATGGAAATGCCCGATCACGTAGTACGTGTCATGCAAATGAATGTCCGACGCGGCCAGCCCCAGCGGCAGGCCGGTAAGCCCCCCCATCCCGAACATCGGCAGGAACGCGATCGCGAAAAGCATCGGGGTGTTGAAGCGGATCGCCCCGCCCCAGAGACTCAAGACCAGGACCGTGAGGATCACGACGGACGGGATCGAGATGATCATCGTCGTCACCTGGAAAAACGTGCTCATCACGGTCCCCATGTTGGTGAGAAACATGTGATGCGCCCAGACGATGAACGACATAAAACCGATGAAGACGGCCGAGAGGACAAGCCCCTTGTAACTGTAGAGCGGTTTGCGGGTGTTGCAGGCGATGACCTCGGCGACAATTCCCATCGCCGGGAGGACGAGGACGTAAACCTCCGGATGCGCCAGAAACCAGAAGAGGTGCTGCCACAATACCGCGTTGCCCCCTCCGCTGATGTTGACGACCGCGTCATTGATCACGAGCCCGCTCGGCATGAAAAAACTCGTATGCGCGAGGCGGTCCATGAGCTGCAGCACCGCCGCCGCCTCGAGCGGCGGAAACGCCAGAAGAAGGAGAAACGCCGTCACAAACTGCGCCCACACAAAAAACGGCAGCCGGCCGAAAGACAGGCCGTCGGCCCTCAGCTGGACAATCGTCACGATGAAATTCACGGACCCCAGAAGCGAAGAGTTGATGAGAAACGCCATCCCGATAAGCCACCAGGTCTGCCCGTCGGAGGCGATGACCGATAGCGGCGGATAAGAAGTCCAGCCGGACTGGGCCGCCCCGCCCGGCACGAAAAAACTGGCGAACATGATGACGCCGCCGATGAAATAGAGCCAGTAGCTCATCAGGTTGAGCTTCGGAAACGCCATGTCCGGCGCCCCGATCTGCAGCGGGAGCACGAAATTCCCGAACCCGCCGACCGCCAGGGGCACCACGCCCAAAAACACCATGATCGTGCCATGCATGGCGCCCAGCTGGTAATAAAACTCAGGGAGCATGATGCCGCCGAGCATCTGGCTCTCGGCGAACCAGCCGCCTATTAAAGGAAGCGGCTGGCCCGGATAGGCCAGCTGCCAGCGGATCAGCGTGGCCAGGCCGAATCCGAACAAGAGAAACAAAAGGCCCGTCACCGCGTACTGGACCCCGATGACCTTGTGGTCCGTGGAGAAAATGTATTTTCTCCAGAAAGGAAGCCCCGGATCGGCGTGTCCGCTCATTGGGGCGCCTCCGCCTTCAGCCACTCGCCGAATTTTTCCTTCGAGTCGACCGTAAAAAATCCACGCATGCGGTAATGCCCGATCCCGCAAAGCTGCGCGCAGGCGATCTCAAACTCGCCGGTCTTCTTCGCCTCAAACCACAGCGGAATGGACTCGCCGGGAATCGCGTCTTGCTTCACGCGCATCACCGGGATCGTAAAGCTGTGGATCACGTCTTTCGAGGAAAGCCTCACGATCACCGGCGTGTCCACCGGCACGTGGAGCTGATTCACGGTCGTGATGTCGTCCTTGGCCGCCGGGTCCGACCCATCCAGTCCCAGCGGATTGGCCGAGCCCATCCACCGGGGATCGGTCCTGCCGAAAATCCCGTCCTCGCCCGGATAATGGATGTTCCACGCGAACTGCTGCGCGACCACGCGCACATGAAGCGCCTTGTCGTCGGGAGGAAACTCCTGCCGGACGGAGAGCCAGATCGGCGTCGCGAACGCCGCCAGGAGGAAAAATTCAAAAAGCGCCACCAGGACCTCCACAAACGTCGGGGCCTTGAAATGCCTGGTTTCATGAACGGCCTCGTGCCCCGACCGGGCGCGGAAACGAATGAGCGTATACACCAGGAAAACAGACCACCCGATGAAAAGCGCCGCCATCGCGAGGTGAAGAATAATGATGAGTTGGTCGATCTGAGAGCCGTGCGCCGAAATATCGACCGGCAGACCCCAGCCGTAATAATTTTTATCCATGAGCGACCATTATCCACACACGAATGGGAATGTCAATTTGGAGACGAGCGCTTTTTAGCGGACTTTGCGGAGGAGATGGTCCAGGTCTTCCATCGCTTGGTCAATCATCGGGCCGAAGAGGTCCGTGTCGTGGAGAATGGACAAGACCCCGCGCGGAAAAAGGAGCTTTTCCCGGACAATTTCGGGGTCTTCATCAAAAACAGTGAGCTTGGGGGCAGACGACTCTATCGGTTCCACAACGATCCTCTCTCTCCTCCGTCGGCCCGGCCTGCGGTGTGACGGCTCAAGAAACCGCCGGTGAGCGCGTCGATTTGCGAGGTGAGCTCTTCAAGACGCAGCCTTTTTTCCACTTCAAGCGCCGTATCCGCCGGAGGCGCCAGCGTCATTTCGGCCTGCAGGCGCCGGCGCTCGTAGTAAAGATGCGTGACCTCGGACACAATGTCGTTTCGGAGCTCCACCATCAGCTTTGACCGGGTGTCGATGGAGGTCTGGTCCCCGTTCCAGACCAAATCCCCCAAATCCCAGTTGAGCCCGATCGACCAGTCGAGGCTTTTCTCCTCGGGGCCGATAATAAAGCGGTCGGGGTCGTTGGTCCCGCCGCGGTCAATGTCGACGTTTTGGTCCCGGTTGAGATCCGTGTCGAGCGAGACGGTGGGAAAAAAGGCCTTCCGCGAGGCGGCGCGTCTCCAGGCCTCGATCTTTTCGGGCGAGCACTCCGCGTACCGGATCGCGGCATTTTGCACTTCCAAAACGGCGGGCTCCGATTCAAACCGGCCCAAGAGCGCTTCGGCCGTGGGCGAGCGCTCCGGTCCTTCCCCCGGGCCGAAATTGATTTCCGGGTGGGGATATTTAAAAAGGCCTTTGGCGGTGCCCGCCAAAAGATAATCACCGGACCGGCTGTAAAAAATGGCCTGCGCCCGGCGGGACCCCAGGCCCTGCGTGATCCGTCGAAACGTCCCGGAACGGGGGTCCCATTGAAAAACCCCCGCGTCCGTCGCCGCGTAAAACGTTCTGGGGGAATCGGCGATCGCGTTCACGGGATGGCCGCCTAAAAGCCGCCCGTCGAGCTTCTCCCACGCGGAGGCGTCCGGACCGGCGGCCCAAAGCCCCCGGTCGATCGAAGCGTAAAAACCGCCGCCGGCCGCCGAATAAATCAGGCGCGGCTCCTGCGCGGGAAGAAGCTCTTCGATATCAAACTGCCCAAGACGGGGGGATTCTTCCGCCTCCGGCTCATGCCGGAGAAGCGTTTTTTGCCAATGAACGCGGTCCGTCGAGACCGTGTAGATGCCCCGGTTCGTCACCGCGATCGTAGGGTGGCCATCCGGCGACCCGTCCCTCACTGAGCCGACCGCCACATCCGGAAATCCCTCAAGCCGTCCCGCCTTCCCGGTCCTCGTGTTTAAAACAAAAAGCCCGTTGCCCGTGCCGACCCACAATTCCTCGGAGTTCCGCCCGGCCCTCGCAAGGCACAACACCGCGCGGTCCGACGATCCGGGAACTTTGAAGAGTGTTTTCCAGCGCTTCCCCCCGTCCGTTGAGAAGCGCACGCGCGGCCCGACGCCGACATAAACGGCCGACGCTTCATCCAGGTAAAGGCATTTCACGGGGCTTGATCGGCCCTTGAAGCTTAAAACCTCTTTCCATGTCCTTCCCCCGTCGGGGGTCCGGTAGAGCGCGCGTTCCGATCCCGCGTAAATCACCGCGGCATCTCTGGGGTCGACGGCAAGCGTGCGGATCCCAAGCTCCCCGAGACCGTTCGAAATGGGCGCCCACTCCGCGAAGGAGACGCCCCCCGCCGTTCCCAGAAAGACACAGACGAGCATCATCACTTTTCTCATACAGCCAACGCTCCGATACAGCCGGTTAGGTTATCCGAGTTTTGATTAAAAGTCAAATCATTTTGAGTCCGATCAAAAAGCCCAAGATGCGAGGCGCGAGGAAGCGAGCGCGGAGGCGCTATGGGAATAGCGCCGCACAAGCGAGCGACCGAGTAACGAAGCAGATTGGGCTTTTTCATCGGACTGTTAACGGTTGTTTCGGTCGAGGAGACGATAATGTACCGCCTCGGAGATATGCGCGGCCAGGATCTCGTCGCTCCCCTCGATGTCGGCGATGGTCCGCGCGACCTTCAGCGATTTGTGATACGCCCTCGCCGAAAAACCGAGCTCCTGCACGGCCACTTTAAGAAGCGTCTTCGCCTCGTCGGTGGTCTGGCAGTATTTTTCCACCCGGCTCGCTTCAAGCTCCGCGTTGCAGGAGATTCCCTCGGCCGCGTATCGGGCGCGTTGGCGCTCGCGGGCGGACTCGACGCGGCGCCGTATCTCGGAAGAGCTCTCCGACTGGCCTCGCGAAGTGATCTCGTCCACCTTGAGACGGGGCACCTCCAGCTGAATATCGATACGATCCAGCAGCGGTCCCGAAATCTTGGACATATAGTTTTTGATCTGCAACGAACTGCAGTGGCATTCCTTTTTCGGGTCCGTAAAATACCCGCAGGGACAGGGGTTTGTCGCGGCCACGAGCATAAAACGCGCCGGCAGGGTGAGGCTCAACGAGGCCCGTGAAATCGTGATCTTCCCCTCTTCCATCGGCTGGCGCAGCACCTCGAGCACATTTCGCCGGAATTCGGCCAACTCGTCCAGAAAAAGCACCCCGTGATGCGCCAGACTCACCTCCCCCGGCCGTGGATGCGTCCCCCCGCCGACCAGCGCCACGTCGGAGATCGTGTGGTGGGGGTCCCGGAACGGCCGACGATCCAGAAGCGCCGAGCGCGAGGACAAAAGCCCCGCGACGCTATGGATCTTCGTCGTCTCCGTCGCCTCTTCGAAAGTAATGCTTGAGAGAATCGTCGGAATCCGCTTGGCGAGCATGGTCTTTCCGGCGCCCGGGGGACCGATCATGAGAACGTTGTGCCCGCCCGCGGCGGCGATCTCAAGACCCCGCTTGGCCTGCCACTGGCCTTTGATATCGGAAAAATCCAGATGCCTTTCCGCCGGCAGGCGGGACCCCGGTTGGAAAACCACGGGTTCCGGTGTCAGGATCTCTTCCTCATTTTTCAAAAATCGGACCACCTGACCGAGGGTCCTGGCGGGATAGATCCGTATCCCCCGCACGCACGAGGCCTCAAGCGCGTTGGAGGAAGGAATCACCAGATCCTTGGGAGACCCGCCGGCCAGAAGGGCCACCGCCCTTGGCAAAACCCCGGGCACGCCGCGCAGTCGCCCGTCCAGCGCCAGCTCCCCGCAAAACAAGCGCTGACGGATGGTCTCGGGCGGAATCAGCTCTCCCGCCGCCAGTATCCCTATCGCGATCGCCAGATCAAACGAGGACCCCTCTTTTTTAAGGTCCGCCGGCGCCAAGTTCACCGTCACTTTTCTCTCCGGAAAAGGGTAGCCGCTATTTTTGATCGCGGATCGCACGCGGTCGGCGCTTTCGCGGCAGGCGGTGTCCGGCAATCCCACGATATTGAAAGCCGGCAGGCCGTTGGAGATATCCACCTCCACTTCCACGGGGGAGGCGTCTATTCCGAATACCGCGCTGGAGAACACCGTGGAGAGCATTTATTCGCCCTCCCCAAACGCGTTTCTCACCAGCTCGAAACAGGGTTCGTCCCCCTCGGGCATCAAAATCGACACCACGTCGAAGCGGCAGGCCACCTCTTGGATGCCATACCTTTTGAGATAGTACTGGGCGGTCTTCACGATCTGATGGCGTTTGTGAAAGGTGACGGACTCCGCCGGCGGGCCCATTGACCGCGACCGGCGGGTCTTCACCTCGATAAACACGACGGCGCCCTCGTGCTTGGCGATGAGGTCGATCTCGCCGAGCGGGCACTCGTAGTTTTTAAGGAGGACCTTGTACCCGTTTCTCAGAAGAAAATGAAACGCAAGCTCCTCGCCGAGAGCGCCCAGCGTCTGCGAGTCCGTCGGCATGTCTTTTAGCCCTCCACGCCGTCCACTTCGCGGTCATAGGCCTCGAGCACTTTCTCCTCGATCCGGTTTTTAAACGCGTCGCTTGTAGGCGTCAGCATGTCAAACCAGTGTCCGTCCTTGGACGCCTTTCTCGGCATGGAGACAAAAACGCCCCTTTTGCCCTTCACCACCGAAAAACCCTTGACCACGAGACTCTCGCCAAAACGGATATCGGCTATCGCCTTGAGATTGCCCGACCCCGTGAATTTCCGGATATCCACCACTTCTAACCCCAAGTCAGCCATTTTATGCTCTCCTATTTAGGTGCGGGGCATCAAGCCTGCCTCTTGGCAATAACTTTACCCCTCACCCTACAAGACGACGCAGGGCCTGTTTTTCGTTCACTATTTTTTATATTTTTTTAAAACTGAAATTTTTTAAACTTAACTAAACTTTTGGCGGTCTTTTTGAAACCTGACGCAACTTGGCCGGCATCTGAAACTTAACACAATGTGGATGTCCGGCGTAGTAGCGCAGGTTTCCCGCCAAAAGCGGATCCGTCCTTCGGCGGAAAACCTGCGCTACTACATTTTGATTCATCTAATTTATGGAATCGATCTCTAGAATTCTGCCTTCGCTATTCAAAATGCCATGGTATTGGCTGAAGCTGGAAAACGCATACTCCGCCGGTTGGGTCACTATTCCCGCGACAACAGGGTTCTGATGAACATATTCCACCTGCCGCCACAGCTGCTTTTGGTCGCGAATAACTTCGTCATAATAACGGGCCTGCCAAAGCGCCCCCTTCTGATCTCTCAGTTTATTCACCTTTCTGGCAAAGCTGCCCTTGATCATTTTCATAACAAAAGACAGATCAAACCGTTCCGTCGGTTTTATGATGAGATGCACATGATCCGGCATGATACAAAAACCATAGATTTGATAGTCAAAAATCATCTTAAAATATTCAACAGTCACCAGAAGAATGCGGCATAGCTTCCTGTCACAAAATATCTGTTTCCGCTCTTTGGTCGCCGTCGTCACAAAATACACAAAACCTTCTTCGAAATATCGTCTGATTCCACCCATATCTCGGCCCCCCCCCTCTAAGGTTAAACGTTTAAATAGGTAGCGCAGGTTTAAACCTGCTCTACCCTACAAGACGACGCAGGGTCTGTTTTTCGTTCACTATTTTTTTAAAAAATCGAAGATTTTAGGAGACTAACGAACTACCCCTGGGAAGATTCACGAAGAGACTGGACAGTGAAGGAGCGGCCGTTGGAGACGACGCGCACCGCGAAATCCTGATCGCTACGAAATACCCGGTTGGCGGGGATGTTGTTTAAGACGTCCAGCGTATGCGACGAAGGGTGCCCATAGCTATTTTTCTCCCCCACGCTGACTAGGCTCACGTGGGGATCCGCCTGCCGGACAAATGCTTCGCCGAAAAAGTCCAACCGGCCCCCGTGGTGGGGGACCTTGAGAACCTGGGACCGCAAATCAAAACGCCGGAAGAGAATTTCCCTCATCGCCTCTTCCGTGATGTCTCCCGTCAGAAGAAAGCTCGTCCGGCCGTAGACGATCTTCATCACGACCGAGTCGTCATTTATATCCGCGGAGGGCCTCTTTCGATCCGGCGGGTGAAGAATGCGAATCTCGACATCGCGGTACCCTTCGAGCCTTTGCCCCCGCCGGACCAAAAGCCGCGCGGATTTCCCGCGGAGGATTTTCTCTTGGATTATTTTATAAAAACGGCCGGGGTAAGGGAAGCCGGTCTCGACGAGGTTTTTTACTTTGAATTCGTCGAGCACCGTCGGCATGCCCCCGAGGTGGTCCTCCTGAGGGTGACTGATGACCAGCGCGTCGAGATGCCGGACGCCGCGCGAGCGCAGAAAAGGCGTCAGCACCCAGCGCCCCTTGTCGCTCGTCACCCCCTTGCCCGCGTCGACCAGCATGTTGCCTCCGCCGGGAAACTCCAGGTAAATCGAGTCCCCCTGGCCGACATCGAGCGCCGTGAGCGAGAGCCCGCCTCGAAATTGGCGGAGAATATCCTGGGCGAGGAAAATGCTCAAACTGAAGAGCGCAACGGCCGCCGCGCGGATATAGCCTTTCTCGAATCGGCGCGTCCACAGCAGATAAAAAATTCCCGCGGCGAGCGACGACAAAAGAAAACCGTTCAGACTGCCCGTCACCCACCAGGCGCCCGGCAACTTCGCGACCGCGGCGAGCGACGCCACAAAACAGCGCATCAGACACTTGATGAGAAAAGGGACGACGCCCAAAAAAGCCGGGACCCACCAGAACGTCAAAAAATAGACGACACCGGCGAAAAACAAAAGGAACGAGATCGGCACCACCGCGAGATTGGCGATCACCGACAGCGGAGTGACCAGATAAAAATTCTGCACGCTCACCGGAAGGGTCGCCGCCGAGCACACGAACGACACCCAAAAAAGCTCCCGGAAATAAAATGCCGCCTTTTCTTTCCACGAAAGTTTCTCGTTGGGCAAAAGAGCCGGCCGCGACACAAACGCCGGGAGAAAGCGCGCGATCGCGAAGACCGACAAAAAGGAGAGCACAAACCCCACGTCGAACAGTTGTCCCGGATTCACGGCCAGGATGACGAGCGCCGCCAACCCCAGCGTATTCAAGACCTCGGTCTTGCGGCCCGTGATGCGGCCGAGGAGAAAAATCGAGGCCATCACCGACGCGCGCACCACCGGCGCCTGCCACCCGACGAGAAGGCAGTACAGCCAGACGCAGCCGAGCACCGTCCACAGCCGAGCGCCTTTGGCCAGCGGCAGGGGCCCCAGGAAAATCAGCACAACGGCCACAAGAAACCCGATGTTGAACCCGCTAACCGCCAAAAGATGAAGCGTGCCGGTTTTGACGAAGAGATCTTTAAAATCTTCCTCGAGATCCTCGCGTTCTCCGAAAAAAAGCGCCTGCAGAAAACCCGCGTCATTGCCGCTGAATTCCCTCGCGAGGCTGCGCGATAAAAAGTTCCTTGCCTCCTGAATTCGGGCGACGAGAAAATGGCCTCGCCCCCGTCCCAGGATTTTTATCTTCGCGTTGGGCCTGGCGAAAAAAAGAGTCCGGATCCCCTGCCGCTCCAAAAACGCTTTTGAGTCGAACCCGCCCGGGTTTCGTCTTCCTTTGGGCGCGGCGAGGTCTCCGCTCAAGACCAGCTCGTCTCCGTAGGCGAGCGATTCTCGCGGGTCCGCGAGATAAACCTTCACCCCGCCGGAGACCGCCTGTCCCTTTCCGCCCGCCCCCCAGACCCGGCCCGCCTGAAGCACAAACGAGACGTTTTCCCGGCCGTAAGCGGCGGCCCTCGTCTCGACGGCGGAGACGATCCGCCCGCCTAGATAACGAAAGTTCTCATACTCTTTTGTCTTGAGCAAGAGGTCGTCGCCGCGGACCAGGTCGCTCAAAGCCAGACGGCCCGCCCCCGCAAGGACGAGGACCGTCAGGACGACCAGGACTTTCCTGGAGATGTCTTTGGAAAAAAGCGCGGCCGTCAAACCCGCCGCCGCAAGGGCCGCCGGGACATTCCAGGGGGAAAAGGCATGGGCGGCGATTCCCGCCGCGAAAAAGATCGCCGCAAAAAAAAGCGGTTTTTTTAGGACCGGTTCAGGCGGGAAGGCCTCAAGAAGATTGGACAACGTCGGGGGCCAGCCTCAAACGCACTTCGGACCGCTGCCGCAGGCGGATCTGGACCGCGCCAAGCAAAACCAGGAGCGCGAAAAGCGCCCAAAGGACCCTCCGCTCGAAAGAATTCATAGGCGTGGCGACCCGTCCGGATTTAGGAGACGGCCAGCGTGAAGATTTTCTTCGGCACGTATTTTTTCTGCTTGACCGTCTTCCCCTCGAGGGCGAGTCTGACCTTTGGGTCCTTCATCACCTCCGCTTCGACGGCCCGCTCGTCCCAGTCCGCCGGAATGGTCAGGCGGGATTTTATTTTTCCGTTCACCATCACGGGGATCTCTATCGTGTCTTCCTCGACGAGCGCCGGGTCGTACGAGGGCCAGGGCTCGTCAGCGAGGCTCGCGGGATGCCCCATCTTCCGCCAAAGCTCTTCGGCCAGATGCGGCGCAAAAGGCGCCAGCAAGAGGAGAAACTTTTCAAATACATCCCGGAAAGTGACGCCGGCCTTTTGGTTCAAGGGATTCTCTTCTCCCGGAAAACCGCGTTCCAGGCCGGCGGAGAAGTCATTCGATAAAACCATGAGCGCCGAAATCGCCGTATTGAACTGCAGCCTTTCGATGTCTCCGGTCACCTTCTTAATCGTCTTGTGAAGAGACCGGACCAGCGAATCGTGCGCGATCCGATCGCCGTGTTGTTTCACGCAGAACGACCTTCCTTCGTAAAGGGCCCAAACCCTTCCCAGAAAGCGGTACACGCCTTCGACGCCCTTCATCGACCAGGCCTTCATCTGCGTCAGCGGCCCCATGAACATTTCATAGAGGCGCAGGCTGTCGGCGCCGTAGTGTTCGACGACAAAATCCGGATTGATCACGTTGCCGCGCGACTTGGACATCTTCTGGCCGTCCTCTCCGAGGATCATCCCCTGGTTCACAAGCCTCATGAACGGCTCTTTCGTGGAAACGATCCCCAAATCGTACAGGACCTTATGCCAGAAGCGCGCATAAAGAAGGTGCAGCACCGCGTGCTCGGCCCCCCCCACGTAAAGGTCCACGGGCATCCAGTATTTTTCTTTGGCCGGATCGCAAAAAGCCTTGTGGTTCTTCGGATCGGTATACCTCAAATAATACCAGCACGACCCCGCCCACTGCGGCATCGTGTTGGTCTCGCGCCGGGCGGGCCCGTCGCACCTCGGGCATCTTCTTTCCTCCACCCATCTTTCGGCCTTGGCCAGCGGCGGTTCTCCGCTTCCGCTGGGTTTAAAATCTTTCATCTCGGGCAAACACAGAGGCAGCTCGTCTTCGGGCAACGGCACGGTCCCGCATCGTTGGCAGTGCACGATCGGAATCGGCTCCCCCCAGTAGCGCTGGCGCGAGAAAAGCCAGTCGCGAAGCTTGTAGTTTATCGCCGGCCGGCCGAGCCCTTTTTCCTCAAGCCACGCGGTGATTTTTTGCTTGGCCTCCGTCGTCGCCAGGCCGTCCAAAAACCGGCTGTTGACGTTCCTGCCGTCGCCGGTAAAGGCCTCTTTCGAAATATCCCCTCCCGAGATCACCTCGATGACCCCCAAGCCGAATTTTTTCGCGAAGGCATAATCGCGTTCGTCATGCGCGGGCACCGCCATGATGGCGCCGGTCCCGTAGCTCGACAACACGTAGTCGGCGATCCAGATCGGGATCTTTTCTCCGTTGACCGGATTGACCGCATAGGCGCCGGTGAAGACGCCCGTTTTTTCTTTGGCAAGCTCCGTCCTTTCGAGTTCGCTTTTTGAGGCCGCCTGTTTTCGGTAAGCCTCGACGGCCCTCTTCTGAGCGACCGCCGTGACTGTGGAAACCAGCGCGTGCTCCGGGGACAGCACCAGGTACGTCGCGCCAAAAAGCGTATCCGGCCGGGTGGTGAAAACCCCGATGTTTTCGCCTGATTCGACTCTAAAAAATACCTCGGCCCCTTCGCTGCGTCCGATCCAGTTTTTTTGCATCTCCTTGATGGAGTCAGACCAGTCCACCAGGCTCAAGTCCTCGAGCAGACGGTCCGCGTAAGCGGTGATTTTGAGCATCCATTGCCGCATCGGGCGGCGCGCCACCGGATGCCCGCCCCGTTCGGACTTCCCATCCACGACCTCTTCATTCGCCAATACGCAACCCAGCGCCTCGCACCACCAGACCGGCACCTCCGCGATATAGGCCAGCCCCTTCCCGTACAGTTTCAAAAAGATCCACTGCGTCCAGCGGATGTATTCGGGATCGGTGGTATCCACCTCCCTGTCCCAGTCGTAGCTTAGACC
>JACPAX010000025.1 GCA_016180585.1 Candidatus Omnitrophota bacterium | reverse complement strand
TCGACGGCCTTCCCGGTCTGGCGGCGCTGAGCGAGACTGTTGCCCAGATTGTAGAGCGCGCGGGTTTTTAAGGAAACGTCCTTTTCCTCGGCGGCCGCTTTTTGATAGAGTTCGGCGGAACGACCGTAATCCTCTTCCTTATAATAAGTGTTACCGAGATTAAATGCAATCGGCCGCGACGCCGGATCGGCCTTCAATGCCTTCGAATAGGCGGACTGCGCCTTCCCGACTTGTCCTTTTTTATAATACCGGTTGCCCTCCTCGTTTCTCAAGGGCCCTTCAAACTTAAAACCGCACAGCAACGGAAAGATGAGGACCAGGGACAGGAGACCAGAGATGGGAGACCGGAGACCGGGGACCGGGGACCAGGGACAGGAGCTAGGGACCAGGGACCAGGGACCAGGGACCAGTAAATGCTGGCGCTCCGGTGTTCTGGTGCTCCGGTGCTCTGGTGCTCCGGTGCTCTGGTCTATCTCTACCATTCTTTCCTCCTCTCCGTCAGCGCCCACTGAACGAGCAGGAGGAGGTAGGCCGGGACGAGAAAAACCTGGTAGTTTTCTTCGTATTCGACCGATTTTTCCTTTTTCAGGCCTTTTTTGGTCATCCGCCGGATTTCACCCGCGATACGATCGACGGCGATCTCGCCGCGGGAGGCGCGGGTGTAAATGCCGCCGGTCACCTTGGCGATATTTTCCAAAAGCGTCTCATTGAGTTTTGACAAAACGATCCGGCCGGTCCGGTCCCTCTTGATGCCCTGCCCGTATTCGACCGGGAGCGTGCTGCCGTCGGGAGTGCCGATGCCGATCGTGAAAATCCGCGCCCCCTCTTCCCTGGCCCGGCGCGCGGCGGCCAGCGGGTCCCCCTCGTGGTCTTCGCCGTCCGTGAGAATCACGATGGCCTTAAACTCTTTCTCCTTTCCGGAAAAAGCGCGGCTCGAAGTGTCGATGGCCTTGGCGATCGCAGTCCCCTGCGCCGGAATGAGCGAGGGGCTGATGGTGGACAGAAAAAGTTTCGCCGCGTTTTTATCCAGGGTCAGAGGACACTGGATCACCGCGTCCCCGGCGAAAGCGACGATGCCGATGCGGTCGCCCCTGAGCCGGTCGATGAGTCCCGCAAGCTCCAGCTTGGATTTCTCGAGCCGGTTCGGCGAGATGTCTCTGCCGAGCATGCTGTTCGAGACATCCACCGCGATCATCACGTCAACGCCTTTCCGCTCCACGAGCGTTTCTTTGGTGCGAAAATGAGGCTGGGCCAGCGCGAGCACGATAAAAAAAAGAGCGGACAAAAAAAGAGCGCGCTTGACCAGTCTCAGACGCGGGCTGAAGGATCCCATCAGGCGCCCGACCAGCGCCGCCTCACCCAACCGCTTGATCTGCGCGCGCCGGCGGGCCGAGGAAAACCAAAAAAGAAGCGCGGCGGCCGGCAGCGCCCACAAACCGGTAAAGTTTTGAAGTTGTCCCCATTCCATTTCAAAAACCCTTTTTAAACCCTAAACTTGAAGCATGAGACATGAAGCATGAAGCAGGAGGCATGAGACATGAGGCATGAGGCATGATAAAAGAACTGTCTTTTCATGCTTCCTGCTTCGTGTTTCGTACTTCGTATTCCACATTCCCCTATCAAGGTATCTTAACCCGGACGACATTCGTCCAGAAAATTTCAGACATGAGAATCAAAAATGCCGGCCACAGGAACCAGAAATACCGTTCCTCGTAACGCACGTATTTTTCCACGGTGATTTCCGTTTTCTCGAGTTTGTCGATCTCGCGGAATATCTCGCGCAGATTGCCGGTGTCCTCGGCCCGAAAATACCGGCCTCCGGTTTTATTGGCGATCGCGACCAGTATCTTTTCGTCGATCTCGGTCTCGACGGTCAGGATCCGGGTCCCGAAACGCGGGTCCGACACCGGCAAAAGCGACTCCCCTTCTTTTCCGACCCCGATGGTGTAGACGCGGACGCCGTACTGTTTGGCCAGGCCCGCCGCCGTGATCGGGTCTATCTCCCCGGCGTTGTTGACGCCGTCCGTAAGAAGAATCACGACTTTGCTTCTGGCCTCCGATTCCCTCAGGCGGTTTACCGCGTTGCCGAGGCCGAGGCCTATCGCGGTCCCGTCCTCCACCATGCCGAGCTGAATCATGTCGAGCAGCGTCAGGATCGCCTGGTGGTCGGTCGTCAGCGGACACTGGGTGAAGCTCTGGCCCGCGAACACGACCAGGCCTATCCGGTCATGCCGCCGGCCTTCGATAAACCGCTTGGCCTCCTGCTTGGCGGCGACAAGACGGTTGTCGGGATTGAAGTCAAGCGTCGCCATGCTCCCCGAGATATCCAGCGCGATCACGATATCGACGACGTGTTCGGTGGTCTTTTCTTCCCCGGTCGAGGTCTGCGGTCTGGCGAGCGCGGCGACCAAAAACAAGAGACCCGCCAGACGGAGAATACCCGGCAAAAAACGCGGCCGGACCGGCTTCTTGGCGCCGGCGCGGCGGACGAGCTGGACGCTCGAAAATTTGAGCGCGGCCTCTTTGCCGATCGCGCCCCGGACATAAAGAAAAAAGAAAAGGACGGCGGGAACGGCCAGGAGAAAAAACCACGGTTGGGCAAACCTCATTTTTTCTTTTCCTCTTCGGGCGACTCCTCCTCGGGCCTGGTCAGCTCAACCACCCCGAGGACTTCTTTCTCCAGGACCCCGCCGATCGAGCGCTCCGGAACGAGCTTCGCGAACTTGACAAGATCCGCGCTTCCGAAAACGGCGCCCGCCTTGTCCAGCGCCGTTTTTGGAATCCCTTTCTCGCGCAAGGCGCTCATGATCTCGGCCGTCGTGAGCTCCAGGGTCTCCACCCCATAAACGCGGAAAAAATACCGCCGTAGAATGTCCGTCAGCTCACTGTAAAACTCCTTGGCCTTTCCCTCGCGGAGAAGCTCCCTGCGGCGAAGCCGCTCAAGCTCAATCATCGCCCGTTCATGGGGAGGCTTAAGGCTCTCGAGGTCCGCTGCCTTTTTTCGCAACCGACGCCGGATGATTTTGGCGGCAAGCACGATGGAGAGAACCGCCGCCAAGACCCCCGGAATCGTCTGCCGGAGACCGGAGGACTCCAGCGATACGGGGCCCTTGATGGGCCGCAAGGCATCCGACTTCCCGGGATGCCTGGCGACCTCGACGATTCGGATCTTCACGGGCGAAGACAAAACCCTCCCGCTCCCGCGGCGTCCGGAAAAATCCAGCGGCACCGCGGGCACCGTCAACTCGCCGAGCTCAAAAATGGCAAGCGTCAATTTATAGGTCTCGACGACCCGTCCGTCCTTCACCGAGGGGGCCAGCCGGTCTATTTTTTTCAGCTCAAACGGAAGAAGGTCGGTGTCGTGGCCGGGGGGGGCGATTTCAAAACCCTCGGGACTGGAAACGCGCAAAAAAAGAAAAATCTCCTCCCCCAGCGTCGCCTGTTTGGGCCACACAGACGTTTTGACGGAAGGCGCCTCTGCGGAAAGGGAATAAGAGGGAATAAAAAGGAGTAAGAGGGAAAACAAAGGGATAAAAAGGAATAAAAATATTTTGTGGGTGGGTTGTGGGACGTGCGTCGAGAGTGGGGTTGGGGGTGAAAAAATCCTACTCATCCTCATTCCTATCCCCCGACTCAATCCCACAACCCACCCTTGATCTTGACTTTCTCATCGATGTCTCCGCTCCCGCGTTTTAAAGAAACGGATCAGCGGGTCGATGTACGGCGTCCCCGTCTCGATCTCGATCCGGTCGAGGCCGACGGACGCGAAGACTTTGTCGCGCTCCTCTTTGCGGCGCTCCCATTCCCGCCTGAAGCGTTCTTTGAAATTTCGCCCCGCGCTCAACGTGAACGTCTCGCCGGTCTCCGCGTCCTCGAGCTCCAGCGCGCCGCTCAACACCGGGAATTCCTTCTCCGTCGCGTCTTCGACCACGACGGCGACCACGTCGTGTTTTTTGTGCGAGATCTTGAGGATGTCCTCGTAACCCTCCGCCAAAAAGTCGGAGAAAAGAAACACGGTCGAGCGCTTGGTGACGACGTCGTTCAGGGTCTTCAGGGCCGCGCGGATGTCCGTGCGGCGGCGCCGGGGACGAAAGGACAGGATCTCCCGGATGACGCGAAGCACGTGGGGCCTGCCTTTCTTGGGAGGGATGTGCTTTTCGACCTCGTCGCTGAAGATGAGAAGCCCCACGCGGTCGTGATTTTTGACGGCCGAAAACGCGAGCAGCGCGCAGATCTCGGCGATGAGCTCGGACTTGGTCTTCCCCCGGGTGCCGTATTGGCCGGAGGAGCTGGCGTCCACCAGGAACATGACCGTGAGCTCGCGCTCCTCCACGAATTTCTTGGTGTAGGGGTGGCCCATCCGCGCGGTGACGTTCCAGTCGATATCGCGGATATCGTCGCCGGGGTCGTACTCCCGAACCTCGTCAAACTCCATGCCGCGACCCTTAAAAACGCTGTGATACTCGCCGGCGAAGACGGTATTGACGAGCCTGGACGTGGTGATCTCGATGAAGCGGATCTTCTTAAGCAGCTCTTTGGGAATCAAGGAACCTCTACGCCCTCGAAAACCTTCCCGACAATGCCTTCGGAGCTCATCTCTTCGGCCTCCGCCTCGTAGGTCGGGATCACGCGGTGCCGGAGGACGTCGAGGCCGATGGCCTTCACGTCGTCGGGGACCACGTAACCGCGCCCCTTGAGAAACGCCTGGGCCCTGGCGGCGATGTTGAGATAAATCGTCGCGCGGGGGCTGGCGCCGTACAGGATAAGTCCCTTGAGGTTTTTCAACCGATACGCCTCGGGGTCGCGCGTCGCGCAGACAATGTCCACGATGTACTGCTTGATCTTCTCATCGACGTAAATCGCGCGGACCACCTCCCTCGCCCTCAGAATATCCGCGGGGCCGACGACGGCGCGGATCGCGTGGGGGCGCTGACCCGCCATGCGGTTCATGATCTCGATCTCTTCGTTCTTCTTGGGATAAGAAATCTTAAGCTTCAGCATGAAGCGGTCGACCTGGGCCTCCGGCAGGGGATAGGTCCCCTCCTGCTCGATCGGGTTCTGGGTCGCAAGCACCATGAAGGGCTCCTCGAGCGGATAGGTCTGCCCGCTGAGCGTGATCTGCCGCTCCTGCATCGCCTCCAGAAGCGCGCTCTGGACTTTGGCCGGGGCGCGGTTGATTTCGTCGGCGAGAATCACGTTCGAGAAAAGCGGCCCTTTCTTCGTCGTGAATTCGCCGCTCTTCGGGTTGTAGACCAGCGTCCCCAAGAGGTCGGCCGGCAAAAGATCGGGCGTGAACTGTATTCTCTGAAACTTCGTGTCTATCGCCTGGGCCAGTGTCTTGACCGAGAGCGTTTTCGCCAGGCCCGGCACGCCCTCGAGCAGAACGTGGCCGTCGGCCAGAAGCGCTGTGAGAAGCCGCTCGACCAGAACCGTCTGGCCCACGATCACCTTCCCGATCTCGGCCTGCAGCGCGCGGACCAACGCGCTCTCTTTCTCGACTCTTTCCGCCACCTGTTTGATGTCTACGTTCATGCGCCCCCCTTAACTTGTCATTGCGAGGAACGAAGTGACGAAGCAATCTTTGCGCAGAGATTGCTTCGCTTCGCTCGCAATGACATTTTATTTAAGCACCTGAAATGATTTTTGTCCGAAAACGAGATCGTTCACGTAAATCCTGAATTCGTACTCCCCCGCGTGCTCGAATTTCACCGACAAAAGATTGAAGACGAGCTCGCAGTCCCTTGATTTGTCCTGCACGTGAAGTGGCTGCCCTCCTCAACGATCGTCATGTCGCAGAGAAGCATCGCCTTTAAAATCGGTTTCAATTGCACACGCCTATCCCCCGGTCACCGTGTCCGGCAATTCGTTGCGGTCCGCGGATCCCACGGGAAAATATCGCTCGAGTTTTTCTCCGACGCCGGCCACGCCGGCAAGGATCCCTTCTCTAATCCCGCCCTTACGGAAACACTCGGCCATTTTATCACGCACGCCGCTCCAAAAGGAATCCCCGACGGCATGATGGATCCCGCTGTCACCCACGATCGCGAAAAACCGGCTGTCCAAAGCGACGAAAATGAGCACCCCGTTTCGCTGCTTCGTGCGGTGCATCCCGAGCTTCATGAAAATTTTCCGCGCGCGGCCGAGGACATCCTCCCCGCATTTTTTGGCCACATGCACGCGAATCTCCCCGCTGGTCCGGGACTCGGCCCTCCGGATCGCCTCGACGATTTCCTGTCTGGCATTTTTATCCAGCAAATTCACCATCGCCCGCCGGCGCCTCCGCCGCCGAAACCGCCGCCCCCTCCGCCGCCGAAACCGCCTCCGGAAAACCCGCCGCCCCCGAATCCTCCTCCGAAATAACCGCCGCCGCGGCCCGACAGCGTCTGTCCCGAAGGAGAAAAGAGGAGCCGCCTCAGGAAAACCAGCGCGAAAACCGCGGCCACTCCCGCAAGGAGGCCGGCCGGAAACCCGAGCGCGCCGACGAGAAGAACGAAAACGAGAAGATAGGAAAGAAGCGGAAGAAGATAAAAAAAGACGACGGCCAGGAAAACATAAGGGCCATAGTCCCGGCCCTTCCCGGCCAAGGGGTCCTCCCCGCCGGCGGCCGCGTACTCCCCCCGCGTCGCCCGGATAATGCCCGCGACGGCGTTCTTGACCCCGTCGTCAAAGCGGCCTTCGCGGAAGGCCGGGACAATCTCGTTTTGGATGATCCGGTGCGCCAACGCGTCCGGCAGGGCGCCCTCCAGCCCGTAGCCCACTTCAATCCTCACCCGGCGGTCTTCCTTGAAAATAAGAAGAATCACGCCGTTGTCCTTTTTCCGGTCCCCGATCTTCCACCGGTCGGCGAGCCGGATTGAAAAATCCTCCAGGCTCTGGCCTTCGAGGCCTGGGAAAATCGCGACGACCGCCTGGTTCGAGGTCGATTTTTCAAATTCGGCGAGGGTGTCTTCGACCTCCGCGCGGGCCGCCGCGGACAAAAGCCCCGCGTAATCGTTCACGCGGGCCTCCGGCCTCTCCGGCACGGACAACGCGTACAACGGAGTAGCAACTGCCGCCAGGAATAAAAGGAGCAGGCTGTGTCTTCCTACCGAAGAAAACACTAAACCACCAAGATCCACCCAGCCACGGGTGACGCCGAAGGGGAGGCCTCCGCCGCGCGGAGTGCAAATTGACACGAGCACGGCGGAGTCCCGCATCCGCCAAACGGCGCGTCGGATCCGTCCACGAAGCGCCGTGCCGGACGGATCCGCCGACGCTTTGTGGCGGAGGCGGCAGGCCCCGTGGCCCGAAGCTCAGACTCGATCAAAAGGTCACCTTCGGCGCGGCGGCGGCCTGCGCGTCCGCTTTGAAGTATTCTTTCAGTTTAAACCCAAAAAGCCCCCCGATAAAATTGGCCGGAAATTTCCGGAGCCGGGTATTGAAGCCCTGAGCGGCCTCGTTGAAGCGGCCCCGCTCGACCGCGATCCGGTTCTCCGTCCCCTCGAGCTGGGCCTGGAGCGAAAGAAAATTCTCGTTGGCCTTGAGCTCCGGGTATTTCTCGACGATCACCAAAAGCCGGCCGAGCGCCGAGTTTAAAGCCGTCTGGGACTCCTGAAATTCGGCGAACTTCTGCGGATCGTTGAGCATGCCGGGCGAAAGCGTCCCCGCGGCCTTCGAGCGCGCCTCGGTCACGGCGATAAAAGTCTCCTGTTCATGCGCCGCGTAGCCTTTCACCGTCTCGACGAGGTTCGGGATCAAATCCAGCCGGCGCTGATAAACATTTTCCACCTGCGCCCAGGCCTGTTTCACCGTCTCCTCGGCGCTCACGAGGGCGTTGTACGTGCCTCCAAAAAAAAGCGCGATGACCGCCAGCGCCCCCGCCAACCCCAAAAACACCGCCAAACCTTTTTTCATGGTCTTTCCTCCGTATTTTTAATGGACATGACCCCGATCGCTTCCTGGATCAGAGGCAGAATAGCCGTCGCTTCCTCCTTCGTGAGCCTCCCGAGCTTGGCAAACCGAGGCTCTCCCTCGGCGTCTTTGGTCTCCCGGGAGATCTGCAGTTTTTTCGGCCCCTTGTTGTAGGAATAAACGCTCACCGAGATCCTGGAATTTTCGTCGTCCCAACTTTTTGAAAAAAGCTTTTCGTCCAGACTGCTATCGTAGGGCATTATCTCCTCCTCGAGTTGATGTAAATGGCGGAAATCATCCGTCCCGCCCGGTCTCCTTCTTTCCGGTACGAATAAAAATCGCCGTTTTCCGAATAGGTGCAGATCCCAGGGTCCGAGATATTCCGCGGATCGGCGCCGGCCTCGAGGAGCTGCCTCTTATTTTCGGCGGCGATATCAAAGAACCGCTTGACGCCGGATTCTTCCCCCACCTCGTAGTGCCGCCCGCAGATCGCCGGGCCGAAGGCGACCCGCACCTCGCCGGGCCTGCGGCCGGATCGTTCAAGAAGCAGGCCAAATGTTTTCCGCGCGATCCGGGCATGGGTGCCCCGCCGGCCCGCATGCGCAAGCCCCACCCACCGGGTCGGGCCTGGGCCCGCCCCGGCATGCCGTGGCGGGCCGGGGGCCAGAAAGAAAATAGGAAGGCAGTCGGCGCTGAGGACCAGAAGCGCAAGCCCCTCGACACAGGTAATCGCGCCGTCCGCCGAGGGCGCCCGATGAAAACGACCGATGCGATCGGCCGTCCCCACGTCCAGGGCGACCACCCCATCTCCGTGCGTCTGTTCGAGAAAAACAAAACGGTCCGCGCGGCCCGAGAAAAACCCCTTCAACCGTTCCTGGTTGGCCGGAACGGACAGATCGTCCGTTTTTTTCAGAAAGAGCGGAAAATGCCGGGTCGTAAAACCGTATTCGACGCCCTCAAGACCCGGCGTCTTCGAACGAAATGTCGAGAACCGGATAGTTTTTCGCGTCTGTGTCGTCAAAATGCCACCACTCCGTCGAAAGGCCCGCGAAGCCTTCCCTGTGCATCGCCTCCTCGAGGACCCGGCGGTTCTTTCTTTCCGCGTCGGCGCCGCCGGCCCAGTCGCGACGGGATCTTTCCGAAAACTCGTCATAGGCGGACGGCATCGGAAGCTCGCGGCCTTCACGATCGACGAGCGTCAGGTCCACCGCCGCGCCGCGGTTGTGATTGGAGCCTTTGGCGGGGTTGGCGATGAATCCCTCCAGCGGAAAGCGGGCCCACATTTTCTTTTGCGCCGCCAGCGGGCGGTAGCCGTCAAACACCTTGAGCCCCAGGCCTTTTTTCTCCAGGGCCGCCTGCACGCGGGAGAGCTTGGCGGCCGTCTCCCTCCTCAGAAAACAGCGGGCCGAAGGATAGAGAATCTCCTTCATAAAATTATCGGCCGTCGCGTAGCGGATGTCCGTCCGGATGCGCGGATCGATCTTCTGGATTTCAACCAACGGGGACTCTTCGGCGCAGACCAGCGCCGCGGACACCAGCCATAAAAACGGTAAAATAAACTTTTTCATCGCGCGCCCGCCGGGTGGAGGAGGGGGACGCGATAAGAAAATCGCGTCCCCCGACTCGCCCCCCGACCTGTCGCTATTTTCCGCCCGCGGCTTTTCTCTCGTCGTAGCGCTCTTTCTGCTCCTTGAGAAACGGGGCCGGGTTCAGGTTCTTGAGAAATCTCCCGACCTTCGGCCCGACTTCTTTCAGGCCGGACCTTTCGAGTTCTTGGGACCAAAAGGCGGACCCGTTTGCGCCCGAGTCCTTCCTCTCGTTCATTCTTTTTTCCCTCTGGACTCTTTTGTATTCCTTGAGCCGTTCGTACTCCGGTGTCCCGCGCTCCGCCGCGAACGCGATCCCCGCGCCCTGCAGTAGAAACACGGCGAAGATCAACATCCCGATCGCCTTTTTCATTCAGTCACCTCCCTGGTCATCCTTCGTCACCGCTCCAGCGCTCATTTAAAAAATTCCCGCGCGCTCTGTTTGCCCGTTATTTCTTTATAATCGTCGTAATCGATAAAAGTCAAGTCCGGCCGCCGGTCCTTGATGCGCCGGACGGTGCCGCCGCGGTCCCGGTCCAGTTTGCCCGTGTGCCTCGAAGCGATGAACCGGAAAACTACGCCGCATTTCGGACAGGTCTTGGCCTGGCGATAATCGATGCCAAGCTCCCGGCAGGCCGCGCAGTCCGCGGTGATGTCTCCGACGATGAGAAGGTGTTTGGTGATTTCCGCGATGTCGCAGGCCTGCCAGATACGGATGTAATACATCTTATTCCCTTTTATTCCCTTTCATTCCCTCTTAAAACAGACTGGTCGGAAACGCATTTTCCGTCTTTTGCTGCGCCTTGATTTCCCTGATCGCCCCCGCCCAGCTCACGGGGACCTCGTGCGTCTGGTAATCCCGGTTGGAGACAAAATAAATCTTGCCGTGTTTCAGGCCGTACTCGTAGACGTCCCTGGTGATCTTCACGTCATCGAGGCAGTATCGCTTGAGCTCCTCCATCTTGCCGTCTTTAAAAAGCTGTATCGCGTCCCACCCGCTGCCCGATTTGGAGGTCTTGAGCGTGGCCTGAGCGACGCTTTGCAGGCTGATCCGGTGCCCTCGCGCCTTCTCAAACTCGACGAGAAGATCAAGCACGGGAAAATTTTTGACCGGGGTCACGAAGTAGGGGGCCAGCACCTCGAAGTCGAAATCGCGGACGTTGAAGCCCACGACGAGGTCCGCCTGTTTCAGCATTTCTTCGAGCTTGAAGAGTTCCTTTTCCTCGAAAGAATGGCTGGCGTCCGTCTTTGAATCGTAAATACAGGCGACCGAGACTTTGAGAAGGCGGAGTTTCTTGCGGTCGACCTCATGGAAACCGCGCTGGGTCTCGACGTCCAGGACCATGTAGCGCCCTTCACTCACAGGTCACGGCTCCCTCCGCCGCCGATCGGACAAGCTTCGAGTACTTGGCCAGGACGCCCGTCGTGATCTTCGGCGTATAGGGCTTGAGCTTTTTAAGTCTTGCCTTGATCTCCCCGGCGCCGAGCTCCACGTCGAGAGAAAATTGCTTCGCGTCGATCACGACGATATCCCCGTCTCTGAGCGCGGCGATGGGCCCGCGGTCCATGGCCTCGGGCGCGACATGGCCCACGACGAAACCGTGCGACCCCCCGGAGAAGCGGCCGTCCGTAACGAGCGCCACGGAGTCCCCGAGGCCCGCGCCGATGATCGCCCCCGTCACCGACAGTATCTCGCGCATGCCCGGACCGCCCTTCGGACCCTCGTAGCGGACCGCCAAAACGTCGTTGGGCCTGATTTTCTTCCGAAGGATGGCGTCGAGCGCCTCCTCCTCGGAATTAAAAATCCGCGCGGGGCCGCGATGGCGAAACGCCTTGAGCCCCCCGATCTTGGCGACCGCCCCCTCCGGCGCAAGATTCCCGCGGAGGACCACCATCGGGGCCGTCGGATAAAAGGGGTCGCTCAAGGACCGCACGATCCGGCGGTCGGAAATGGCCGGGACATCCTTCAAGTTTTCGGCCACCGTCTTTCCCGTGACGGTGAGGCAGTCGCCGTGGATCAGCCGGGCGTCGAGGAGAAGCTTCATCACGGATGGGATGCCGCCTCCGTGGTTCAGGTCCGACATCACGTACTTCCCGCTGGGTTTGAGATTGGCCAGATGCGGGACTCTTTTGCCGATGCGGTTGAAATCGCCGAGCGCCAGATTCACTTTCGCCTCTTTGGCGATGGCCATCAGGTGCAGCACGGCGTTCGTCGACCCGCCGAGCGCCATGACCAGCGTGATCGCGTTTTCAAAGGATTTTTTGACGAGGATGTTCCGGGGGCGGATATTTTTTTTGATCAATCCGACCAGCGCCTCCCCCGCCTGCGAGGCGCTGTCCTTTTTCTCGCCGCTCTCGGCGTCCTGCGAAGAGCTGTAAGGAAGACTCATGCCCAGCGCCTCGATGGCCGAGGCCATGGTGTTGGCCGTGTACATGCCGCCGCAGGAGCCCGCGCCCGGACAGGCGTGGCATTCAATCTCCTTAAATTCCTCCCGGCTGATTTTCCCCGTGCCGAAAGACCCGACCGCCTCGAAAATACTCACGATGTCGACGTCCCGGCCGCCGGCCCGGCCGGGCTTGATGGTGCCGCCGTAAACAAAAATAGAGGGAATATTGAGACGGGCCATCGCCATCAAGGCGCCCGGCATGTTTTTATCGCAACCGCCGACGGCCAGCACCCCGTCGAAGCGCTCGGCGCTCGACACGACCTCGATGGAATCGGCGATGACCTCGCGGCTCACGAGCGAATACTTCATGGCCTCCGTCCCCATCGCAATGCCGTCGGAAACGGTGATCGTGCCGAAGGTCAAAGGAAAGCCGCCGGCGCGGCGGACGCCCTCTTCCGCCTTGCGGGCCAGCGTATCCAGGTGCATGTTGCAGGGAGTGAGATTGCTCCAGGCGCTGGCGACGCCGATGATGGGCTTGGAGAAATCCTCATCCTTGAATCCGACGGCGCGGAGCATCGCGCGGCCCGGGGCGCGCTTATCGCCCTGCGTCACCATCGCGCTTCTGGCATTCAACCGAATAGACATGGCTGGAATTATAGCAAAACCGGCCGGCCAGGTCACGCGCGATTAGGTCCGTCCCGGTTTTCTCTCTGTCTCCTCACTTCTCATGATGAGATTCTTGCAAGCCGGCCGATTGAGGCGGACTAAAGTCCGCCCTACAGTCCACCCTGCCCTCTATCGTCTGTGTGTTAGCAGTGTCCTTTCAAGTGCCAGGGGGGTCTAGGCCAGAACTTTTTTGGAGAGAACTTTTAGGTTTTGGTCGAACTGGTAGAGGATGGGGACGCCTGTGGCGATGTTGAGCTCGAGGACCTCCTCTTTGGTCAGATGGTCCAGATGCATCACAATCGAGCGCAGGCTGTTGCCGTGAGCGGCCACGAGCACATTCAGTCCGGTCTTTAAATCTTTTAACACCTTTGATTCAAAATAAGGCAGAGTCCTGGCGGCGGTATCCTTCAGGCTCTCCCCGTTCGGCGGCGCGATATCGTAAGACCTCCGCCAGATTTTCACCTGCGCGTCGCCGAATTTCTTGGCGGTCTCGGCCTTGTTGAGCCCCTGAAGATCGCCGTAGTGCCGCTCGTTCAGCGCCTGGTCTTTTTCCACCGGGATGTCCGTCCGCCCCAACCGCTCAAGGACAAGCGTCAGAGTGTCCTGGGCGCGGCGCAAAGCGGAGGTGTAGGCTTTGTCAAAATGAAGGCTCTCTTTTTTTAATCTCTCGCCGGCCCGGACCGCTTCCCCCACCCCTTTTTCCGATAGCGGCACGTCCACCCACCCGGTAAAGCGGTTTTCCAGATTCCACTGCGACTCCCCATGACGCACAAGCACAAGAACCGACATCAAGACCTCCTTGGCAACCAGAAACCAGCCCCCAGGAAGATTCCGGGAACCTGATTATTTTTTCCGGTATCTTCAATCCTCCGGCGACTGGTTACGGGTATCTGGTTTCTGATTTTCTATGGCAAACTCAACAAATCCCGTGGCATGTCATTGCGAGCGACCCCCTCGACCTCGCTCGGGGTAAACTCCGGGAGCGTGGCAATCTTTGCGTCGCATAGATTGCTTCGTCGTCGCTATCGCTCCTCCTCGCAATGACACTTTGCTTAATGCATTTGTATTAACAGCCTGCTGAAAAACCTATGAGCCGAACAGTCTGCCGAAAAAGCCCAAGATGCGAGGCGCGAGGAAGCGAGCGCGGAGGCGCTATGGGAATAGCGCCGCACAAGCGCCCGCCTCGTGCTTCGCGAGGACGGGTCCGTCCTGCTGCAAAACAGCAGGCGGAAGCGACCGAGCAAC
>JACPAX010000094.1 GCA_016180585.1 Candidatus Omnitrophota bacterium | reverse complement strand
TCTTCCCCTGCCGCGCTCTGGAAGGCAAGGCTTATATTCTGGCCGGACTCGGTAACCGTAGCGGTGACAGGCTCGGTGGCCTGGTCGTAGAGGATGCCCGCTGAAGAACTGGCAAAAACCAGTTCCGAAGTCTTATCCACCACAAGCTGTCTATTTTGAATTGAAAGACCCGTGAAACCCGAATGGGCGTTGGGTCCGGTGACCGCAGGATACAACCCTTTCAAAATGTTTACCACCGCAACTTGCCGGGCATCATCAAGAGTAGCAAATGCGTTTTTGAAACGGTCCAAAGCCGGGTCGACCAAACCCAGGATGTAGTCACGGATCTGAACGTTGGTGCGTTTGGAGACAATGCCGGTGAGAATGTCCCTGTCATAGAAGAGCCCCAGCGAGGGCGCGGCTAATATCCCCACTTCCTGCGGCGTGAGACCATCACCCAGGTTCACCCCCCCAGGCAGGCTGGGGTCGATATCCTTGGTTTTGTTCTGAAGGGCCGTGATGAATTCACTATACCGGCTGCCGAAGACGGGGCTTGAAAGTTTAAGCTGCAGCTCGTTCCAGAAGCCGCCGGCAACCGATAGAAATTCAAAAAAGTCGTCTTGGTCATACGCCTCATCCGCGTCGGTATTCGGGTCGTCCGGGGTGCCGACGATTGAAAATAAAAACGCGGTTACTCGGCCATTCAGGTCTCCTGTCGCCTGAATGTTCGCGCCAAATAAACTATTGAAACTGGCCAGCCGGGCCGGCACCTCCCTTAGGGCGGCAAGGAGCGTTTTCACCTCAGCAAGCAGAGGCTGAGTAAGGATCGCAAATTCATCCGGGGAAATGCCGTCAAGGACATCAATGCCCAGCTTTTTAAGCTCGTCTCTCTTGGCGGGAGAATCCTGCGCCTCCACAATGATTTTGGCCAGGATTTCAAAAGGCTCTATCGGGCGAAGCAGCGGGTCCCCCGTATTGTCATAAAGAACGCCCTTGTTGTGTAGGGCCCAGCTTTCCCAGCTGCTTGGTTGAGTATCGTTGAAATCGATATCCGGATCCCCGAAAACGCTCTGTAAAATGCTCCGGATCACCTTTTGGTTGGGTGAGTTGCTCACATCCGCCAGAAAATGGTCCTCCACTTCTTGGGATTGGGCCGCTATTTGCCGGAAAGGACTTGTGAATCGAGCGCCGTCGCGATTAAAGAGAATCCCGCCGTCTACCGTCAGCAAGTTAAACTGCGTCTTGGTGATCTCGCCGTTTAAATCAAGAGACATTTTTCAGGAGGATTTGCTTCTCGACGTCGTCCCAGGGGGACGTCACTCCAATCGCCGACTCGAGAATCGCGTGGATCTCGGAAGCGCGGGGGTTTATCTCCACCAGGATCATAAAATCATCCAGGATCGCCTGGTCGCTCGGGGCAGGCGGATTGGCCTGTGGGGTCATGGCCGCGGACTCCTCTGCCGGAGAAGGGTTGGTTGTATCTGTATCCATTCCCGACAAACCTACCGGAGGTTCTTCCTGATCGGCGAGAGCCCCGACGGGGCTGAAGGGATTGACGCCTTTTTGCGCGAGCACCGCCCAGGCCGTGGAAGCCACGGATCTCCCCTTGGAGAGCTCCCAATCGCCGTCAACAAATACCCGGACCCCATGGGCATCCGTATAACGGAAAGCGCTTGAAGCGGCCGCGGGGTCCGCGTTCACAATGTTTTGCCGGAGATTGGCCGCGATGAGGGCATCGCGCTTTTTTTGGTAAGGCTCCGCGTTCGCGGCGTCGCCAAGCCCCTCGTAGTACCGGGCGAGCGTGTCGTAGACGGCGATCATCTGCGCCGTCCCCTCCACCCAATTGACGCCTCTGCGCCCAACGGCCCGCGCGTTGGCGGAATCGGAGAAATCAAACCCCTTCCACAACGCCGGATCGGACGCGCCGAACTCTCCCGCCGCGTCCACCGCGAACGCGCTCTCGATCTTCCCGACGAAAGTCCCAAGGTCAAAATCCGTGAAATTCGAGTGGGCGGCCTTCAATCCCAGAAGACCCCTCACGCCCAGCGCGAGGACCGCCGCGGAATTGGCGTCGAGGACATTCGTGTCGTCCCCTTCGCCGCGTTTGAAAAGCCCGGAATCCGCGCGGTAAACCTGGCGCCCAAACCACCGTCTCAAGTCTTGCGCCTCCGCTCGAAAAGAGGCTTTGTCGTCGTCGGAGTCGGGAAGAATTTTGACAAGGGCGCTCAAGAGCGCGTAATAACCGAGGTTGTCCTCGGTGGAAAAAAGGGTTCCCGGGTCGGGATTTAACCGGGAGTTGGAGGCGCCTGCCGCGCGGGCGCCGCTGCCGCTCCCGGGAAGCGATTGAATCCAGATCGCGATCTTCTCGGCCAGCTCCAAGGCTTTTTCATCGCCGGTCGCCGCATAATAGCTGATCGCAAAAAGGGCGACGGACGCGGTCGGCCCCATCCCCTTTCGGTGTTCGGTCTTGGGACCTTCCGAAAACTGCGTGTGGTAGACCGTCCAGAAACCGGTGCCGTCCCAGATGGAGCTATAAAAATCGAATATTTTTTTGGCCTCGGCGATCCTTCCGGCTTGGAGAAGCGCCGCGCCCGCCACCGCCTGGTCGTAAGTAAATCCCTGGTCTTCCATCGCGGGGTCATCGGGATAGCTGTCCAGGAGGCCGGTGCGGTTGATCTTCTGATTATCGGTCAACCAGGCGTAAACGGGGTCCAGGCGAAAAGCGGGCTTGATGCTGGAGGACGGCACCCCGACAGGCGCCGGCGAAGCGGGCGTCAGCGGCTCATTGAGAATGGTAATCTGGGCCTCGGCAGGCGCCGGGCTTACGGCTTGACGGGCCATCGCAGCAACGGGTCTTGCCGCCCTCGGGGCCGGCGAGAAGGACCCGGCCTTCAGGATCTCGCCGCGCCGCTTCAGATTCCGGTTCAAAAGATCGTCGA
>JACPAX010000021.1 GCA_016180585.1 Candidatus Omnitrophota bacterium | reverse complement strand
TCAAAAAGCTTCTATGGAGCCGCAGGGGGCTTGGGGGACTTAAGGGACGCCCTTTAGCGAAAGTCGGCGAACGGGTGACGCCGGAGGGGAGGCCTCCGCCCCACTACCGGGATTTTTGCTTTCTTGAAAAGGGCGTTTTTTGATGCTATACTGCCCTTGTTTGTCAAACTAATGAAGGAGGGCCGGCATTGTCTGAGCAAAAAGCGATTCACGAAAAAAGAGAGTTCTTTAGGCTAAGTTTTACAACTCCTTTGGAATTCAAGAGTTATAAAGAAAGTAACTCCAAGGAAGGCACCGCACAGAACGTCAGCCAGTCCGGAATCCTTTTCAGCACCCAGAGCAACCCGCCTGAAATATCCAGCTTGGTCTGGTTGGATCTGGATCTGCGGACTTTGAGGATTTGCCAAGAGATCGAGGCCAGGGCGTTAGTCGTCAAAAACGGGCTTTTGGGCAGGGTGGTGAGGGTTGAAGAAAGCCCCGCGCAGCCGGACGGTTTTGACGTGGGCGTCTGTTTCTTGACCAAGACCCAGGGAAATTCCCGCGAAGTCCAGACTCTCCTGGCCAACCTCCCTAAATAAATAGCTTATCCCCGTCAGAGCCATCTCGCCATAACGGCAGACCTGACATTTTCATCAGCCAAAAAGAGGGGCTAAAGGTTCTCGATGATTTTAAGGTATTCTTCGGAGGTGATATTGAGCGTTCGCAGATTGGATTTGATTTCGCTTTTGGGAAGGTCTTTTAAGGTGCGAACCACAACCGGGCGCAAGAGCCCCTCGCGTTTAAAAATCCGATGATCGCCGATTTGCCTGTCAAACCGGCACCCCATGTAAAGGACAAATTTTTCAAACTTTTTGTAGTGGATTGGTCTTATCGAGGGCATTTAAACGGCGAGGTGAACGGACTCAATTTTTCGGTCGATGATTTGAGGCGGGATCAACCTGTTCTTAATCTTCGTCCATCCGCAGTCGAAAAGCACTTTTTCAAGCGTACCCATCTTCACAAGCTCCGAGAGGAAAATCGTGAGCTTGCGCCTAAAGGCATCAAGGACATCCTTGTAGCTGTCCCCGTGCTCATAAAGATCTAGCGCGGGGGAGAAGGCCACGAAGGCCTTACCCTCCTTCATAAAAACAAGTGGAATATCGAAGTCAATCCGGGTTTTTCTCATGCCCAGAGTATACCACAAGGAGCCCTCTCATGCCAGAAGCAGTCTTTAACCAGTCCTTAACCCCGCTTTTGTTCTTTTGTCCGGTTTTCTCTACCGTTCTTAATTTAATTCATGGTGTTCTTTGACATTTTTTGGGGGTTCTTTTTTAATCTCTAATGTCCTATAATGTATCTTATGTTAGGTATTATAGAGGGAAGAGCCACGGCAATGCAAGTCTGGCGGGGTTTAACGGTTGTAGCTTAAAATCTCCATTTCATCCGATCCGGAGCTTGAAGAAAAGCCGTTTAGAGTCTCAGAGCCGTAAGAGACCGAGATTTGGTTGTAAGAGGTCGGAGAGATTACGATGTTACCCTGGGCCAACAAAGACCCTGCGAGGGTCAGGTTGTCGTGATTTCCGGAGGTAAACGTAAAATTGCCTCCGGAATAGGACACCCCATTAATGGTCAGGTAGGCCCCGCCGTTACCGGTGCTGGAATACGTAAAGTTGCCCTGAGTCACCACGGCGGGCATCGAGTCCGGGGCGTTAATGGTAACGCAGGGATAAGCGCTGCCGCTCTTATTGATCGTGATGTTTCCGCCGGCGACAAGACAGGCGGTGGTCGACTGAGTCCCTTGAATCGTGATATTTCCGCTGACGTAAATGACTCCGCCGGCCGGGTCCGATGGGATTGGCGAAGTATTATTATAAGTCCTATTTCCATCGGTGTAGTTGCCGTTGACAGTGGCGATGTTCTGATAATACGCCATGTCTACTGTTGGAAAAGCCACCTCTTCGTGGTCCGGAGTGGACGCCCCGCTGATCGTGACGCTGCTGGAGGAATCGATGCTTCCCCCCGCGTCCACCCCGCCCGTGATGGCGAGCACGCCACCGCTTGAAGGGCCGTCTAAGACGGCATTCCCCCCGCTATAGATATCCCCGACGATCGACCCCGGTGACTGCCCGGTCCCGGAATCAATGACCGCGTTTCCACCGGCGGCGATCGCGTAGTCCAGCACGGAAGAGGAACTTGGGCCGGAGACCTCCGCGGTGGCGGTGCGCGTTGTCCCGTCTACGGCGCCTACCGAGGAAATCAGCACCCGCCCCGAAGACTGGACGATATCGGCGTCATAGGAACCGGCGCCCAAATCCGTTTCCGGAAAAGCGCCGGCGCTGTCTTTTTGGTTCCAATCGTCTTTTAAAGTGTTTAACGCCTCGGAGAGGCCGGCCTCGGCCAACTGTTGGGCCTGCAGGGATTTTTTGAGTTGAGCGACATAATGCATGTCTTGGGAAGACAGGCGGTAAATAGAGCCGCCGACGATGGCCATCAAAAGCGCCGAGATCATCGCGGAGAGGAAGATGGTGCCCTGCTTTCCGTCCGGACCGTGTAGCCTCATGATCATTTCCCCGTATTTTTGGTGTTGACCTCCGCCTTGAGTTCAAAACGGTGTTCTCTTCCCTGATATTCTTTTGCCGCGGTCAGATAAATTCCAAGGGCATTCACCAGATTTTCCCCGTCAACCTGCACTTGAAAAGTGCCGTAATTCGGACGCTTGGTAAAGTGGCCGCTGACATCCACAAGCGAGGTAATTCCGGGCCATTGGATCGTGACATCGTCCAACTCGGGGTATGCCGTATAGGGGTTTGCGGCGGCCAGCGTGGCCTGAAACTGCACGTAACGGCCCGCGCCGATGCTGAGAGCCGAAGGCGAAGAGGTATGGTCCGAGACCAAGGCCCAGTCCGTAGCGCCTGCCATTGCCGGATCGTCGGACGACCTGACTTTGACCGAATAAGCGCCTTCGCCGTTCGTGGCGAAAGTAAGCGTGTGATAAGCGGGATTCATCACTTTGGTGTCGTAAATCTGCGAAGTGCCGACGCCTGTATTGGTCCACGAAGCCATCTCTTCCACGGCGCAGGCGTAGATCTTGGCTGTTGCGTCGCCCGTCTGGTCCTCCGTGGATGCCGCCACGTCTCCGGTGATCTCGTAGGAATGGGTGGCGGCAAGCGGGTCTTCCCATTGGACCGCCTGGCCTCCGGCGGCGTAGAAGCTAATCAGAAAATCAGGCACCGCGAATCCCGTGTCGATCGTGTAGATGAACCAATTGGTCCAGACATGATGCCCCGCCGGGACGGTTTTTGAGGTGACCGAGCCGGCGCCAAGAGCCCCCTCCGGATCTTCATCGCCGCTGGGGACGGTGTCGTTGTCAAAATAAAGCGGCGTCGGGGCTGCGGAAAAATTGGGTCCGGATCCGTTTCGAAGGCCGAAATAAGCGGATGAGATCTCGAGGGCGGCGTTCGTCGGGGCCTTGAATTTAAAACGAATCATCATCGCCGACTGAGTGACAAAACCGCCGCCGATGACGGTTCGCACCGTCACGTTGGACAGCGCCTGATTCGTCTCTTCCCCATCCGTTTGGCTGATGGCCTGCCAGGAAGGCGTCAGGCTCTGGTTTTCCCGGCTCATCACGGAGAGCACGGGATCATAGTGGGTAACCTCGGTATTGGAATGAGTCATGTTGTTAAAATTGGATTCCCGCCACTGGTCGTAATAAGTCTGGAGCTCGATGTAGTCGCCCACCGCCGACGACTGGTACTCCAGATGGTAATTTCCGCTCCAAATCCCGTTTTCGGGATAAAAGGCCATCCCCTCGATATTTTGGGTCCGGCCGTTGCTGGCGGATACGGTGAGAGTCTCGGCCTCCTGGGACCCCCCGCTGGGGGTCAGACTGAGACGGTCGATTCCCAGGCGGTAACCGCTGGAGGAGTCGTTTTTCCCCGCCACCTGAAAGCGGATCGTGTGATTGCCGGCGGCCATCAGAACGCTCCCAAATTTTGTGTTGCCGCTTCGGGCCAGGCTGGCCTGATAGCCGTCGAAGGTCATGTTTGAGGGCGAGATTTCGAGGCCCACGTCCGTCGCGGAGAAGAGCGCCCTTGTTTCGGATCCTGAAGGCCCCTCCCCCGATTCCACCGTCTCGTCGAGTTGGGCCTGCCGGGCCGCGGAGCTGGCATTGAAAGAGCCGATCAGGGTCCGTCGCAATTCAAGCGTCCCCGCATTGTCGTAGACGTGATAGATAACGGTCTTGTCCCACACGATACCCGTTTCTTCGTTGATGCTCAGGAAGCCGCCGCTGTCTATTGTCGCGCGCGGCAGGCTGATCGCGGAGAATGTCGCGGCGGTTGAAGGGTAGAATAAAAGCTCGTTGCCATCGGAGAGCCGCACGTCCTCCTTGATTTTTTCCATGGCGGTTTCGATCGCGTAGCGGAGCTCGCTGTTGAGGTTTTCCTCTTTCCAGGATCGCGTGGAAAAAATCCAGGTGTTGTAGACGGCGGTGAGAAATACCGTCCCGATACCCAGTGAAATCAGCGCCTCAATGAGGGAAAAACCTCTTTTGCCCAGCGGACGCATGAAGGTCACCCCTCTGCGTTGTAAATAACGGTGCTCATTTCCATTGGCCCCCCGCTTTGCTGTCCTTTGAAGAGATAGGAGACGGTAACGGCCGCACTCACCAGATCACTGTCTCCCGAGTAACCGGTCTCGATGGCTGTAGAGCGGATGAAGTTCCCCGCTTCGTCGGATACGCCGGACTCATCGACGGTCACCTCGGTCTCTTCGGCCGAAGCCAGGTCGTCAAAGGACATGGCCCTTAATGTTTCAAGGCGGTTTTTGGCGAGGTTGTAGGCAGTATAGGCGTATTCGGCTCTTTTTGTCATGCTCATGCTCTCGATGCTGACGAACAAGATCCCGACCAGACCGATCATAAAAATAAGCACAGCCGCCATCACCTCAACGAGAGTAAAACCCTGAAGGCGTCGCATTTTGCACTAAAACCTCTATTAATAAATATCTAATTCTAAACAAAAGTATACCATATTAATCAATAAATAACAAATAATGGGGACAAAAAATCCCCCTGAAAGAAAGAGCCTTTCAGGGGGATAAGTTCTTTAAGCTACTATACTTAGAACACTACCTTTACTTCTGAGAGGTACTCTGAGGCCCTGCTGTCCATTCCCGAAGTATAGAAACTTCCTGGGATGAACCAATTGGCCATGAAGGTAAAGGTCACGTCTTCGCTGTAGGCATAGGTCAGCGCGGTATCCAACTCATGCCCGATATCTTTACTGAGAGAGGAGGACCCGGCCAGGCCGCTGGGGTGCACCGGTTCTACCGTTCTGAAGTAAAAGTAGTTTGCCGACAGCTTTACGTCTTCCATCGGAACCATGGAACCGTAGAGCGAGAGGTGCTCCTGGTTCTGGCCGGAGGCGTAATCACCCACGAGCCCCGTTTCGTAGTAGAGCTCGAGATAATCATGGATCCAGCCGTAGACCGGAAGGCGGAAGTCCCCTCTCCACATGCTCCAGCTCTCCGAGCTGGAGGCGGTTACCTCTTCCCCGGATAAATAGACGTATTCGATGCCTACCGTGGGTTTCCAGGGGTTCTCAATACGGTACTCGCCGAAAAGGTCCAGCGCCCAAGCGCCCCGGTCCCTGTCCGCCGCTCCGGCCGCATTGCTGTAGTTGCCGAACTGGTAGGCCAACTCCCCTCCCAGGGTCCCCTGGGCAATAGGATCGTACTGAAAGCGGCCGCCGAGGGTATAGGTGTCATTGTTGTTACTGCCCGCGGCGCTCGCCGTCGTATGCTTGTCCAAGTCCGCGAAGAAATAACCCTCGGCCACGGCATTGCGCTCCGAGAATTTATAGTTTACGTTCGTAAAATATAAATCGCGGTCATCTTCCGGGTCGTGGGAGTTTTCGTTCGTCTTGGAATAGACTAAGTCCACCGTCCATGGATTAAAATCCAGAGTGCCGCGGATGGCGTCAAAAGACTGGATCTGCGTGAATTCGTCCGCCTGGATGGTGGTCGTCGGATCCTGGGGATTCCAGCCCAGAATAAACCCGCGTCCGAAGACGAGGTCCTGCCGGCCGATGGTCAGCGTCAACGGAGAGTAAAACGCTTCCTTGAGCTTCACATAAGCCAGGTCCAGGATCACGTCGAACTCCTCGGCGGTATTCGCCGTAGTCGTATCAAAGACATCGGCGTTCCAATCTCTCTGGTTGATCAGATTGACCACCGTGGAGACGCCGTCGGTCAGATCCGCGTCTATCTCAAGCTGGGTAATCCCCATGAAGTAGGAATCCCCCTCGGACCGGTGCGTTTGACTCGCCGCGTGATCGCCGGCCTGCACGGCCGGTGCGGCGGCCGCGGCATCGGCTGCGCCGCTGTCATTGCTTTTTTGAAGGTCGAAATTGTTACGGTAGAAACCGTAAATGTCTATCGACCCGCTGACTTTCACGTTTTGAGTCTCGGCGTGCGCGGGGAGAGCCAGCCCAAGCGCAAGCGCCAAGACGAACAGCGCTTTTGTAAGCTTCATTTTTCCTCCGTCAACTTCTTTATTTTCGATGTGAACGAGACTGTCTTTAAGCGGCAACTGATCCGGTTGCCTTCGCCTCTCAAGGCCTGTGAGCCTATCCCCCCTTTCCGCGGCATAAACTGGAGGCACGATTTTTTAATAAGGCTTAATTCTAACGCCTTTTATTGTATTTGCAAATGTTAAATCGGTGTGACGACGGGATTAATGTTTTCCGTAACGGCAGAGGGCCAGAATCGGGCAGGAATAGCAGCGTGGCTTGGAAGCCAGGCAATGGGTTTTGGCAAGACGCACAAGGAGCGCGTGATACTCGTTGAAAAGCCGGCGGTCGGCAGGCAACGGGTCCATAAAAAACGCCTGAATCTGCTCGTAACTTGCGTCGCCGGGGACGAGCCCAAGGCGGGAAAATATCCGGCGGGTGTAAGCGTCTATCACGAAAACGGGCCGCTTGGCCGCATACAAAAGGATGCTGTCGGCGGTCTCCGGCCCAACGCCGTTCACTTGGAGGAGCCTGGTTCTTAAAAGAGGCGTTTTCTCCCTGAACAGATTTTTTAGAGAGCCATACTCCCGGTTTAAAAAAAGAGCGAAGTTCCTGATGCGGGCGGCCTTGACGTTGAAGTAACCCGCGGGCCTGATGACCTGGGCCAGCGAGCGGGCAGGGACGCGCGAAAGTCGGGACACGGAAATCATGCCCTTCTTCTTTAAATTGGAAATAGCAAGGGAGGCGTTATGCCAGGAGGCGTTTTGGGTCAAAAAAGCGCCCAGAATCAAAGCGAGTTAATCTTGGAGGCCAGGCCTTTCAGGTCGTCTTTTTCTCTCAAGGCGATCCGGCGAGCGGTATTCCCCGCGAGGATCTCGTCCAGCTCTTTTTCCAGCCGTTCCAGAGGTCCGGCAAGCCGATGCGACACGAGCACGGCAAGCCACAGAACAAGAAGGCTTGAGAGCGGAAGCGTCACCAAGAGGAGACGGTTGACGCCGTGAATCACCGGAAGGAGATTGGCCGTAATCGCTTCGGGAAACGCGATTTGCTCGGCCAACAGGCGGAAGGTAATTTTGTAAAAACAGAATCCCAGCGTCGCCAGCGGGATCAGCATCGCCAGAATCACAAGAAGGAGGTACTTGGTTTGCAAGGGGTGTTTCAAAATCCATCGGGTGCGGGTTTTCATCGGTCTCGTGTCCTTTTTTGGCGTTTAGGCGCGCGGTTCAGTTATCATCGCGGGCGCCGCCGCTGTTTTGTCCTTGGTTTTGATGAGGATCTCGGAAAAATCGGATTCCGAGGTTGTTCCCGTGTTGTCGGAATCGCTCATGATGGCGAGCGCTCCCAGGGGCCGCCGGGGTTCTTCGCCAAAGAGCCGCCGGTAGTCGTCATAAATATTCCTTTCTTCTTCCGCCCAGTCCTCCTTGCGGTCAGGCTCCCCGCTGCGCAACACGAAAAGCTTCACCTTGTTTGAAAAAGGGCTGGACTCGACCTTGCCGGCTCTGACCTTTTCATCCCAGAGATACTCGATGACATGGGAGTTGAAGAAATTGGACCCCGGGAAAATCACGTAAAGCCTGGCCGCGAAATCATCCTGCCGGCTGTCCGAAAGCCGATCGGGGGATTTCTTCCTCGGAAAACGGATCGCGCGCCACCTCCAGGAGAGGAGCAGGTCCGGCGAGACCTCAAGATTCAACTTCGTGTAAAGCCCCGACGAGGCGCCGGCGCTCGCCGAATTAAGGAACCCCCGCCCCGCTTCTCTCATGACGGTGTAGGCGGTTTTTTTTCGAAAAATTTTCTCTTCCCAATCTTTTAAGGGTTCTTCGCCGTCGAATGAAAACCGCTTCAGGACCTTGAATCCCGCGGAGGTCCCGTAGTTTGCGGCCGGCGTTTTTGTCCCTCCGGGGCCGCCCTGCCACAGGCTTGCCCGGCAATTCGGATCATAAACGCTGAACATCGCCAGCGCCAGCGAGGCCTGGAGCAAGAGGATCAGAAGAAGAAACCGCGTTCGTCGACCGGCCGTCATTTGAAATGGAGTCCCTCAGGCGAGCCCGGGGTTTTTTGAGAAGACGGATAGAAACGGTGCGTGATGGGGATGCGCCGGTCTTTCCCGAAAGCGAGCGGGGTAATCTTGACTCCCGGGGGAGCCTGCCTTCTTTTGTATTCGTTCAGGTCGACTTTTCTGACGATTTCGAGCGCGATTTTTGGAGGCACGCCGCCTCGGACGATGCGCTCAAACGGAAGGTCTTTTTCCACGTAAAGCTCCAGGCAACGGTCCAGCAGCGGATAAGGCGGCAGGCTGTCCCGGTCTTTCTGGTTCAAACGAAGCTCCGCGGTCGGCGCTCTCCGGATAATGCTCTGCGGGATCACGGGTCCGGATGCCAGCGAGTTGCGGTATCCGGCCAGTTTGTAGACCAGCGTCTTGGGCACGTCCTTTAGGACGGCAAAGCCGCCGGCCATGTCGCCGTAGAGCGTGCAGTATCCCGTGGCCAGCTCGCTTTTGTTGCCGGTGGTAAGCACGAGATGCCCGAATTGGTTGGAGAGGGCCATGAGGATATTTCCGCGTATTCTTGCCTGTAGGTTTTCCTCCGCGATGCCCGGGCCACAGTTTTTAAAGGCCCTTTTCAAAAGAAGAAGATAGGCGCGGTGCACGCGTTCAATGGGAAACTCGAGAAGCGCGACGCCGAGTTTTTTGCAGAGTGTCTTGGAGTCGGCATAAGTCCCGCCCGAGGTATAACGGGAAGGCATGGTTACTCCCGTGACGTTCCGGGCGCCCAGCGCGTCCACGGCAATGCAGGCCACCAGCGCCGAATCAATGCCGCCGCTGATGCCAATCAGGGCCTTTTTGAAATTATTTTTATGCAGGTAATCCCGGGTGCCGAGGACCAGCGCCCGGTAGACCTCCTCTTCCCTGGAGAGCTCGCGGGGCTGTGGGCGTGGTCGCAACGGCGTTCTCCCGGGATCTTTAAAAACCCCCGTCCATTTTTTGGGTAACGTGAGATCCGCGAACACGAGGTCTTCTTTAAAACTTTCCGCTCGCGTGACCAGACGGGACCGCGAATCGATGACCATGCTCCCGCCGTCAAACACAAGTTCATCCTGTCCCCCGACAAGGTTTTGATAGATCACCGCGGTACGGTGAAACCCGGCGAGATTCCGCACAAGCGAAAGACGCTGGTAGTGTTTGAGCCGGTGGTAAGGCGAGGCCGAGATATTGATGAAGAGCGCCATCTGGCCGCAGACTTTTTTTTGGTACACCCACGATTTTTTATCCCACAGGTCTTCGCAAATGCTCAGGCCCATGCGCATGTCGCCCAGCGTGAATACTCCGGGGCTCTTTCCCGGAAGAAAATATCTTTTTTCGTCAAAAACGCCGTAATTCGGAAGCGCCGTTTTATGGTACACGTGGCGTAGTCGTCCGTCGGCAAGAAGCGCGGCCGCATTATACAGCTCCCCCCCTTTTTTTCGGTCCACGAAACCAAGGACTACGCACAGCCCATGGGTGTGGGAAAGCAGGGCCCTCAGCGCCTCCAGGTTTTTGGAAACGAAGGACCGTTTGAACAGCAGGTCTTCCGGGGGGTAGCCCGTGAGGGCAAGTTCGGGAAAGGTCAGGACCTGCGCCCGGCAGTCTCTGGCTTTGCGAATGGCCTCGGTCACTTTGGCGAGATTTCCGTCAAAATCGCCGACCGTGGTGTTGATCTGCGCCAGGCCCACGCGCAGTGTTCTTGAGCGCTCAGCGGTCATGGGATATCTTTGGAAATTCCGGCAAGAAGATCAGCGTGCGGATCGTCCTCTCGTCCCGCTCGAGCGTCAACGATCTCAGGCCCAGGGGCGCGATGATTTTTTGAATGATTCCTCCGAAGATCTCAAGAAGCGCTTGGTCGCCGAGGGCCTTCCCTTTCAGGAAATCCACGTCCGTCCCCAGATCACGCGAATGTATTTTTTCGATCAAAGCCTTTTGGACCGCTTCCTCAAAGCCGCCCTCGGCGTTTTCTTCGAGGCCGTCCACGGTCACGCCCAGCTTGTAGTTATGTCCGGTGACCCTGCCGTGGCTCTCGGCGCTGGCGCTGAAACAAAAGATCTTGGTGAAGGTATGGCGCATCCGGCGGAGGGCCGTTTATTTTCTTCCGATCAAATTCATGAATTCCGAGCGCGTACCGCGATCCGTTCGGAAAACGCCGAGCATGGCACTTGTGATGCAGGTGGCGTTTTGTTTTTCGACCCCGCGCATCGCCATGCACAGGTGCACCGCCTCAATCACGACGGCGACCCCCAGAGGGTCCAGGGCCTCTTTCAGACACCCCGCAATCCGGCTGGTCATCCGTTCCTGCACCTGGAGCCGGCGGGCAAAAATATCGACGATTCGCGGTATTTTGCTGAGGCCGATAATCTTCCCTTTGGGGATGTAGGCGACATGGCATTTTCCGTAAAAGGGCAAAAGATGGTGTTCGCAGAGGCTGAAAAAGTCGATGTCTTTGATGAGGACCATTTCATCGTACTCCTCGTCAAAAACGGCGTTATTAAGCACTTCTCGCGCATTTTTACGGTAACCGGCGGTCAGGTATTCCAGAGAGGCCCGGACGCGCTGGGGCGTCTTTTTTAGACCTTGCCGGTCGGGGTTTTCCCCCAAGGCTTTGAGGAGGAGCCGGGTCAAATTCGCGACGTCATTTTTTTTCATAAACCCCAATTATAGAGCTCCGCCATAGGCCTTTCAAGACAAAAAACTCCCGCTTCTTTCCGCCGCTTTAAAACGGGCCTGAAAGAAGCGGGAGCGGGATGACCCGGCTTATTCCCGGTTTTAAGCCTGTTCTTTGATCAAGGGTTCTTTTTTGGGAATCCAGAAAGTCAGCACATCAATGACGCCTGCGCCGAACTGATGCACCGTTTTCTGGGTCGCGATCGCAGTGCCGGCAACGAAGCCCGTCACCCGCTCTCCCGGATTCTTCGCTTTAGCCATCTCGGCTGAGGTGCTGTCCATCACATTCATCAAACCGGTGGAGACATTGCGTCCGCCGTTTTGGAGATTTTTGAATGAAGTGCTGTCCACAGCTGAGCTCGCCTCATCAGCATACGACAGAGACCCGATGGACATTGCCACCAGGGCCAAGACCATTATTGTTACTAATTTTCTCACCGATTTTTCCTCCTAGTTATAAAAGCAATGTAAACATAGCTAATCTAGCATAATTATTTTATAATGCAAGCTTTTTTTTACAAGAGCATAATGCCCCTAGATTATTTTAGCGAAAATTAACATATTGAAGGTCCAGCCCAAAATCCTTCGATTTGAGGTGGGCAATTGCGGCTTGGAGCTCGTCGATCTTCGGGGATTGAGCCCGCACCTTGTCTTCCTGGATTTGAGCCTGGACCTTTATCTTGGATTCTTTGAGGTTTCTGACGATTTCTTTGGCCTTGTCCGAAGGGATCCCGTTTTGGATTTTGATCACCTGTTTGACCGAACCGCCGGCCATTCCGGCGATCATCGTGTCCGGTTTGAGGGCTTTCAGTGACACGCCGCGCTTGGCGCACTTCGTGTACAGAAGATCGATCAGGGTTTTGAGGCGGTATTCATTCTCGGTCTTCAGCGTGATGCTTTTCTCGGATTTATCGAAGTCGATGGAGCTGGCGGAATCTTTGAAATCGAAACGTTGGGCGATTTCCTTCTTGGCTTGCTGGACCGCGTTGTCCACCTCTTGCAGGTTCACTTCCGAGACGATATCAAACGAGTGGTCCTTGGAGCCCATAGACTAGAAGAATTCCCTCAGGGTGTTTCCGATGTCGCTCAAGTTTTGAATCACCTGGACCCCCTTTTCTTCAAGGACCTCCATTTTTTCCCGGGCGGTCCCGTGAGACCCCGAGATGATGGCGCCCGCATGCCCCATCCGCTTTCCTTCGGGGGCGGTGGCTCCGGCGATGAACGCCGCGACTTTTTTCTTCATGTTTTTTTGGATATAAGCGGCGGCTTCTTCCTCCCGGGTTCCGCCGATTTCACCGATCAGAAGGACCGCTTCGGTCCGGGGATCCCGTTCAAAAAGATCGAGGAGCTCGATGAACCCGGTCCCAATCACAGGGTCCCCGCCGATGCCGATGCAGGTAGACTGACCAAGTCCGCAGGAGGTGATCTGCCAGACCGCTTCATAGGTGAGGGTCCCACTTCTGGAGATGACGCCCACCCCGCCCTTTTGATGGATGTAACCGGGCATGATGCCGATTTTGCATTCTCCGGACGTGACGATCCCGGGACAGTTGGGTCCGATGATACGGGTATGGTTGACGGCGGCGTATTCTACGGCCCGCACCATGTCGAGTGTCGGGATCCCCTCGGTGATGCACACGACGAGTCTGACCTTGGAGTCCACGGCCTCCCGGATTGCCGAAAGCGCAAAAGGCGCCGGGACGTAAATCATGGAAGCGTCCGCCCCGGTGGCGGCAACGGCCTCGGCGACCGTATCATAAACGGGAATCGCGCCCACCAAACTCCCCCCTTTCCCCGGGGTTACGCCGGCGACCACCTGCGTGCCGTATTCGAGACATTGCTGGGCATGAAAAGACCCGGCCTTGCCGGTGATGCCCTGGCAAATGACTTTTGTGTTTTTATCGACGAGGATGGACATGGGATGTTTGATGATCTCCGGCTTTCTGCACGGCGGCCGCGGCCGCCTCCCGGATGGTCTGGCACGAGATGATTTTAAGGTCCGAATTTTTTAACAGCGCTCTTCCCTCCTCCACCCGGGTTCCCTCCAGGCGGACGACAAGCGGGAGGGACAGCCGGATCTCGCGCGAGGCCTCGAGGACTCCCTGGGCGATCACATCACATTTCATGATTCCGCCGAAGATGTTGACTAAAATCGACCGGACGCCGGCGTGCTGGAGAATGATCTTGAAGCCTTCCCGGACCTGGGCGACGGTGGCCCCTCCCCCGACATCCAGGAAATTGGCCGGTTTTCCTCCGGCGAGCTGAATCATGTCCATGGTTGCCATGGCAAGCCCCGCGCCGTTGACCAGACACCCGACGTTGCCGTCCATCGACACATAGCTTAAACCGAATTCCCCGGCTTTTTTTTCCCGCTCGTCCTCCTCCTCCGGGTCTTTTAGCGCCCGGATCTCCGGACGCCTGAACAGGGCGTTGTCGTCAAAAACCATTTTGGCGTCCAGCGCGAGGACCTTTTTTTGCGGAGTGAGCGCCAAGGGATTGATTTCGCAAACGGCGGCGTCTTTGTCGACGAAAAAACGGGCAAGCAACCGGGCGATCTCGGCGATCTGGGCGGGAACGTCGGAATCGGAAAAATGCCGTCGGATCCGGGAAAGGATTTTCTCCGCGGAGGGCGGGTCATCGGGAGAAAACGGGATTTTCTCGATGGAGCCGGGCGACTTGACCGCCGCCTCCTCGATCTCGATGCCTCCCTGTTTTGAAAAAAGAATCACGGGGGTGTTGACCGTCCGGTCCAAGACGACCCCGAGATAAAATTCTTTGGCGATCGGAATGTCCTCGGCGATCAGAACGGACCGAACCATGTTTTTTTGTCCGGCCGACTGATAAGTGGAAAAGTCGGCGCCTAAAAAACGGCGGACGAATTTTTCGGCTTCTTCGGCCGTTTGCACGCGCTTCACGCCCCCCGCTTTTCCGCGGCCGCCGGTCAAGACCTGGACCTTGGCGATGCAGGAGGGGTTAGCCAGCGCTTTAAAGATAGAAGCCGCGTCGGCGGTTTTTTGGACAAGCTCTCCGCGGGAGACGGGAACCTGACAGGCCCTGAGGAGTTCCCTGGCCTGGTACTCGTGGATTTTCATGAAGGCAAGAGCTTCTCAAGCTCGGCGACGCCCTGCCGGACTTTCTGGGCGGACAGACGCAGGCCCTTTTCTTCTTCGGGGTCCAGGGGAATCTCGATAATCCTTTCCACGCCTCCGGCGCCAAGTTCGGCGGGGACGCCGAAGTAAATATCTTTGATGCCGTATTCGCCTTGGGCGTAGGCGCAAACCGGAAGGATTTTGTGCTCGTCCCGGAGCACGCAACGGACCATCTCGCAGACGGAGCTTGCCGGCGCATAGTAAGCGCTCCCCGTCTTTAAAAGCGCCACAATCTCCGCCCCACCGTCACGAGTCCTCTGCTCAATCTTCGAAAGTTCTCCGGGAGGAATTTTTTCTTTCGAGGGTCTTCCCCCGGCCTTCGTCCGGCTGGAGACCGGCACCATGAGGTCTCCGTGTCCCCCCAAAACAACGGCCTCGACGTCCTTGGGGACCAGGCCCAGCCGGTCGGCGATAAAAAAACGCATTCGGGCGGTATCCAGCACGCCCGCCATGCCAAACACGCGCTTGCTCGGAAACCCGGTGACCCGGCGGGCAAGATAGGTCATCAAGTCCAGAGGGTTGGTGACGAGGAGGATCTTGGACTCCGGGGCGTAACGCTTGATGTTGGAACAGACGTCGGTGACGATTTTTGCGTTCAGGGCGAGCAGGTCTTCGCGGCTCATTCCGGGTTTCCTCGGGAGACCCGCGGTGACGACGACGATCTCGGCCCCTTGGAGATCTTTGTAATCATTGGTTCCTATCGCGCGGCGGTCGTGCCCCTCGAGGGGCGCCGCCTCCATCAGATCCAGCGCCTTCCCCTGCGGCATTCCCTCGACCACGTCAAAGAGGACCACGTCCGCGATATTTTTCTCAAGAATTCTCTGGGCCGTCGTCGCGCCCACCTGGCCGGCGCCGATAATGGCCACAAAAGGTTTTCTGATTTCCATGCCGATTCCTTTTTTAGACTAAAAGTTTGGCCAGAAGTCCGCTGATTCTCCGCGGCTCCGCCTGTCCGGCCAACCGCTCGGTGAGAAGTTTCATGGTTTTTCCAAAATCTTTTTTGGAGGAGGCGCCGCTTTCCCGAACGGCCGC